>NZ_JACONW010000104.1 GCF_014357575.1 Pseudomonas folii | reverse complement strand
GGTCCCACGTCGTTACATGACATCGTCCATGTGAACCTCTTTGCTCACCCTATCGCCACCATAGCTGGAGTCAGCCAGCAACAGCCCCTAGAATCGCCCGACGATTAAAGGAGACGACCCTATGCTGATGGTGATTTCCCCGGCAAAAACCCTCGATTTCGAAACCCCGCCGACGACCGAACGCTTTACCCAGCCGCAGTATCTGGATCACTCCCAGGAACTGATCGAGATCCTGCGCGAGTTGACGCCCGCGCAGATCGGCGAATTGATGCACCTCTCTGACAAGCTCTCAGGACTCAATGCCGCACGCTTCGGCAGCTGGACGCCAGCGTTCACGCCTGACAACGCCAAACAGGCCCTGCTGGCGTTCAAAGGCGACGTGTACACCGGCTTGCAAGCCGAAACGCTGAGTGAAGCCGAACTCAGCTACGCCCAGGATCACTTGCGCATGCTGTCCGGCCTTTATGGTCTGCTGCGCCCACTGGACCTGATGCAGCCTTACAGGCTGGAGATGGGCACTAAGCTCGCCAATGGCCGTGGTAAGGATCTATACGCGTTCTGGGGCAATCGGATCAGCGAGTGGCTGAACGAGGCGCTGGCAGAACAAGGCGATGATCTGCTGTTGAACCTGGCGTCCAACGAGTACTTTTCTGCCGTTAAACGTCCAGCACTAAACGCACGCATCATCGACACCGATTTCAAAGACCTGAAAAACGGTCAATACAAGATCATCAGCTTCTACGCCAAGAAGGCGCGGGGCATGATGAGCCGCTTCGTGATATCGGAAAAAATCAACACGCCGGATGCACTTAAAGAGTTCGACGTCGGGGGTTACCGCTTCAGTAAAGAGCAGTCAACGGCGACCCGACTGGTATTCCTGCGCGACACGCCCGAATCGTAGCGCTTCCCTCCGCTGGAGGACCCACTTTGACCGGGCAAGACGTTGGCGCTTTCGCGGCATTTCCGCTGCCCGAAAGCCTGCTTTTCCGGTCAAAGCCATTCCACAACATTCGTATTAACCCGTTTAAGGCAAGTTTATCCCCGCCACTACGCTATTTATCCTCTAATAACCCCCGTGCAAATTGCACTTTGACAAATTACTGTCGCCAACTAAAAGTCACTTTTTTTTAGTTAGTGTTTTTCTCAAAAAATTAACAATTTTTTTGTGTAGTAGCATTTGGCTTTTTCCCAGTAGTAGCATCCTCACACTGAACCGGCGAGAAGGCTTATGGAGCAAGGCCTGCAGCGCAGATGACATCACTGTGAAATCACTCCATCCGAGCTCTCAAAAAGAAAAATTCTCAAAAAGAGGACGAGTGGCCCGGAACTTATCCCGAAATCAAACGCTCCTACATCCCGTAACAATTCTCGCCTTCCTTGTGAGAGATCACTTACAAGGGGTGTAGAAAATGTGGAAGTTGCCGTTCATCACACTGATCCCAGGATCAGCGGCGGTAGGCAGTCGGGAGATTGGCTCACACTTACAAAGTTTTAGTCGTATGGCAAAGCACTGTTCAAGTGCAGAGCGCGACATTGAGGCATGGCAGCCTAAGGCTCTGGTCCGGGCCTGTCAGCATCGAGACAGCGTTAGCACCTAAAGGAGTGGTTTACCACATCCCAGAGCGAGGCCCTGTTGCTGTCACAGCCAGGTTACTTGCCGTTCAAGACTCAGCAGTATTTGAGATTGCCTTAGTTACTTCTGGCACTCGTCTTTTTTAAATATGCCTGTACTTGTTGTGCGACTTCTTTAAGTCACACTTCCGAGTGCGCGATACCTGCTGGCCAAAATTCAATATCCAGCCAACTTAATGGCGTGTAAATCGAGGAGAGTACGATGCGTATCAGCATCTTTGGTTTGGGTTACGTCGGTGCAGTATGTGCCGGTTGCCTTTCTGCGCGGGGTCATGATGTTGTTGGTGTTGATATCTCCAGCGCCAAGATCGACCTTATCAATAACGGCAAATCGCCAATCGTAGAGCCTGGTCTGGGCGAGCTTCTGGACAAAGGTATCCGCACTGGCAAACTGCGCGGCACCACGGACTTTTCCGAGGCCATTCGCGCCACTGACGTGTCGATGATCTGCGTTGGTACTCCAAGCAAGAAGAACGGCGACCTGGAACTCGATTTCATCGAATCCGTTTGCCGCGAAATCGGCTTCGTACTGCGTGAAAAAGATACCCGTCACACCATCGTTGTACGCAGCACCGTTCTGCCGGGCACTGTTGCCAACGTTGTGATCCCAATCCTCGAAGACTGCTCCGGCAAAAAAGCCGGTGTCGACTTCGGCGTTGCAGTGAACCCTGAGTTCCTGCGCGAAAGCACCGCGATCAAAGACTACGATCACCCGCCAATGACCGTTATCGGCGAGTTCGATAAAGCGTCCGGCGACGTGCTGCAGGCTCTGTACGAAGAACTCGACGCACCGATCATCCGCAAGGACATCGCTGTTGCCGAAATGATCAAGTACACCTGCAACGTGTGGCACGCCACCAAGGTCACCTTCGCCAACGAAATCGGCAACATTGCCAAAGCGTGCGGCGTCGATGGTCGTGAAGTCATGGAAGTCGTCTGCCAGGACAAGCAACTGAACCTGTCTCAGTACTACATGCGTCCAGGCTTCGCTTTCGGCGGCTCTTGCCTGCCAAAAGACGTCCGCGCCCTGACCTACCGTGCTGGCAGCCTGGATGTTGAGGCGCCTCTGCTCAACTCGCTGATGCGCAGCAACGTTTCCCAGGTTCAGAACGCTTTCGACATCGTGGCTGCCCACGACACTCGCAAAGTCGCGCTGATGGGTCTGAGCTTCAAGGCCGGTACTGACGACCTGCGTGAAAGCCCGCTGGTAGAGCTGGCTGAAATGCTGATCGGTAAAGGCTTCGATCTGAGCATCTACGACAGCAACGTTGAATACGCTCGTGTTCACGGTGCCAACAAAGAGTACATCGAGTCCAAGATCCCGCACGTTTCGTCCCTGCTGAACTCGGACTTCGACGCTGTGATCGAACACGCCGACGTGATCATCCTGGGCAACCGTGATGAGCGCTTCCGCGCCCTGGCCGACAAGGCTCCAGCGGGCAAGCAGATCGTGGATCTGGTCGGCTTCATGACCACCACCACTGCAGAAAACGCTAGCGCTGAAGGTATCTGCTGGTAAACCAGCGGCAAGCTACAAGCTTAAAGCGGCAAGCCAAAAGTTCAGGCTGCAACCCCCACTTGGGGCTTGCAGCTTGAAGCTTGCAACTGACCTAGGGATACCAGATATGCACAGGCTTAAGCATGGTCTACTACAGGCCGCAGGTTGGTTGTTCTACCTGAGTTTATTAGGGGCACTCGCAACCGCGTTGCCTACCAGTATCTTCGACTCACAGTCGAAGAACTTTATTTTCCTGATTGGCGCCGTGGGCATCTGGCGCTATTCGATGGGCGCTACGCACTTTGTGCGCGGCATGATCTTTCTCTACATCGTTTACCCGCACTTGCGTCGCAAAGTGCGCAAGCTGGGCAAGTCGGCGGACCCGTCTCACGTGTTCCTGATGGTCACCAGCTTTCGTATTGATGCACTGACCACCGCCCAGGTGTACAGCTCGGTTATTCGCGAAGCCATTGAATGCGGCTTCCCGACCACCGTGGTCTGCTCCCTGGTAGAAATGTCAGACGAGTTGCTGGTCAAGGCGATGTGGGAAAAGGCCAACCCGCCTGCTCACGTCAAACTGGACTTCGTACGTATTGCCGGTACCGGTAAACGCGACGGTCTGGCTTTCGGCTTCCGCGCAATTTCCCGGCACATGCCGGACGACCGTGCTGTGGTCGCCGTGATCGATGGCGACACCGTGCTGTCTGAAGGCGTGGTCCGCAAAACCGTTCCGTGGTTCCAGCTGTTCGGCAACGTCGGCGGCCTGACCACCAACGAGTTCTGCGAAGTGCGCGGCGGCTACATCATGAGTGAGTGGCACAAACTGCGTTTCGCGCAGCGTCACATCAACATGTGCTCCATGGCCCTGTCCAAGCGCGTACTGACCATGACCGGTCGTATGTCAGTGTTCCGCGCCACCGTCGTGACTGACCCTGAGTTCATCGCCGACGTTGAAAGCGATTCGCTGCATCACTGGCGTCTGGGTACGTTCAAGTTCCTGACCGGTGATGACAAGTCCAGCTGGTTCAGCCTGATGCGTCTTGGCTACGACACGTTTTACGTGCCGGACGCCACGATCAACACCGTTGAGCACCCGCCGGAAAAGAGCTTCTTGAAGGCCAGCCGCAAACTGATGTATCGCTGGTACGGCAACAACCTGCGTCAGAACTCACGTGCACTGGGTCTGGGCGTTCGCCGTCTGGGGATCTTCACCAGCATCGTGCTGTTCGACCAGCGTGTGTCGATGTGGACCTCCATTCTCGGCCTCACCGTTGCGATCATCGCCAGCTTCAAATACGGCGGTGTGTTCATCCTGATGTATCTGCTGTGGATCGGTATCACTCGCTTGATCCTGACCCTGCTGCTGTCCTTGTCAGGGCACAACATCGGGCCGGCCTACCCCGTGATTCTTTATTACAACCAGATCGTCGGCGCACTGATGAAGATCTACGTCTTCTTCCGCCTGGACCGCCAGTCCTGGACGCGCCAAGACACAAAACTCAGCCGCGACATGGCCAGCTTCCAGGGTTGGTTCAACACCTGGTCTTCCCGGACCATGACTTTCTCGGCTGGCACCATCTTCGTCGCAGTGCTGTTGACGATGGTTTAAACCGGGCCAACGGATTAATCGCTTAAGTAGGAAAAATTAGCCATGAACACAGCCGTGAATGCAAACGTCGTACATGAATCCGAAGCCCAGCGCCAACACGCCCGGGTCAAAATCCCGGCCAAGCTGCGCTTGCTCGAAGCCCCGAACGCGCCTCTGGTACAAGTTGAAGACTTGTCCGCTGGCGGCCTGAGCTTCGTCGCGCCTGCACAGCAGCGCCCAACGGCAGGAGAAGTTATCAAAGGGCGTCTGCAGTTCCTGATCGACAACCTTGGCCTGGCCATGGACGTTGAGATGCAGGTGCGCTCCATTGATCCTTCCACCGGCCGCGTAGGTTGCCAGTTCCAGAATCTGGAAGCACAAGACATCGCCACCCTGCGTCACCTGATCACGTCGCACCTGAGCGGCGACATCGTCAGCATGGGTGAAGTGCTCGCTACCCTGCAGCGTGACAACTTCACCAAAGCACGCAAGGTGAAAGGCAGCGGCGACGGCATGAGCGCTCTGGGTCGCCTGCGCGCAGTGACCTTCACCCTCGGCATCTTCATCGTTGGTCTGGCAGCATTCGGCTTTATCTTCAAAACCGTTTACGGCCTGTACTTCGTCAGCCACTCCTCGGCCGGCCTGGTGACCTTGCCAGCCATGGACGTGACGATGCCTCGCGAAGGCACCGTGCAGAGCCTGGTGGCGGTCAACACTCCGGTCGCCAAAGGCGCACCAATGGCCTCGTTCAACACCAGCATGCTGGAAATGCTCAAGGGCAGCCTGAACGGTGACGACCTGCAACCCGCAAAAATCGAAGAACTGTACGGCAAGCAAATGGCCGGCACCCTCACCAGCCCATGCGACTGCGTGATCGCCAAACAACTGGTTTCCGATGGTCAGTTCGCTGCCAAAGGCCAGGTGATCTTCCAACTGGTACCGCGTAACACCGCAGCCAATGTTGAAGCCCGCTTCACCTATCGCCAGTTCAACGACGTCAAGCCAGGCACCCGCGTGAACTTCCAGGTGGCCGGTGAAGACAACGTGCGCAGCGGCAAAATCGTCAGCAGCACCAACCTGAGCGAAACCGATCTGGCTACCGATATCCGCGTACAGATCAAGCCTGACGAAGTGCTGGACACTTCCCTGGCTGGCCGTCCGGTTGAAGTCACCAGCGATCGTGGTCCATCGATGAACTGGCTGATCGACAAAGCCATGGCCGCGGGTCTCTAACATGCGTAGCCCATTACAACGATTGTCGAGCCCTACCCTATTGAGCCTGGCTGTTGCCATCGCGTTGACCGGTTGCGCCGGTCTGCCCGATGAACGCCTGGCCAATGAAGCCTTGAAGAACGGCGATACCGCTCTGGCAGAACAAAACTATCGGCAACTGGCGGACCTGGGCTACAGCGATGCACAGGTAGGCCTGGCTGACATCGCAGTGCAAAGCGGTGATCCGCAGCGCATCAAGGAAGCTGAAGCCACTTATCGCGCTGCGGCTGAAACCTCGCCGCGCGCTCAGGCCCGTCTGGGTCGCCTGCTGGCGACCAAACCGGGTGCGACCGAAGCTGAACACCACGAAGCGGAAAGCCTGTTGAAAAAGGCGTTCGCCAGTGGCGACACCAGTTCGCTGACGCCGTTGGCCATGCTCTACCTGCAGTTCCCGCACAGCTTTCCGAACGTGAATGCCCAGCAGAAAATCAGCGAGTGGCGTGCACAGGGTTATCCGGAAGCCGGTCTGGCCCAAGTGCTGCTGTACCGCACCCAAGGCACTTACGACCAGCACCTGGATGATGTGGAAAACATCTGCAAAAGCGCACTGAGCAAAGTCGACATCTGCTACGTCGAGCTGGTCACGGTCTATCAGAAACGTGGTCAGAACGAACAACGCACCGCCGTAGTCGAGCAACTGAAAAGTGCTTACGCCGTGGGCGGCGTCGGCGCCCAGCGTGTTGACAGCGTAGCCCGTGTGTTGGGTGACGCATCCATCGGTACTCCCGATGAAAAAACTGCTCAGCAATTACTTGAACAGGTTGCACCGGGTTACCCCGCTTCCTGGGTAACACTGGCCAAACTGCTTTACGACTTCCCCGAACTGGGCGACGTCAACAAGATGATGGAATATCTGGACAACGGTCGTGCTGCGGACCAACCCCGCGCCGAACTGTTGCTGGGTCGCCTGTACTACGAAGGTAAATGGGTACCGGCTGATTCACTCAAAGCCGAAGAGCACATGAAAAAAGCCGCCGCCGGTGGTGAGCTCTCCGCGCATTACTACCTGGGCCAGATTTACCGCCGTGGCTACCTCGGCAAGGTTGAATCGCAAAAAGCACTGGACGAACTGCTGATCGCTGCACGTGGCGGCCAGAACAGCGCGGACTTTGCCATTGCCCAATTGTTCTCCCAGGGCAGAGGCACCATGCCTAACCCGGTCAATGCCTGGGTCTTCAGCCAACTGGCGCTTCAGGCTCCAACGCCGACGCCGGCTGCCACTGATCTCGCGCAGGAAATCAGTACCGCCCTGCCCCCTGAAAAACTCGCCACCGCCCAACGGCTGTTGCAGCAAGAGAAAAACGTCCGGGGCATCACCAGCCAAAACGCGCTGGCCATTCAAGCCCTGAAAGAAGAAGACGGCGAGGACGCACCACTATGAAGTTGAATCCCCTGATGGCCGCTGGCCTGGGTCTTGGCTTTACCCTGCTCTGGGCCACGCCGACACTGGCGGCGCTGACTGAAGAGAAAAACTTTGGTCTGGAAGTAAAAATCAGCGGCCAGGCCGAAGACGATCGCGACCTGGGCACACGCTCCGGTGGCGATGTAAACGGTATCGGTCTGGACCTGCGTCCTTGGGTGTATGGCGAACGCGGCGACTGGAGCGGTTATGCGATGGGTCAAGTGGTCACTGCCACTGATACCATTCAGACTGACCCTCTTGAGCAAACCGACGCTGAGAGCCAGCAAACTACTCAGGCTCGCGGCAATGCCAGCGAGCGCGAAGTCGACAAGAGCTATCTGGCCTTGCGCGAATTCTGGATTGGTTACAGCGGCTTCACCGCCTACCCCGGCGAGATACTCAAGGTCGGTCGTCAGCGTCTGCGCAACGACGACGGCCAATGGCACGACACCAACATCGAAGCCGTGAACTGGGTCTTTGACACCACCCTTCTCAAAGCCGATGTGGGCGTGGCTCAACGCTTCAGCGAATACCGCACTGACCTGACTGAATTGTCCGCGCAAGACGAAGACCGTAAACACATCTTCGGCGACGTCAGCTACCAGTGGATGCCAGGTCAATGGGCCGGTGTGCGCGCGCACCACAGTCAGGACGATGGCAACCTGAAGAAGCCGGGCGAACAAGTCGACGACCTGGACAAGACCTCCAATGGCGACTTGACCTGGCTCGGCCTGCAGGCCAACAGCGATGCCTACAATTATCGCAACATCAACCCGATCAACTACTGGGGCAGCCTGACCTGGCTGTCCGGTGATCGCAGCCAGATCGCTACCACTGCACAGCCAGACGGCACGTACCTGGCAGGTGACAAGACCAACAACAACGTCAATGGCTGGGCCACTGACTTGGGTCTGCGCTTCCGTCTGGACCCGCAATGGCAAGTCGGCGCCGCCTACTCGCGTGCCAGCAAGGAATACGAACAGAACGGTCTGGAATCCAACCGCTCGAACTGGACCGGCACACGCTCGCGCATCCACCGCTTCGGTGAAGCCTTCCAGGGCGAAATGGCCAACGTGGAAAGCGGCTCGCTGTTCGCCTCCTGGCAGATGCAGGATGAATACGACGCTTCTTTGATCTACCACAAATTCCGCCGCACCGATGGCAATGCGCGCATCGGTACCTCGGGCATCAACGCTGTTGGCCAGGATGAAGATCGTCCAGGCGTTCTTTCCTCCCTGCCACTGACTACCGATGGCGAAAAAGACCTGGGTCAGGAAATGGACCTGGTCGTGACCAAATACTTCAAAGGCGGTCTGTTGCCTGCGGCAATCAGCCAGTCGATGGATGAACCTTCAGCGCTCGTACGTCTGCGTGCCGGTGTCTTCAAACCGGGTGATGCCTATGGCAGCGAAGTCGACAGCTACATGCACCGCGCCATTGTCGACGTCATCTGGCGCTTCTGATGCAACCGCGAAAGGAGTGCGATGAGATGAACAGTCAAGCAAGCAGTCTGCGCAACCGCGCATGGCCACAAGCACTGCTCGAAAGCGCAGTGCTGAGCGGCGCGCTGTTGCTCGCCAGCTCCGCCATGGCCGCCACGGTGCCGGTCAACCCGGTGCCGGCTCCGGTGAACGGCGCGGCAGTGGTCAAGGAATTGCAGCAAGCAAAAACCTACACCATCAGCAGCCCGCCAGTGGAAACACTGCATCTGGAAAAACCTACGCTGCCAGACCTCTCCGGCTACACCGCCGAAGCCGCTGCCAAGAAAATTGTCCGCACCAAAGCTGGCAAGGTTCGGGTTGCCAGAATGATGTCGGAAGTGGGTCTGAAAGAGTTCATCGGTGGCGATAACAAGATGGCCGAATGGGTTGCCCGTCAACAAGGCATCCCACAGGCAATCATCATCGAAGACGGCTATGTGACGGTTCAGGATCTGGCGAAAAAAGTCCCGAAACAGTACCTGAGCGAAGTATCGCCAGGCACTTACGTGGCTCGCCTGCCGATTCTGGTCAAGGCTACCGGCATCTTCGAAGCCAACAAGAAAACCAAGGAGCTGCGCCTGTCACAAGAGAAAGGTGCGTTCCTGGTCGTCGAAGGCAAGTTGTTCATGAGCGACACCCAGATGAATGGCTGGCGCGAAAAGGACAACACACCGTCGACCTTCCGCAAGCCCGATGAATTCCGTCCGTTCCTGCTGTCCTGGGGTGGCTCCGAGGTCTACATCATCAACACCAAAATGGCGAGCCTGGGTTACGACCAGAGCAAGTCTTACGGTGTGAGTATTTCCCAGTACACGCCAAACATGGTCAAAGAGATGAACAAGCCTGATCCGACCGGCTGGATCGTCGGCTCGGAATTCTCGGACATGTGGTACGGCTTCTACTGCTATGAAACCAAAGACTTCGTGGTCAAAGGCAGCACCTACCGCGACAACATCGTTTACGGCATCGACCCGCACGACCGTTCCCACGGTCTGATCATTGCCGAAAACGACGTCTACGGCACCAAGAAAAAGCACGGGATCATTATTTCCCGTGAGGTGAACGACAGCTTCATCTTCAACAACAAGACCCACAACAACAAGTTGTCCGGCATGGTTCTGGACCGTAACAGCGTCAATAACATCGTTGCCTACAACGAGGTTTACCAGAACCACACTGACGGCATCACCCTGTACGAAAGCGGCGACAACCTGCTGTGGGGCAACAAAGTAATCGCCAACCGTCGTCACGGCATCCGCGTTCGTAACAGCGTGAACATCCGCCTTTACGAGAACATCGCCATGGCCAACGGTCTGTTGGGCGTCTACGGCCACATCAAGGATCTGAGCGACACCGACCGCGACATCGCGCTCGACCCGTTCGAATCCAAGGTGTCGCTGATTGTTGTCGGCGGCGAGCTGACCGGTAACAACTCGGGCCCACTGTCGATCGATTCGCCACTGAGTATCGAACTCTACCGAGTGGCGATGCTGGCTCCGACCAAGAACAGCGGTATCAGCTTCGCCGGCATTCTGGGCGAACGTCAGGATGAAATCCTTGACCTGCTGGTACGCCAACAGAAAGCCGTGCTGATCGATCCGGTCGAAAGCCAGAAAGAACTTCAGGACTGAGAAGGTAATGTTTATGCATGCACACTTGATCAAATTACTCAGCCTGTCCGGCCTGACCGCAGCACTGATGGCTATCAGCAGCGGCGCACGTGCAGACGAGTTGCAAGCGCCCAACTTCACCGCTGAGCCATGCTGCCAGCTGTGCCCGCAAGCGCATGACGCCAAAAACTACACCACGCGCTACCAGCAGAACTTCACCACGCTGGTGCAGGCGCAAGGTGACTGGCTGTTCCGTACCCAGGAAGACCTGCGTACCGAATTCAACACCACGCCGGAAGGCTATCGTCGCATGCAACAGCTGCACGATGCTTTCAAGAGCAAAGGCGTTGAACTGGTGGTGGTCTATCAGCCGACCCGTGGCCTGGTGGATCGCAACAAACTGTTCCCTGCCGAACGCGACAAGTTCGACTACGAAAAAGCGCTGACCAACTACAAGGCCATGCTGGGTCGCTTCGACAAGATGGGCTACTGGGTTCCGGATCTGTCGCCGTTGACCAACGAACAACAGGCTCATGATTTCTATTTCCGTGGTGACCAGCACTGGACGCCATACGGCGCCCAGCGCACTGCGAAAATCGTTGCCGAAACCGTGAAGAAAATCCCGGGCTACGCCGACATTCCAAAGCGTGAATTCGAAAGCCACGTTTCGGGACGCATGGGCAAAACCGGTACCCTGCACAACATGGCGGCACAACTGTGCGGCAACACCTACGCGATCCAGTACATGGACCAGTTCACCACCGAGCCTAAAGGCGAGGCCGGTGACGGCGACCTGTTCAGTGATTCCGGCAACCCGGAAATCACGCTGGTCGGTACCAGTCACAGCGGCAAGAACTACAACTTCGCCGGCTTCCTGCAAGAGTACATCGGTGCCGACATCCTCAACGTCGCCTTCCCGGGCGGTGGTCTGGAAGGTTCGATGCTGCAATACCTGGGCAGTGAAGACTTCCAGAAACGTCCACCAAAAATCCTGATCTGGGAATTCTCGCCGTTGTACCGCCTGGACCAGGAGACCATTTACCGCCAGATGATGTCGCTGCTCGATAACGGCTGCGAAGGCAAACCTGCGCTGATGAGTGCAAGCACCACGCTGAAAACCGGCAACAACGAAGTGCTGGTCAACGGCAAGAATGGAATCAAGGACATTCGCAATGGCAGCAATCAGATCGACATCCGTTTTGCCGACACTTCGGTAAAAGTCCTGCAAGCCAGACTCTGGTACATGAACGGTCGTCACGAAGATCTGAAAATCGAAAAACCGGAAACATCCGATACAGACGGGCGCTTCTCCTTCGAACTGCGAACAGATCAGGACTGGGCTGACCAGCAGCTGCTCGCACTGGAAATCCAGGGTCCGGAAGCGGGCACTGCACCCCAGAAAGTCGAAGCGAAAGTATGCAAACGCAACGTGTTCCCAGCCACTGCGCAGCGAACCGCGCAAGCCGGGTTATGAGGCTACCTATGCACACTCCGAAACTGATGTTACCTACCCTGCTGTCACTGGCCATCATGGCCGGTGGCGCCGGGGCCGCCAGCGCCGCGAACCTCGTGCCGCCGAAAGGCTACGACGCTCCGATCGAAAAAATGAAAACCGGCGACCACAACTTCAGCTGTGACGCCATTCCAAAGCCTTACACCGACAAGCTGGTGTTTCGCAGCAAGTACGAAGGTTCGGACAAGGCGCGTGCGACCCTGAACGAAGCGTCCGAAGAAGCGTTTCGCAGTGCGACCAAAGACATCACCACTCTTGAGCGTGGTGTCAGCAAAGTCGTGATGCAGTACATGCGCGATGGTCGTCCCGAGCAGCTCGATTGTGCGCTGAACATGATGACCACCTGGGCCAAGGCCGATGCGCTGGAGTCCAAGGACTTCAACCACACCGGCAAGTCGATGCGCAAATGGGCGTTGGGCAGCATGTCCTCCGCTTACCTGCGCTTGAAGTTCTCCGATTCGCATCCGTTGGCCAACCGTCAAGCGGACGCGCAAATCATTGAGGCATGGTTCAGCAAACTGGCTGATCAGGTCGTCAGTGACTGGAGCAACCTGCCGCTGGAAAAAATCAACAACCACTCTTACTGGGCCGCATGGTCGGTGATGGCAACGGCTGTCGCCACCAACCGTCAGGACCTGTTCGACTGGGCGATCAAAGAATTCAAAGTCGCCGCCAATCAGGTCGATTCGGAAGGCTACCTGCCGAACGAGATGAAGCGTCGTCAACGTGCCCTTTCCTATCACAACTACGCCTTGCCGCCACTGGCGATGATCGCCAGCTTTGCGCAGGCCAACGGTGTAGATGTGCGTCCGGAAAACAACGGTGCTTTGAAGCGTCTGGCTGACCGCGTGTTGTCTGGCGTGAAAGACCCGGCAGCTTTCGCTGCTAAAAACGGTGAAAAACAGGACATGACGGACCTCAAGAAGGATCCGAAATTTGCCTGGCTCGAACCGTACTGCTCGCTCTACACCTGCAGCCCTGAAGTGCTTGAAGACAAGCACGAAAAACAACCCTTCAAGACTTTCCGCCTGGGCGGTGACCTGACCAAGGTCTACGACCCTGAGCATGAGAAGGGTGACAAAGGCGGTTGATACCGCACATCCGTAGGAGCGGCTTTAGCCGCGAGAGGGTGTTATCTCAGCCGCATACCAAGCGCCTGAAACACCGCCCTCGCGGATAAATCCGCTCCTACGAGGTGAGGTAATAGCAGTGCATCAACCCCCACATCGGTGTGGGGGGTTTGGGGGGGCCTTGGGCCCTTGACTGATGGATAAACGGAGATATCAGGATGGTGTTCTCATCCAACGTGTTCCTGTTCCTGTTCCTGCCGATCTTCCTCGGCTTGTATTACTTGAGCGGGCAACGCTATCGCAATCTGCTGCTGCTGATTGCCAGTTATGTGTTCTATGCCTGGTGGCGTGTGGACTTCCTCGCGCTGTTCATCGGCGTAACGGTGTGGAACTACTGGATCGGCCTGCAGATAGGTGCGGCAGGCGTTCGCACCAAGCCGGCACAACGCTGGCTGTTGCTGGGCGTGGTGGTTGACCTCGGTATCCTGGGCTACTTCAAGTACGCCAACTTCGGCGTCGACAGCATCAACGCAATGATGACGTCGGTCGGTCTGGAACCGTTCATCCTGACCCACGTGTTGCTGCCGATCGGTATCTCGTTCTATGTCTTCGAGTCCATCAGCTACATCATTGACGTGTACCGCGGTGACACTCCGGCCACACGCAACCTGATCGACTTTGCTGCATTTGTTGCGATCTTCCCGCACTTGATTGCAGGCCCTGTGCTGCGTTTCCGTGACCTGGCTGACCAGTTCAACAATCGCACCCACACCCTGGACAAGTTCTCCGAAGGCTGCACGCGCTTCATGCAGGGTTTCATCAAGAAAGTGTTCATCGCCGACACCCTCGCAGTCGTTGCCGATCACTGCTTCGCCCTGCAAAACCCGACCACAGGTGATGCCTGGCTGGGTGCGCTGGCTTACACCGCGCAACTGTATTTCGACTTCTCCGGTTACAGCGACATGGCCATTGGTCTGGGCCTGATGATGGGTTTCCGCTTCATGGAAAACTTCAAACAGCCTTACATCAGCCAGTCGATCACTGAGTTCTGGCGTCGCTGGCACATCAGCCTCTCTACCTGGTTGCGTGACTACCTGTACATCACACTGGGCGGAAACCGTGGTTCCAAGTTCGCGACCTACCGCAACCTGTTCCTGACCATGCTGCTGGGTGGTTTGTGGCACGGCGCCAACATCACTTACGTGATCTGGGGTGCATGGCACGGTATCTGGCTGGCAATCGAGAAAGCCATCGGCCTGAACACCGCTCCACGTACATTCAACGTGATGCGCTGGGCCCTGACCTTCCTGATCGTGGTTACCGGCTGGGTCATCTTCCGCTCCGAAAACCTGCACGTTGCCGGCCGTATGTACGGCGCGATGTTCAGCTTCGGTGACTGGAAACTGTCCGAACTCAACCAGGCCAGCCTCACCGGTCTGCAAGTGGCGACCATGGTCGTGGCTTACGCAACACTGGCGTTCTTCGGTCTGCGTGACTTCTACGCCAACCGTCCTGCCGAAAAAGCTGCCAGCAAGAGCAACCCGGATCTGGGTGTTCAGGCTGACGGCCCTGCCACTGCGCAGCCAGGCATGATCAAAGCCGTACCGGGTGACAAACCAGGAAGCATTCACGAGCCAGGCTACATCGTGGGTACTGAAGCTCAGGTACAGCCTGCTTACTGGGTTGCTGACTGGCCACGTTACGCAATGCGCGCACTGATCCTGCTGCTGTTCATTGCCTCGATTCTCAAACTGTCGGCGCAAAGCTTCTCGCCGTTCCTTTACTTCCAATTCTGAGGACCCGCCATGACCCGTTCATTACGTATCCTCTACATCGGCCTGTTCCTGGCCATCCTGCTGGTACTGGGTGTCTGGTCGCTGCGCAGCTTTGCCAGCTTCTCGACAACCCCGGAAACTACCGTGCTTAACGGTAAATGGACCAAGGCTGCGGAAACTCATTACGACGAAGAGTTTCCGATCAAGCGCCTGGGCACCAACCTCTGGGCAGCGCTGGATTACAAGCTGTTCAACGAAGGCCGTCCAGGCGTCGTACTTGGAAAGGATCAGTGGCTGTTCACTGATGAAGAGTTCGATGCCATCGCTAATGGCGACAAGAACGAAGCGGAAAACCTGGCACTCATCCAGGGCGTACGTGACGAACTGAACGCCAAAGGTACCAAGCTGGTGCTGGCGATTATTCCTGCCAAGACCCGCTTGTACCCAGAGCACATTGGCGACAACAAACCTGCCACGTTGCACACCGACCTGTATCAGCAGTTCCACGAACACGCTGCGCAAGCCGGTCTGCTCGCACCTGATTTGCTGACACCGCTGCAAGGTGCCAAGCAACACGGTCAGGTTTTCCTGCGCACCGATACTCACTGGACGCCAATGGGTGCAGAAGTTGTGGCCAAGCAGTTGGGCACAGTGATCGCACAGCAGACGCCATTGAGCGGTGAGCCTGAAAAGTTCGTCACTCAGGCCAAGGAAACAGCGCCGTACAAAGGCGACCTGACCAACTTCCTGCCGCTGGACCCGCTGTTCAGCAATCTATTGCCGCAACCGGATCAACTGCAACAACGCAGCACTGACCCGGTAGCAGCAGAAGCCGAAGGTGATGACGCCTTGTTCGCCGACAGCGATGTTGCTGTTGGTCTGGTGGGCACCAGCTACAGCGCCAACCCGAACTGGAACTTCGTCGGTGCGCTTAAAGAGGCGCTGCACAGTGATGTTGTGAACTACGCGGAAGACGGCCATGGCCCGATCCTGCCGATGCTCAAATACCTGCAAACCGACGCGTTCAAAAACAGCCCGCCGCAAGTATTGATCTGGGAATTTCCGGAACGTTATCTGCCCGTTCACAACGACCTTAAAGACTTTGATCAGCAGTGGATTGCACAGCTAAAAAAAGCTGCTCCTGACGCGATCAAAACGCAACAAAACGTCGTTCAGAACGTCAAACCTTCCGACTCGCCAAACCAGGCCCAAAACTGAGAGGACTACACTTATGAACCTACAGAATTCGAACACTCGCACTGCCAAGAAAAGCCTGCTGAAAACCTGCGCACTGGCTGCCGGTATCAGCCTCTTCACCCTGCAAGCATTCGCCGGTGACTCCGCGCTGTATGGCCCAACCGCACCAAAAGGTTCGACCTTCGTGCGTGTCTACAACGCCAGCAGCTCCGAGATCAGCGCTTCGGTTGGCAACACCAACATGAACGAAGTCGCACCACAGGGCAGCACTGCATTCAGCTTCATGCCACAAGGTGACTACACCGCCAAACTGGGTAGCCAAAGCGTCCCGGTGAAACTGGCAGGCGACCACTATTACACCCTGGTCAACAACGCCAGCGGCAAGCCTCAACTGGTTGAAGAACCACCGTTCAAAAACAAGCAGAAATCCCTGGTTCGCGTACAGAACCTGAGCGACAAGGCACTGACCTTGAAAACTGCTGACGGCAAGACCGAAGTCGTAAAAACCGTTGCTGCCAAAGGCACCGGCGAGCGTGAAATCAACCCAGTAAAAGTCAGCCTGGCGCTGTTCGACGGCGACAAGAAAGTGACTGACCTGAAACCGGTTGCCCTGGAGCGTGGCGAAGCTGCCGTGCTTTACATCACTGGTAGCGGCAGTGGCCTGTCTCCAGTGTGGGTAAAACCACCTGTAGCAACGCGCTAATCAAGGATTAGTCAGTCGGCCCACTTATTGGTGGGCCGACAGACACGGAACAAAAACAAGACAGAAACGACAGACCGACGTACAGCCCTATTTCGAAATGCTCTTGGAGAAACAACATGATTCCAGTGATCTTGTCAGGCGGTAGCGGTTCACGACTCTGGCCGCTTTCGCGTAAACAATTCCCTAAACAGTTTCTGGCGCTGACCGGGAACCACACCCTCTTCCAGCAAACCCTCGAGCGTTTGAAGTTCGAAGGCATGCAAGCACCGATCGTGGTCTGCAACAAAGATCACCGTTTCATCGTCAACGAGCAGCTCGGCGTGCTGGGCCTCGACACTCAAACCATCATCATGGAACCGTTTGGCCGTAACACTGCGCCAGCCGTTGCCATCACCGCCATGCACCTGCTGAGCGAAGGCAACGACGAGCTGATGCTGGTCATGCCTGCTGACCACGTGATCGAAGATCAGAAAGCTCTGCAACGCGCACTGGCTCTGGCCACTGTTGCGGCCGAGCGTGGCGAGATGGTCCTGTTCGGCGTACCGGCCACCAAGCCGGAAACCGGTTATGGCTACATCAAATCCACTGCTGATGCGCTGCTGCCAGAAGGCGTGAGCCGCGTATCGCACTTCGTCGAAAAGCCTGACGAACAGCGCGCTACCGAGTTCGTTGAAGCCGGTGGTTACTACTGGAACAGCGGCATGTTCCTGTTCCGCGCCAGCCGCTTCCTCGAAGAGCTGAAAAAGCACGATCCGGACATCTACGACACCTGCATGCTGACCCTGGAGCGCAGCAACCACGAAGGCGACACAATCGACATCGACGAAGCCACCTTCGCCTGCTGCCCGGACAACTCCATCGACTACGCCGTGATGGAAAAAACCCAGCGCGCTTGCGTTGTGCCACTGACTGCTGGCTGGAACGACGTGGGCTGCTGGTCCTCGCTGTGGGCTGTGCAACAGAAAGACGCCAACGGCAACGTCACTAAAGGCGACGTGGTTATCCAGGACAGCCGCAACTGCATGATCCACGGCAACGGCAAACTGGTGTCGGTGATCGGTCTGGACAACATCGTTGTCGTCGAAACCAAAGACGCCATGATGATTGCTCACAAGGATAAGGTTCAGGGCGTCAAGCAGATGGTCAACACGCTCAATGAGCAAGGCCGCAGCGAAACCCAGAACCACCTTGAAGTCTATCGTCCGTGGGGTTCTTACGACTCCGTAGACATGGGCGGTCGCTTCCAGGTCAAACGCATTTCGGTAAAACCGGGTGCCAGCCTGTCCCTGCAAATGCACCACCACCGCGCCGAACACTGGATCGTGGTATCGGGCACTGCACAGGTTACCTGTGACGAAAACGTGTTCCTGTTGACCGAAAACCAGTCGACCTACATCCCGATTGCCTCGGTTCACCGCCTGAAAAACCCAGGCAAGATCCCGTTGGAAATCATCGAAGTTCAATCGGGCAGCTACCTGGGTGAAGACGACATCGAACGTTACGAAGACGTTTACGGTCGCTCCGCGCAACTGGAAGCTGGCGTCAAGACGCAAACCATTGCACGTTAATCCGCTGTTTTAACTGCAATCGGCAACGAGCAGTACACCTCAACAACCTTTTGCGTACCCCATCCGCAGTAGGTTGTTGAGGTTTTTTTTGGCCTGCGATTTTGATGGGTATCGAACTGGGTAGGAGCGAATTCATTCGCGAAGAGGCCGGTAAATCCAATACATCTGCGAGGGCTGTCGGAAAGCTTTCGCGAACAAATTCGCTCCTACAGGCGATGCACGTCAGCTCCTGTAGCTCCACCATTAGCAAACCCCGCCCCGCTTTCGGTACGATGCGTGCTCATCTGTTCACGAGGCGCGACTCATGCTGTTTGGCGCACTGCTTATCCTGACCTGGCTGGTATTGTTGCTGCGGTACCCGGCTAAAGCCTTGCCTGTTTCACTCGCGGCGGCCGCTGGCCTGGGGATTGTCGCGATGGTTGTCATCTGGCAAGACAGCCGGGAAACCCGCCGCCTGGAGCACTTGGGTATACGCATGGATTACGCTCCGGACCAATGCCCGGTCGGCAAACCGCTGCTGGTACTGATCGACAACACCAATAAAGTCCCGCTACGCGAACTGCACTGGCGCGTCGCCGCTTATGCGCCGGGCGACACCGTCAACCTTACCGACGATGCCTATGCAGGCCCCCGCTATCATGGCCCCGGCGATTTACAGGCGGGTAGCCAATGGCAGGATTGTCTGCCGTTGCCGCCCCTGCGCCAAGGCTATCGCCCGCAGACGCTGGAGTTTCGGGCTGAGCATTTACAAGGCAGTTTTTCGGACTAATTCAAAGGAACAACTCAATGCCTAACGTCCTCATCACCGGCTGCTCCAGCGGCATTGGCCGCGCCTTGGCGGATGCTTTCAAAGGTGCCGGTTATGAGGTCTGGGCCACAGCGCGCAAACCTGACGACGTCGCCGCGCTCAATGCTGCCGGTTTCACCGGCGTACAACTGGACGTCAACGAAAGCGTCGCGCTGGGGCAATTAGCGGCACGCTTTGATGGGCTGGATGTGTTGATCAACAACGCCGGTTATGGCGCCATGGGGCCTCTGCTTGATGGCGGCGTCGAGGCGATGCAGCGCCAGTTTGAAACCAATGTGTTTTCGGTGGTGGGCGTGACGAGGGCGTTTTTCCCGGCACTGCGCAGTCGCAAAGGTCTGGTCGTCAATATCGGCAGCGTATCCGGTATTTTGGTCACGCCATTCGCCGGGGCGTATTGCGCGTCAAAAGCAGCAGTGCATGCGTTGAGCGATGCGTTGCGTCTGGAGTTGGCGCCCTTCTCGATTCAGGTGCTGGAGGTTCAGCCCGGCGCCATCGATACCAGTTTTGCGAAGAATGCCAGTCATGAGGCTGAATTGCTGATCAACGAGCAATCGCCGTGGTGGCCTCTGCGTGAAGGGATTCGAGCGCGGGCGAAAGCTTCGCAAGACAACCCCACCCCCGCCGCCGATTTCGCCCGCGATGTGCTGCGCGCCGTGCAACAAGCCGAACCGCCACGAGTCCTGCGCTCGGGCAATGGCTCAAGGGTCTTGCCACTGATGAGCTGGTTGTTGCCCAAAGGGCTGCTGGATAAAAAATTGCGTCAGCGGTTTGGGTTGGATAAGAAGCTCTAATCGATTAAGGCTTGAAATGCAAAGTTCCCACAGGATGTCCAAGCCCTTGGCTCACATCGAACCTGTGAGACCGAATTTATTCGGGAAGGCGGCCCTCCAGACGATACACAGGCTGCAGATGTAACGACCCCTTCACGAATGAATTCGCTCCCACAAGTGTGATCTCAGTACTTGTGCAATGTCGTGGGACCGGCTTTAGCCGGGAAGAGGCCAGTAGAGTCACCAAAAATATGCTGTCAGAGCGACCGCCTTCCCGGCTAAAGCCGGTCCCACGTCAGCTTGCGGGCAAAACATCGAATCTCGAACAGAGTTCGCTGCGTTACCTGGACTCAACCCGCGCCAGCGAGCGTTCGAGCTCGCTCTTGGCCATGCCGATCAGGTGGACCACCGAAAACGCTAAATCGCGTTTGGGACCGTTAAGGCTGTCGCCGGTTTCGTAGGCGGTGGCGGCTGCGCAACGCAACAGGTCGCTGACGTGCTGCAGCGATTCTTCGAGGGTGGGTTGTGGTGGATCTGGCGTTACTTTGATCATCTGATTAGGCCTTTAGCTAGGCCACCGAATGATCGCTGCTAAACAAGCAAAGGTGGCGACTTTGATACGGGTTAGCAGACCGGCGACCCAATCCCAAAAACCGGCGCACCCGAAGATGCCCCGCACAAAGCCGCCATAGACGGTACTTGCACCGGAATTGAAGTCAAACAGGCTGCTAAACCCGATCGCTGATACTCAACGACGGACGCAGCCTAGTGCCCGAAATCACCCTGCGCAAGGGGTCAGGATTTTCTCGGAAACTTCACTCAGAAGAAAGGGAAAAGGCCGCAGGAATGGGGTGTAGGACGGGGTTATTTGGTTAGCTGAAGTTACATGAACGACGCTGGTTCATGTGGCATCACTGATGACGTGGGACCGGCTTTAGC
>NZ_JACONW010000103.1 GCF_014357575.1 Pseudomonas folii | reverse complement strand
TCAAGATCAGGCTGGGTCGAGATCAGGGTTGTTACGACGGAACAGCCACGTGCTGATCAGGCCCATGGCGATCCAGAACACCGCGTTGGTCAGCAGTGAAGCGATCACGAATTGCGACTCCAGCGCTTCAGGTGCCAGGCTTTCGTGGATTTCAGGCTGCGGTGCGCCAATCACATGAGGCACTACCAGAATCGCTACGCCCAAGGCTTTCAATAGCCAGTTCCGGGCAAAGACGATCAGCGCGAGAGCGACAGCCGTCGAGGCTGCGGTGCCGATCCACCAGATCTGTCGCTGATTGAGGTCCGCAGCAGCGGTGCCCGGTAGTTCGGGCGGCAGGCCCAGGGTTGGCGCCAGGGTAAACACGGCAAAACCGGCCAGCCCCCAGAACAGGCCTTGGGAGGTTCTGCCCGGCGCTCGCAAGGTGTACAGCGCCGCCAGCATCAGCGCGAAACCCACCGCCACCACCAGATTGCCGCCGGTGGTGGACACAATGCGCTGCCAGCCATCTGCCGGCGACCAGGCTTCGTCGTCATGCACATGGCCCGCCTGTGCGGCTTCGCCGTGAGCGTGTTCATGGACCTGCTCGGCAGGCGCGTTTTCGTAGGTTTCGGCTTGCAGGATCAACGGTGTGATCCAGAAGCTTTGCAGCAGGGTCAACAGCAGGGCGGCAAGCAGGCCGGTGAACCCGGCCGTTTGAGCGATTCGCTTGAACATGGCGTCAGGTCTCAATGGCAAGGAAAGGCGGCGCTGTGGCGAGTGTCATGGGCGGCGTTGTGGACCGCTTCGATGTGCGAGAAACCGGCGAAATACACCAGACAGGCGCCGAGAATCGCTGTGCCGATGGCGGCGGTCAGGCGTTGGGTCTGGGTGGTTGCGGTACTGGCGGAGTGGCTGGTTGTAATGATCGACATGGCGCTTCCCTCTGAATGTCGGCAAGCAGGCATGCGCAGCACTGTCCCGCTGACGAGTGTCAGGGGAGTGCAACTGCGCCCGCCCACCGCGGGTTCGTTATTTGTTTCATGTCGGGCCGGTCTCCGGGCTTGCGAGGGGTTGAGCGCTCTATGGCGTCAACCTGCAAGAATCGCCTTCCCATGCGGTGATGCGCACAGTGGATCTGATTCTTCGCTCGCTTACCGTTGCGGGGGCAGCGCCGGACTTGTGCAGGCCAGAGGCCTGAACGCACCGGTTTCCCGTTTCACCCCGTGAGGGGCACCCGTAACAAGGCGTGTAGGAGAGCATGCGTCTGCATGGAACGTCAATCAGTCGATTGACCTGCCCGCAGTCACTGCGTAGCCTTGCGGGTTCGAGGTTCTCCAGCCGATCTGCGGTCGGACGATATGGAGCTAAGACGGGAACGCGGTCAATGCCGCGGCTGCCCCCGCAACTGTAAGCGGTGCTGATTTATCGCACGGTCATTGCATTCTCTGCACAGCCACTGCCCGTCAAGGGCGGGAAGGCGCAATGACTGCCCCGAAGGTTAAAGGGGCGCCGCAAGCCAGGAGACCTGCCTCGATTCGGGCCTTGAGCCCGACGAATTCTCACTACAACCGGGCGGGGTGATCCGGTGGCGAATCGCATCTCTGTGGCTACACACCTGTGGCCACACAGGGTTTTCGTCCTGCTTGCCCGCCGTATTGCCAAAGGGCATCCGATGAAAACACTGGCCAAACTTCCCGTCACCATCGTTACCGGCTTCCTCGGTTCGGGCAAAACCACCTTGCTGCGCCACATGCTGGATAACGCGGAAGGTCGGCGCATCGCCGTGATCGTCAATGAATTTGGCGAACTGGGCATCGACGGTGAAATCCTCAAGCAATGCACCATTGGCTGCACGGAAGAAGAGGCGGTTGGCCGCGTTTACGAACTGGCCAATGGCTGCCTGTGCTGCACCGTTCAGGAAGAGTTCTTCCCGGTCATGCGCGAACTGGTCGCGCGCCGTGGCGATCTGGATCATATCCTCATCGAAACCTCCGGTCTGGCGCTGCCAAAACCACTGGTGCAAGCCTTCCAGTGGCCAGAAATTCGCAACGCCTGCACCGTCGATGCGGTGATCACTGTCGTCGACAGCCCTGCAGTACTCGCAGGTACGTTTGCTGCATTCCCTGATCAGGTCGATGCACAGCGCAAGCTCGATCCGAACCTGGATCATGAATCGCCACTGCATGAGCTGTTCGCCGATCAGCTGGCCAGCGCCGATCTGGTCATCCTCAACAAAGCCGACATGATTGACGCTGCCGGTCTCGCCGAAGTGCGTGCCGAAGTCTCCGAAGAGCTGCCGCCTGCGGTCAAGGTCATCGAAGCCAGCAGCGGTCGTCTGCCGATCAACGTCCTGCTGGGGCTGGGTGCCGAGTCCGAGCAGCACATCGACGGGCGCAAGACCCATCACGATCACCACGAAGGCGATGATCATGATGACCACGACCATGACGCGTTCGACTCTATTTCCATCAAGCTGCCTCAATCCGAAGAAACACAGCTGCTTGCCGCGCTGACCCAACTGGTCGTTCAGCATGGCATCCTGCGGGTCAAGGGTTTCGCTGCCATCGCTGGCAAGCCGATGCGCTTGCTGATTCAGGGCGTGGGTACGCGTTTCGACAAACACTTCGACCGTGCCTGGAGTGCTGACGAAGAGCGCGCCACTCATCTGGTGCTGATCGGTCAGAAGCTCGATGCTGCTGCACTTGAATCCCAACTGCGCGCTGCGCTTGCGGACTGACCCATGCACCTGTTGAGAACCCAGCCCGGCGGTTTTGTGCCGGACGACAGCATTGCCGACCTCGGACAAACCCCCGCTGAGCTGGTGATTCTCTGCAGTGGTGATTCAAGCCTGGCGTTGCTCGCCGAAGCCGCGCAGCAACTGCCGGAAGATTACCCAAGCTTGCGTCTGGCCAACCCGATGCAGGTTCAGAACCACGCTTCGGTCGACCTCTATGTCGATGAAGTGCTGCGCCACGCCAAGGTAATTCTGATTTCCTTGCATGGCGGGATCGGCTACTGGCGCTACGGCGTCGAACGCCTGATGGAACTGGCGGCGCGGGGCGTGCAGGTGATCATGGTGCCAGGCTGTGATCGCCATGACCCCGAGCTCACTGAGCGCAGCACCGTGCCCGCCGAGGATTGCCACCGGTTATGGCAGTTTCTGCGTCAGGGCGGCATGCACAACGCGCTGGAGTTTTACCGTTGCCTCGCGACTCGCATGCTGGATCGGGATTATTCGTGGTCCGAGCCAAAAGCCTTGCCGCGAACTGCGGTTTACCATCCGCAGGGCGTCAGCGCTGATCCTGAAATATGGTTCGCTGACTGGGTGGTGGATCAGCCAGTCGTCGCGCTGCTGTTCTACCGCTCGCACTTGCAGGCCGCCAATACCGCGTTCATCGATGTATTTTGCGCCCGTTTGCAGGCGCAAGGCTTGAACCCGTTGCCCATCGCCGTGGCCAGCCTCAAAGAGGCGGGTTGCATGACAGTGGTCGAGGATTGGCTGGACGAGGTGGGCGCTGAGCTGATCCTGAATACCACAGGTTTTGCCCAGTCCAGCCCGGAAACGCCGCATGTGCGGCCCTTTCGACGCAATGTGCCGGTAATTCAGGCGATTTGCGCTCAGGATAACGAACCCGGCTGGCGGGCCAGCGAGCAAGGCCTTGGTGCCCGGGATCTGGCCATGCACATCGCCTTGCCAGAGCTGGACGGGCGGATCATAAGTCGGCCCATCAGCTTCAAGGATCTCGCCTGGCACAGCGAGCGCAGCCAGTCTGATGTGGTGTGCTATCGCCCGCAACCTGAGCGCATGGACTTTGTTGCCGAACTGGCGCGTCGCTGGATATTGCTCGGGCGTTTGCCCAATGCCGACAAGCGCGTTGCGTTGATTCTCGCCAATTACCCCACGCGCGATGGACGAATCGGCAATGGTGTCGGCCTCGATACGCCAGCGGCTGCGCTGAACATCCTGCGAGCCATGGAGGGTGAAGGCTATCCGGTTGCCGGATTGCCGGAAACCGGCACTGACCTGATTCACCAGTTGCTCGGCGGCGTGACCAACGATCTGGACAGCATCGATCTGCGTCCCTGTCAGCAAAGCATGGCGCTCGACGAGTACACCGCTGCGTTTGAGCAACTGCCTCTGACCAACCGTGAAGCGGTGATTGCCCGCTGGGGCGCGCCGGATAAAGACCCGATGTTCCGCAGTGGCCGAATGATGATTGCCGGGCTCAGGTTTGGCCTGACCTTCGTTGGTATTCAGCCCGCGCGGGGTTATCAGGTAGACGCCAGTGCGGTCTATCACGACCCGGATCTGGTCCCGCCCCACGGTTATCTGGCGTTCTATTTCTGGTTGCGCAAAGTGTACGGCGCCCATGCCGTTGTGCATGTGGGCAAACACGGCAATCTGGAATGGCTGCCAGGCAAGGGCGTCGGGCTGTCGGAGACCTGCTGGCCGGATGCGATTCTCGGCGCGATGCCAAATATCTATCCGTTCATCGTTAACGATCCGGGCGAGGGCGCCCAGGCCAAGCGCCGTACTCAGGCCGTGATCATCGATCACCTGATGCCGCCGCTGACCCGCGCCGAAACCTACGGGCCATTACGCAATCTTGAGCTGCTGGCGGACGAGTATTACGAAGCACAACTGCTGGATCCGCGTCGCGCCCTTGAGCTGCAACGCGACATCCTCCATCTGGTTCGCGACACCCATATTGATCGGGAGCTGGCCCTCGGTGACTCGTTAAAGGATGACGATGCGGCGGTCTGGTTGCCACGCCTGGACACCTACCTGTGTGATCTGAAGGAATCGCAGATTCGTGACGGTCTGCATATCTTCGGTGAGTCTCCCGTCGGCCGTCTGCGCATCGATACTTTGCTGGCGTTGCTGCGCATCCCGCGAGGTGACGGGCGAGGGGCGCAGTCCAGTATTTTGCGAGCCTTGAGCAAAGCTTTCGAGCTGGGTTTCGATCCGCTGGACTGTGAGCTTGCCGAGCCTTGGACAGGGGCGAAACCTGAAGCACTGCTCGCAGTCAGCGCTGATCCATGGCGCACGGCGGGTGATACCCGTGAGCGTCTGGAGCTATACGCTGCGTGGTCAATTGAACAGGTTATCAGTAGAGATGATTTCAATATCCCTTTAGAAAACAATGATCTGCTGGCCATTGTTAATAGTTTGAAAGAAGTTGTAGCGCCGCGTCTCGATGCCTGTGGTCCGGGAGAAATCCAAGGCTTACTGGACGCTCTGAGCGGGCGTTTTGTGCCGGCCGGCCCAAGCGGCGCGCCCAGTCGTGGACGTATAGACGTGCTGCCCACCGGGCGAAACTTCTTCTCGGTCGATGTGCGAAATCTGCCGACTACCACGGCGTGGCGAATTGGCTTCCAGTCAGCAAATCTGTTATTGGAAAGGCACTTACAGGACAATGGTGATCATCTACGTCAACTCGGTTTGTCGGTGTGGGGCACCGCAACCATGCGCACCGGAGGCGACGACATTGCCCAAGCCATGGCTTTGATGGGTGTCAGGCCGGTCTGGGCGACCGGCAGTCAGCGTGTCGATGACTTCGAGATTCTGCCATTGAGCTTGCTGGACCGACCGCGCGTTGATGTGACGCTGCGCGTCTCTGGTTTCTTCCGCGATGCCTTCGCCAACCTGATCCGGCTGTTCGACGCTGCGGTACAGGCCGTGGCGGCACTGGATGAGCCGGACGATATGAATCCGTTGGCCGCCAAGGTTCGCGAAGAGCGTGCTGCGTTGTTGGACAGCGGTGTTGCTGATGATGAGGCGTCGCGTCAGGCAGGCTGGCGAATTTTCGGTGCCAAGCCCGGCGCTTATGGTGCGGGGGTGCAGAACGCGATCGACGGTCGCCTTTGGCAGAGTCGGGATGATCTGGCTGAGGTTTATCTGAACTGGGGCGGCTACGCCTATGGTGCCGCCGATGAAGGCACGCCTGCGCGGGAGCGTTTTGCAAAACGCTTGTCCCAGGTTCAGGCGGTGGTGCAGAACCAGGACAACCGCGAGCACGACCTGCTCGACTCGAACGACTATTACCAGTTTCAGGGGGGCATGCTTGCCGCCTCTGAAAGCCTCAGCGGCCAGAAAACCGCCAGCTACCATGGTGATCATAGCCAGCCAGACCTGCCAAAGATTCGTACGCTGAAGGAAGAGCTGAACCGGGTCATCCGCTCCCGGGCGGCTAACCCGAAATGGATCGACGGCGTCAAACGGCATGGTTACAAAGGTGCCTTCGAGATGGCTGCCACGGTGGACTTCCTGTTCGCGTTCGACGCCACCACCGAGCTGATCGACGATCACCAATACGCACTGCTGGCCGATGCCTATTTGCTGGATGCATCGACCCGGGAATTCATTCAGCAGCACAACCCAGATGCGTTGCGGGACATGACCGAACGCATGCTTGAAGCGCAGCAGCGCGGCTTATGGCAGGAACCGGGTAATTACCGTGACGCGCTGGAAAGCCTGTTGCTGGACATAGAAGAGAGCTGATGACGTTGCCTGACGAGACTTTGAGCGACACCCCGCATTTCCCCCTGGCCGCAGTAGTGGGGGCCGACGAACTGAAACTCGCGCTGTGCCTGACCGCCATTGACCCAAAAATCGGCGGTGTGCTGATCGAGGGGCCGCGGGGCATGGCGAAATCGACGCTGGCACGTGGTCTGGCCGATTTGCTGGCAAGCGGTCAATTCGTCACCTTGCCCCTCGGCGCTACTGAAGAGCGATTGGTGGGTACGCTGGATCTGGATGCAGCGCTGGGCGAAGGCCGGGCCGAGTTTTCACCTGGCGTGCTGGCCAAGGCCGATGGCGGCGTGCTGTATGTCGATGAAGTGAACCTGTTGGCTGATCATCTGGTTGACCTGCTGCTGGACGTTGCCGCCAGCGGCGTGAATCTGGTGGAGCGTGACGGCATTTCCCATCGTCATCCGGCACGGTTCGTACTGATTGGCACCATGAATCCCGAGGAGGGCGAACTACGGCCTCAACTGCTGGATCGCTTCGGTTTGAACGTGGCGTTGAGCGGGCAAACCTTGCCGACCGAGCGCGGGCAAATCATCCGTCGTCGTCTGGACTTCGACAGCGACCCGCAGGCCTTTTGTGCGCAGTGGAGTGAGCAACAACAGGCGCTAAAGCTGCGCTGCGAACAGGCGCGCAGTATTCTGGGCAACATCGCGCTGGATGATCAGTCACTCACGGTCATCACCGAGCGCTGTTTTGCTGCGGGTGTTGATGGCATGCGCGCTGATCTGGTCTGGCTGAGGGCTGCCCGTGCTCACGCGGCCTGGCGCGGCGTCTCGGCGATTGAAGAGCAGGATATAGACGCCGTGGCAGAGTTTGCCTTGCGTCACCGGCGTCGTCACTCTTCTCAAGATCAGCCGCCACCCCGGGACCAGCAGCCACCGCAGCAACCGGAATCGCAGCAAAACCCGTCTACGCCCACGCCACAGTCTGCGCCGGATCAAGGGCAGGGCAGTTGGGGTGAGTTGCCCGCGCAGTCCATGCCGACAGGCGTCCGCCGTGAAGTGCCGAGCTGGCCAAAAAAGCCTTAGGCATCCGTCCTCGCACAGTTCCGGGGGCGGATGCCAAGCCTCGGCGCGGTAAAGCGCCCGGTGGTCGTACTGGCGCGTTGCGCAGCGGCGCCGACGGAGCGATTGCCTGGTTGCCGACGCTGTTACGCGGACGACCCAAGGTCCGCGCCGACCTGATCCGACAACCACGAAGCCAGCACCCCGGTGAGTTATGGCTGGTGATCGTCGACGCGTCGGCCTCGACCAGGCGCCATCAGGCGTTGAGCCGGGCCAAAGGACTGTTGGCTCAAGTGTTCGACGACGCTTACCGTCGCCGTGTGCGTCTGGCGCTGCTGACGGCTAACGGCAGCACGCCGCGCTGGCAACATCAGGGGCTAAAAGCATCCCGTGTATTGCAGCCCTGGCTTGATGAACTGGGTGCTGGTGGCGGCACGCCGTTGATCGACGCGTTTGATCAGGCACGCCAATGGCTGGATACACGCAAGAAGCAGCATCCCGCTGAAAAACAGCATCTTCTGGTCATGACCGACGGGCGGATAAAGGATTCAGGCGCGCTGCCAGCCTTCAATTGTCCGGGCCTGCTGATCGATATCGAAAGTGGGCCGATCCGCCTGGGAAGGGCGCAACAGATGGCGCAGAGCCTGGGGATTGAGTATCAGCACATTGATGAGCTGAAGACTCGTTAGGCCTGTAGGATTATCGAACAGCTGCGATACGACCTACTGACCTGGAATGCAATCCCGGTAGGAGCGAACTTGTTCGCGAGGCGCCAGCTCTGAATCACCGCGTCAAACCTTCTCGCCAACAAGTTGCCTCCTACCTGATTTGCGCCTTACGCAAGAAAAACGTCACCGGCCCCAGCCAGCGGGCCATTCTTCATCGAACTAGAATGCAATCCCGGTAGGAGCGAACTTGTTCGCGAGGCGCCAGATCTGAAGCACCGCGTCAACCTTTCTCGCCAACAAGTTGCCTCCTACCTGATCTGCGCCTTGCGCAAGAAAAACGTCACCGGCCCCAGCCAGCGGGCCATTCTTCATCGAACTGGAATGCAATCCCGGTAGGAGCGAACTTGTTCGCGAGGCGCCAGCTGTGAATCACCGCGTCAACCCTTCTCGCCAACAAGTTGCCTCCTACCTGATCTGCGCCTTGCGCAAGAAAAACGTCACCGGCCCCAGCCAGCTGGCCATTCTTCATCGAACTGGAATGCCATCCCGGTAGGAGCGAACTTGTTCGCGAGTCGCCAGCTCTGAATCACTGCTTCAAACCTTCTCGCCAACAAGTTGCCTCCTACCTGATTTGCGCTTTACGCAAGAAAACGTCACCGGCCCCGGCCATCTGGCCATTCTTCATCGAACTGGAATGCAATCCCGGTAGGAGCGAACTTGTTCGCGAGGCGCCAGCTCTGAAGCACTGCTTCAACCCTTCTCGCCAACAAGTTGCCTCCTACCTGATCTGCGCCTTACGCAAGAAAAACGTCACCGGCCCCAGCCAGCGGGCCATTCTTCATCGAACTGGAATGCCATCCCGGTAGGAGCGAACTTGTTCGCGAGGCGCCAGCTCTGAATCACCGCGTCAACCCTTCTCGCCAACAAGTTGCCTCCTACCTGATTTGCGCCTTACGCAAGAAAAACGTCATCGGCCCCGGCCAGCTGGCCATTCTTCATCGAACTGGAATGCCATCCCGGTAGGAGCTGCCGAAGGCTGCGAAGCGTTTATGCTGACACTCCGCCATCTCAGCTTACGGCAGCTCCCACAGGGTATTGCGCTAACTTCAGGCAGGCATGGTCCACGGCTCAAGACGGTGGCCTTCGTTGCTGATTTCAGCACGGGCCAGTTCGAGCTCATTGGCCAGGCGCTTGGCATCGGAATAGGTGCTGCGCGCGATCTGGCGGCGACCAATACGATTGCTGGTACGGTCGATGACCGTCAGGCTCAGCTCGCCGTTACCGTCTTGCGGTGCCCAGGCGACGCATTGGAAAGGTTCAAAAGCGTGTCCAGCGATCAGGAGGGCATCGTTGAAGCGCAATGGGGCGTTCATGGTTATTTCCTCAAAGTGCCCATATCAAAATTGCGCGCTGTCGGTCGGGCTTACCGTTCAGCGGGTTACTTGTGTTGATGACCCTTGATGGCTGTCAAGTCACACAGCGTGCCGATTATTTTTCAGTTTTTTTAACCGTCCCTCGTGTTCAAAGTCCTTGCGAGCGCATTCCGACGGATATTCAGCACGCTCGATCAGACCGAAAAACATCCGTTACTGCCCACGCTGAATGACTAATTACCTTTCGATCTGATGGCTATAGTCAATCGGTCCAAGCGGCTGTCAAAAATTTGCTAACGTTCAAACTGATAGCTTCAACTCTCTGTTTATCCAATGATTTTATAAACCTGAACCCAAATCGCAGCGCCAAGGAATCCCCATGCATGAATCGGCACCCTCACTGCGACGTCTGTTAATTGTTGATCCCTGCGATGATTGTCATCAGCTCATTCCCGTTCTCCGTGCCGCTGGCTGGGATGTCGATAGCACTACGGTTGAAGACGCTGTCAGTCGCACTTGCGACGTAGGTTTGATTCGCTTGACGCCTTATCACTTCGAGCATCCGGAGGTGGTCAAGGATCTGATCACGCGCAGTCACACGGAATGGATCGCCGTATTGAGCCCGGATGACCTGCGCCGGGAGAAGATTGGCGATTTTGTCTGCGAATGGTTTTTTGACTTCCACACCTTGCCGTTCGACGTCGCGCGCATGCAGGTCACACTGGGGCGGGCGTATGGCATGGCGCGCCTGCGGGCCCAGGGAGCGGTTTATGTATCCGGCCCTGATCATGAAATGCTCGGTGAAAGTCGTCCTATCCGTGAGCTGCGCAGGCTGCTGAGCAAGCTCGCGCCCACAGAGTCGCCGGTATTGATTCGTGGCGAGTCCGGGACGGGCAAAGAGTTGGTGGCGCGCACCCTGCACACTCAATCTCACCGTCGCAGCAAGCCATTTATTGCGATCAACTGCGCGACGACGCCTGAGCATTTACTTCAGGGCGAATTATTCGGCTATGAGAAGGGCGCGTTCGAAGGGGCAAACGAACTGAAAATCGGCTGCATCGAGGCGGCCGATGGCGGCACCTTGTTTCTCGATGAGATCGGGGACTTGCCGATGGAGCTGCAAGCCAATCTGCTGCGCTTTCTTCAGGACAAGCAAGTCGAGCGCGTTGGCGGGCGAGACTCCATTGCCGTGGATGTCAGGATACTGGCCGCCACCCACGTCGATCTTGAGTCCGCCATTCGCAAAAAACACTTCCGCGAGGATCTGTATTACCGCCTGAACGTGCTACAGGTCGGGACTGCCCCTTTACGCGAGCGGCATGGTGATCTGGCGTTGCTTGCCAATCATTTTGCGCATTTTTACAGTCAGGAAACCGGTCGGCGGGTGCGTAACTTCAGTCAGGACGCGCTGGTTGCAATGGGCAAACATGACTGGCCGGGTAATGTCCGGGAGCTGGCCAACCGGGTTCGCCGAGGTCTGGTGCTCGCAGAAGGGCGGCAGATTGAAGCCGCCGATCTGGGGTTGCTCGGTGATGACGATGTCGTCAGTACAATGGGCACCCTGGATGACTACAAATCCCGGGCCGAGCGTCAGGCGTTGTGCGATGTATTGACCCGCCATAGCGATAACTTGAGCGTTGCCGCCAAGGTATTGGGCATTTCCCGGCCAACATTCTATCGATTGCTGCACAAGCACCAGATTCGTTGATCTGCAGCGAGCTTCAGAGGTTTTTGAGCAGTTGCTCAACTGCGGCGAAGGCTCGCTCACGACGTTGCGTCCAGTCACCGCCGATGACCTGAAAGGGTTGGTGATGCGTTTCAAGCCAGTGCCGGGTGTCACGGAAAAATGCCTGTCGTGAACTCAGCTCTGGTTGGCAGCGCTGGCCATCGCCGATCCAGTCGACGCCGCTCGGGTCGAGTAACAGATGCAGATCGTACTGACGAGCCAGCAGCGCAGGCTCGATCCACGCGGGGCAGTCCCCGAACAATGTCTGACTCCAGAGGATATTGCTCAACAGGTGCGTGTCCAGAATCAGCAACCCTGGCTGTGTGGCCCGAGCGGCATCTTCGCTGTCCAGTTGGCCTTGAGCGATTGCCGGAATATCTGCGTAAGTGGTGTCACGCTGATTCTGCTCGATGAAGCATCGTACATATTCCCCCACCAGAACCCCGCCATAGCAGCGCTGTATCTCGCTTGCCAGCCAGCTTTTGCCGCTGGACTCAGGACCTGTCAGCACAACAACTTTCATCAAACAACTGCCTTTTCCGGAGCTAAAATAGCGCCCGGTACTGTTCTGGCGGTTTCAGGTGCGGGCATTGCGATTCCTCGGGGGCGTAAAGCGGCCGCGATTGTAAGCGCATACGCCCGTTAGCGCAGCGGTTTCAGCGCAGAAAAACGCCGATAGCGGCTACTGGAAAACAGCTCCCCTTACGTCAAGGGTTACACGTCAAGCTTCAATGGCAGCGTCCTGCATGAAGGTCTGTTAGGATCGCCACGCCTTGCTTTGGTTGACGTTGTAAGCGTCCGTTTTTAACGGACTTTTCACCTTTCGACGGGCATATTTGCGCGCTGTTTGGACATGACAATATCAAGAAGCCTGCTTCGAGCAATGCTTCACTTGGGGGAATGATGGATCTTTGGACCGCCGCTCAGGCATTGATTCTCGGGATTGTGGAGGGGCTGACGGAGTTCCTGCCCATTTCCAGTACCGGACACCAGATTATCGTTGCGGACTTGATCGACTTTGGCGGCGAAAGGGCGATGGCCTTCAACATCATCATTCAGCTCGGCGCGATACTGGCGGTGGTCTGGGAATTCCGGCGCAAGATCCTTGATGTGGTGACTGGCCTGCCAAAGCAACGTCAGGCGCAGCGTTTCACGATCAATCTGCTGATCGCGTTTCTTCCAGCCGTCGTGCTGGGGGTGATATTTGCCGACTTGATTCACGAATACCTGTTTAACCCGATTACCGTGGCGACGGCCCTGGTCATTGGCGGTGTGATCATGCTCTGGGCTGAGCGCCGCGATCACGTGGTGCATGCGCAAAGCGTGGATGACATGACCTGGCGTGATGCCCTGAAAGTCGGCTGCGCCCAATGCCTGGCGATGATTCCGGGGACTTCTCGTTCTGGCTCGACGATTATTGGCGGCCTGCTGTTTGGCTTGTCGCGCAAGACCGCTACCGAATTTTCCTTTTTCCTGGCGATGCCGACGATGGTGGGGGCTGCGGTGTACTCGGGCTTCAAGTACCGTCACCTGTTCCAGCCTGCGGACTTCCCGGTGTTTGCGTTGGGTTTTGTCGTCTCGTTCATCTTTGCCATGATTGCCGTGCGCGGGCTGCTCAAGTTCATTGCCACCCACAGCTATGCCGTGTTCGCCTGGTATCGCATCGTCTTCGGTATCCTGATTCTGGCGACCTGGCAGTTCGGCTGGATTGACTGGACCAGCGTGAACGGCTGACGAACATGGATCAGCGTATAAAATCGAACAAAACCGCAACGGCGAAACAGCATCCGTCGCGGTATCCGCGGCTGAAACTGGCGGTATTTCTCGCCATTTGTGCGTTACCGGTGGCGGGCCTCACCTCGTTGCTGCTCACCGGGGTGTGGGTGCCCGGTGCAATCTATCTGGCAATGAGCCTGCTGGCATTCTTTCTGTACTGGCGCGACAAGCGTCATGCCAGATCAAATGAATGGAGAACGCCGGAGAAAATCCTGCACGCGGTGGAACTGCTGGGTGGCTGGCCGGGCGCTTTGGTGGCGCAACAGGCGTTGCGTCACAAAACCCGCAAGCTGTCCTTTCAACTGGTGTTCTGGCTGATCGTTGTGTTGCACGAGGTGGTCTGGATTGACCGCCTGTTCCTCGGCGGCAATTACCTGACCCGACATTTCTACTGATCTGTCAGAGCTTCAGGGCAATCTGCTGTTTCTTCGGCAACTTGCTGACGACCAATTGATGGGACCGTGTCAGCAACTCGCGCAATTCCCCATCGCTCAGGGAGTAGGGCGTGGCGACGCTGATCCAGTAAGCCCGCGCCAGATACGGCGCGGGACGAACGCCTGGCCTGTCGACGTAGCCAAGGAACAAATCGGGTCCCACCTTGAATGCCAAGCCTTTGCCAGCCAGGTCCATCACCGCAAACATCTTGTTGCCAGCCACGGAAAACACCCGCGTGCCGCCCCATTTGTAATCCTCCCGGGCACCTGGCAGTTGCAGGCAAAACCCGGCGACGTCTTCAGCGTTCATTGATCTGCTCCGTTGATTTCTGAACATCGCTCCAGAGCGGTTCGTTTTTGAACGCCAGGCTGATGTGCTCGATCCACGCGCGTACCGCGGGGAGCATGCCACGGCGCTGGGTGTAAGCGGCCTGGACATTGCCGCTTGGCAATGACCAGTCGGGAAGCAAGCGGATCAATTGACCGCTGGCAAGTTCTTCATGGCAGTTCATCAACGGCAGTAACGTAATGCCCAGGCCCTGCACGGCTGCGTTCTTGCGAATAGGGAAGTCATCCACTACAAGACGCGGCTCAATCGCCACTTCGCAACGCTCGCCATGGCTGTGCAGCAGCTGAAAATGCACTTTTCGATCCGCTTCGATGGCACCTAATGCCGGCAAGCTGGCAAGGTCCTGTGGATGCGTGACGCTGCGTCCGCTGAGTAACCTGGGAGAAGCCACGAGCACGGTGTTCGCGGGATACAGCTGCCGAACAATCAGGCTGGGGTCTTCATCGCCGATGTCGCGAACCCGCAAGGCCACATCAATGCCCTCATTGACCAGATCAACCCGGCGGTTCACCAGGATCAACTCCAGTTGCACCAGCGGGTGGCGAATCAGGAATTCATTGACCACTCCGGACAGGTTCCAGTGCGTCATTCCCACCGGGCAGGACACCCGCAAACGCCCCCGGGGTTCAGCCGACAGCGACGCAACCGCTTCGTCAGCCATTTCCGCTTCCAGCAACATCGCCTGACAGTGACTCAGGTAGCGCTCACCCACGGCGGTCAACGCCAGTTTGCGCGTGGTGCGTTGCAGCAAGCTCGCGCCCAGACGCAACTCAAGCTCGGCGATGCGCCGTGACAGGCGTGACTTAGGGATGCCCAGCAGACGTCCGGCAGCCGCGAAACCGCCGAATTCCACCACTTTGGCGAAGTAATAAAGATCGTTCAGATCTTGCATGCTGTGAGCCGATTGTCCTGTGTGTAGAACGAACTATCGCATTTATGCCGACTAATCAGCTATTGGATTGCGCTGTAGGATTATCGCCACTTGATCGCCAGCTGGCGACTTTTCAATTGGGAAGCACGTTATGAAACTTTTGCACATCGATTCCAGCATCCTCGGCGATCACTCCGCGTCTCGCCAGCTCAGCCGCAACGTTGTTGAAGCATTCACCGCTGTAGAGCAGAACGCACAGGTGACTTACCGCGATCTGGCCAGCGATTCACTGAGCCACTTCTCCCCGGCAACGCTTGCTGCTGCGGGCACGCCTGAAGAAGGCCGTGACGCTGCGCAAAGACAGGAAGTGGCTGACAACGAGCAGATTCTGCAGGAATTCCTCGACGCTGACGTGGTTGTGATTGGTGCGCCGGTTTACAACTTCACACTTCCTACGCAGCTCAAAGCCTGGATTGATCGCATCGCCGTTGCCGGTCGTACCTTCCGCTACACCGAAACCGGCCCTGAAGGTCTGGCGGGCGGCAGGCAGGTGATCATCGTTTCCACTGCCGGTGGCGTGCATGTTGGCCAGCCGACCAGTGTGGGTCATGAGGACTATCTCAAGGTCCTGTTCGGCTTCATTGGCGTGACTGATTTGAAATTCGTCTTCGCTCACGGTCTGGCTTACGGCGACGAGCCACGTGCCAATGCGCTGACCGCTGCACAGAAGCAGATTAAAGAAGAGCTGTTCGCGAAGGCCTGATGGCGTCGGCGGGTCTGACGACTTCGCCTGCCAAACGCCTACAAAATAGAACTCCAGCGTCCATTGGGCGCTGGAGTTTTTTACGTTATGGCCCACGCTGATCAAACAAAAATGCAACGTTTGCCGCCCGCGAGGCTCTTACAGCGGGTAATACATGACTCAATCGGAACAGTTGAACCTTCTCCGATCGTTTCGCCCGATTCACGAGAAACGGATGATTGGAATTTATGACGACACCGGACAAGCAGTACGTAGAGTGGCTGGTTGAACAATCAATGCTCAATGCCGCACGCCAGCGCGCCAGGTTGTATTCGGGGCAGGGCAGGTTGTGGCAGCGCCCGTTCGCCGAATCCCGGCCCAGAGACGCGTCGGCGATTGCCTCCGTCTGGTTTACTGCTTATCCGGCGTCCATCATCACCCGCCCGGGTGGTTCGGTCCTTGAAGCCCTGGGGGATGAAACCCTGTGGCATGCCATGTCGGAAATCGGTATTCAAGGCATCCACAACGGACCCCTGAAAACCTCCGGTGGCCTTCAGGGGCGGCAACACACCCCGACCATCGATGGCAATTTCGACCGGATCAGTTTCGGCATTGACCCCGAATTGGGTACCGATGCGCAATTGCTCAGCCTGAGTCGCATAGCGGCTGCGCATAACGCAGTAGTGATCGATGACGTGATTCCATCCCACACCGGCAAGGGCTCTGATTTCCGTTTGGCAGAAATGGCCTACGAGGATTATCCGGGCCTGTATCACATGGTTGAAATCCGTGAGGAAGACTGGCAGTTGCTGCCGGATATTCCGGCCGGTCGTGATGCAGTAAACCTGATGCCTGAGGTGGTCGATGCCCTCAAGGACAAGCACTACATCGTTGGCCAGTTACAGCGGGTCATTTTCTTCGAGCCAGGCGTCAAGGAAACCGACTGGAGCGCCACGGGTATTGTCCAGGGAGTGGACGGCAAGGCGCGGCGCTGGGTGTATCTGCATTACTTCAAGGAAGGTCAGCCTTCACTGAACTGGCTGGACCCAAGCTTCGCTGCTCAGCAAATGATCATTGGTGATGCGCTGCATTCCATCGATGTCATGGGCGCGCGGGTCTTGCGTCTGGATGCCAATGGCTTCCTCGGCGTGGAGCGCAAGGCTGAAGGCAATGCCTGGTCCGAGAGCCACCCGTTGTCGATCACCGGTAACCAGCTATTGGGCGGAGCGATCCGCAAAGCGGGCGGTTTCAGTTTCCAGGAGCTGAACCTGACTCTGGATGACATCGCGTCCATGTCCCATGGCGGTGCTGACCTGTCTTACGACTTCATCTCACGCCCGGCCTATCAGCATGCACTGTTGACGGGGACTACCGAGTTTCTGCGGTTGATGCTGCGTCAGGTTCACGCGTTTGGTATCGATCCGGCGTCGCTGATTCATGCCTTGCAGAACCACGACGAATTGACCCTGGAGCTGGTGCATTTCTGGACCTTGCATGCCCACGACACCTACCACTATCAAGGCCAGACGCTGCCGGGCAACATCTTGCGCGAGCATATTCGCGAGGAAATGTACGAGAAACTGGCAGGCGAGCACGCTCCCTACAACCTGAAATTCGTCACCAATGGCGTGTCCTGCACCACCGCGAGCATCATCACGGCGGCGCTGGGTATTCGTGATCTGGACGCCATCACTGAAGAAGACACTCAGAAAATTCAGCATATTCACTTGCTGCTGGTGATGTTCAATGCCATGCAGCCTGGCGTGTTTGCGTTGTCCGGGTGGGATCTGGTCGGCGCATTGCCGCTGCCTGCCGAGCAGGTTCAGCATCTGATGCAGGATGGCGACACGCGCTGGATCCACCGTGGTGCTTATGATCTGGTGGATCTGGACCCGGAGGCGGAATTCTCGGCAGGCAACATGCCGCGCTCCCGCACCCTTTACGGCAGTATCATCAGCCAGCTACAGCGCCCTGATTCATTTGCCTCGCAACTCAAGAAGATTCTTGCTGTGCGTCGGGCTTATGACATCGCTGCGAGCAAGCAGATTCTCATCCCGGATGTTGAGCACCCAGGCTTGTTGATCATGGTTCACGAGCTGCCAGCCGGGAAGGGCACACAGATTACCGCGCTGAACTTCAGCTCCGAGCCGATTGTTGAAACCCTGCACCTGCCGGACATCGCGCCTGGCCCGGTGGTGGATATCATCAATGAACGGGTCGAAGGGGATCTCACTGAACAGGGCGAATTCACCATCACGCTGGATGCCTACGAAGGGTTGGCGCTGCGCGTGGTGAGTGCCTTACCGGCGTTCTGATAGTCGGTTTCTGTACAGACGTGCAGCTCCGTTGACGAAATGACGACATATCTGGCCTGATACTGCCCGGATGTAAACCGTCAACGGAAGCTGCATGGATATCAAACACAGTCTCAAACAGCGCATCGTCATCGTTTTCACGCTGATGAGTACCCTGGTCGCGTTGATATTTGCAGCGGGCATCGTCGTCACGGTGCATCTGGTTGGCAAAAAATTGACCGCACTTTCAATGAATGGCGACCTGCACCGGTTGCTGTTGATGGACGACGTTGCCAACTGGAGTCATCGACCAGAGAAGGATTCGTTCTTCTATGTGCAGGACGCTTCCGGTCTTTTCGCGATGCCCGACAGCCTCAAGCCATTGAAACCCGGCTTTCACCGAATCAAAAAAGACAATGTCGATTACTACGCCATGGTCGATATGGTCGACGGTCGTCAGTACGTATTGCTGCGGGATCAGACTGCCACGGTTCAGCGCGAGCGTATTTTGTTTGCCATTGTGCTGGTCGGGTTTGTCCTCAGTGTTCTGTTGGCGTTATTGCTGGGGCGGTTGCTGGCGCAACGGGTCATGGCGCCGGTGGTGAAGCTGGCCGGGCAGGTGCGTCAGCGGGACCAGATCATGGATGCGGCTCCGGCACTGGCACCGGAGTATGCCCACGACGAGGTGGGTGAGCTGGCGGTGTCGTTTGATGAAACCCTGGGCCGCCTGCGCGCAGCCTTGACCCGGGAGAAGATGTTCACCAGTGATGTCAGCCATGAACTGCGCACGCCATTAATGGTGCTGGCCAGTTCCTGTGAATTGCTGCTGGAGAATCCCGCTGTAGATCCACGCTCTCGTAATCAGGTTTTACGAATATCCCGGGCCAGCGAGGGGATGCGTCAACTGGTGGAAACGTTCCTGCTGCTGGCGCGTATAGAAACCGAAGTACCCGGCCAGGGGCCGCGCGCAACCCTGGTGGCGGTCGCAGACGAGTTGGTGGATATCTGGCGCAAACCCATTGAAGAAAAAGGCCTGACGTTGCGTTACGAGCCGGGTATCGGTTCGGATCGCCTGTATAACGCGACGCTGTTGCACTCGGTCATGAGCAACCTGCTGCGCAATGCCTGGCATTACACCGATGAAGGCTTCATTTTTCTGAGCCTGCACGGCGATCGTTTTTCTGTTCAGGACAGCGGCATTGGCATTCCGCTGGAAAAACAGCAGGCCATGTTCCAGCCCTTCGTCAGAGGCGATGAGCAGCGTGGGGAAGGGCTTGGCCTGGGTCTTTCGCTGGTACAGCGCATCTGCGTTCACCAGGGGTGGTCGGTCAACCTTGAAAGCCGCGTGCCCCACGGGTGCTGTTTTGAAGTGAGCCTTTCTGCGTCCCTGATTTCAACCGAAAACCCTGGCAGCGTTCGAAAACCGGATTCAGTCGGCCAGCCAGCCTAGGCGCTGACACGCAATGTCGCGACATGATCAATCACCTTATCTTGAGAGCAGCTCTGCATGACCACCCTGAAAATCACCGCTGGCGGATACGAGTTTCTCGCTGAAACCCATCCCGATGCGCCGCACACCGTTGCTGCTTTTCTGAAGTTGCTGCCTTACCGGCAGAAGCTGATCCATGTGCGCTGGAGCGGCGAGGGCTGCTGGGTGCCATTGGGGGAGTACCAGTTGCTGCTGAACGATCAGCCGATTGGTTTTGAAAATCACACCAGTCACCCTTCGGTGGGCGACATTCTGTTTTATCCGGGCCCTTACAGCGAGACTGAAATCCTCATCGCCTATGGCTCGTGCTGTTTTGCCAGCAAAATGGGCCAACTGGCCGGTAACCACTTCCTGACCATCGTGCAAGGCAAGGAAAACCTGCGTGCCCTGGGCGTGAAGACCCTGTGGGAGGGCGCGCAGGACGTGCTCTTTGAGCAGGCCTGAGTTGCGCAAGATGATGACTCAACTCGCTGAATCAGCACCCAATGCGCAAGATAGCCGTGCCTGCGCGCGCGCGGCGTTCCTCGCCAACGCCGGTTTTGCCGATGCCGTTCTGGAGGCGTTGCCAGCAGACGCGTCGGCGCGACGTTATTTTCGTTTGCAAGGTGCCGGCCTTTTGTTGATGGATTCACCGCCACTGAGCGAACCTATTGCGCCGTTTGTGCAGGTGGCCGGTTATCTGCACAGCATCGGGCTTTCGGCTCCAGCCTTGCGTCAGGTGGATGAACAGGCCGGACTGGCACTGATCGAGGATTTTGGCGACGCCACTTACACCCGGCTTCTGGCTTCAGGGCATGCTGAAGAAGCCTTGTACGGTCTGGCGGTCGACGCGCTGGTAGCCCTGCATCGGGCGCCTGCCAGTACCGGGTTACCCGCCTACGATGCACATAAACTGAGTGCCGAGTGCGCGTTGTTCATCGATTGGTATGCGCCGTTGTTGATCGGCAAACAAGCCGCTCTTGAGCTACGCGAGCGTTATCTCGAACTGTTCGCCGAAGCCTTTGGCGATGTGGCCGAGCGGCGTGAAACGCTGGTGCTGCGCGATTTCCATGTCGACAACCTGATGCTGCTCGACAGCCGCCAGGGTGTGGCCGCATGCGGTCTTCTGGATTTTCAGGACGCGTTGGTCGGTTCTGCGGCTTATGACCTGATGTCCTTGCTGGAGGATGCGCGTCGTGACCTGTCAGAGCCTCTGCGCGCCGCGCTGTTCAGTCACTACCTGATGCAGCGCCCGGAACTCAATGTGCCGCTGTTTGTTGATGACTACCGGCGGCTCGCCGCACAACGACACGCCAAGGTACTGGGCATCTTCGTCCGCCTGGCCGGGCGTGATGGCAAGCATGGTTATCTGGCGCATCTGCCGCGTACCCTGCGCCTGTTTGTGCAAGCACTGAGAGCGCCTGCGTTCAATGAGCTGCGGGAATGGCTGGATCTGCACCTGTCAGGCTGGCGCGATGACTTGTCTGCGCAGACTCTGGATGAGTTGCGCAAGACGCCTTATCGTCAGTAACAGCTATCGGTTGGCTGGGCTCTATCCTGCAAAGGCACGCCACAGGGTCCAGGCAATCAGCAACCAGATCAGCACAATGCAGGTGAGGGTCAACCATCGGCCTTTGAGCTTGATTCGCTCACCGGCCATGGCTTGCGCTTCGGGGCGGCAGCGTTGTTGCAACCCTTTCGGTATCAGTCGCAAAGCGAGGGCGATGCCCAGCGGTAAAAGAATCACATCATCCAGAAAGCCCAGCACCGGGATAAAGTCTGGAATCAGGTCAATCGGACTCACGGCGTAGGCCACGGTCACCAACGCAACGATTTTCGGTAGCCATGGCATGTCAGGCTGGCGGGAGCAGAGCCAGAGCAGAATCAGATTGGCTTTGAGGCGGCGGGCCCAGAGTTTCAGTTGTTTGATGGTGTTGCTGATCATCAATGGATCTCTTCGTGCGGGATGTTATGACCTTCTGAATTGATCCAAATCCTGTAGGAGCTCACGAGCACCGCGAGGCAGCGATGGCGGCGTGTCAGACAAACCGC
>NZ_JACONW010000102.1 GCF_014357575.1 Pseudomonas folii | reverse complement strand
GGCTAAAGCCGGTCCCACGTCGTCAACCAGCTTGCGGGCGCACATAGAATCTACAGATTGACACAAGGCTGAATTTATCGAGGCAATGCTAAACTCCCGCACTTCGTTCAGCGGCCCCATCCTCGTGTCTATCAGCCCCATCCACTGGCAACCCAACGCGCCGCTCCAACGGCTCAATCTGCCTTGGCTCGTCAGTGCCGGTGTCGAGGTTGCGGTACTGCGCCTGGACCTCATCGATCCGCTGATCAGTGGCAACAAGTGGTTCAAGCTTGCCCATCACCTGGCGGCGGCCAGTGAGGTGAATGCGAAAGGCGTTATCAGTCTGGGCGGCGCGCATTCCAATCATCTGCATGCGTTGGCCGCTGCGGGCAAGCGGTTTGGTTTTGCCACGGTCGGTCTGTTGCGTGGTCATGCTGTGGAGACGCCAACCACCGTCGATCTACAAGCGTTCGGCATGCAACTGCACTGGCTTGGCTACGCCGGTTATCGCGCACGGCATGAACCTGACTTCTGGTCGTCGTGGCTGACGCAATACCCTGATTTCTACCCGATCCCGGAAGGCGGCGGAGGTTTGCCCGGCGCGCTGGGTTGTGCCGGGTTGCTGAAGATGGTGCGCGAGCAACTGAGCGACCTGGGATGGAGTGATTATCACGGTTGGTGGCTGGCTGCCGGGACGGGTACAACGCTGGCGGGTCTGGTCCTGGCAGAAGAGGGCGCGCACCTGGTGTATGGGGCCATGGCGGTTCCGGATGATCATGGGGTTGAGCAGAATGTCGCGGCAATTCTGGAGCATTGCAAAACCGGTAGGAGCGAACTTGTTCGCGAAGCGTCTAGCCTGACACACCGCCTCGCGAACAAGTTCGCTCCTACCGATGACTACATCCTCATCAGCGCCTCCCGTGGCGGCTTTGCCAAAACCGATCCGCAGCTGCTGGATTTCATCGCTACCAGTGAATCCCAAAGCGGCATCCCCCTCGAACCGCTGTACACCGGCAAGGCGCTGATGGCCCTGCACGATGAGGTAGTCGCCGGGCGTTTTCAGGCGGGCACGCGGCTGATTTTCATCCACACCGGCGGCCTGCAAGGGCGACGAGCGATGGGCTTGTAATCATTGATCCAAAGCCTCTGGCATGAATCATGCGCTATCGAACAGCGGTGGGGTCGGTCCTGACTACGCGGATGACACTTTCAGAGTGAGCCGTCCCGGTGACTGTCCCGATAATCGATAGCTTCCTGATGAAATGTCGAGGTCCAGCATGACAAGCGCCGCTACAGAGCAAGTCAGCCCGAAAACGCTGAGAAAAGTGATTGTCGCCGCCGCCATCGGCAATTTCGTCGAATGGTTCGACTTCGCGGTTTATGGTTTTCTCGCCACGGCTATCGCCCAACAGTTCTTTCCCAGCGGCGACGCCAGTGCGGCGCTGCTGAAAACGTTCGCGGTATTCGCAGTGGCCTTTGCATTCCGGCCTTTGGGCGGGATCTTCTTCGGCATGCTTGGCGACCGGATCGGCCGCAAACGAACCCTGGCAATGACCATTCTATTGATGGCCGCAGCCACGACATTGATTGGCCTATTGCCCACTTACGCGGCAATTGGCGTGATGGCGCCGATTCTGTTGACGGTCATTCGTTGTGCGCAGGGTTTTTCAGCGGGCGGCGAATACGCCGGTGCCTGCGCCTATCTCATGGAGCATGCGCCCAGCGACAAACGCGCCTGGTACGGCAGCTTTGTCCCGGTCTCGACGTTTTCCGCGTTCGCCGCAGCAGCGGTAGTCGCTTACGCCCTTGAAGCGTCACTGACGCCGGAAGCCATGGGCAGTTGGGGCTGGCGATTGCCTTTCCTGATTGCTGCACCCTTGGGGCTGGTCGGTCTGTATCTGCGCTGGAAGCTGGACGAGACGCCGGCATTCCAGGCCGTGACACAGGAGCATGACGTGGCCCATTCGCCCCTCAAGGAAACCCTGCGCAACCACGGCGCGGCAATCTGCTGCCTGGGCGCATTCGTGTCGCTGACGGCGTTGTCGTTCTATATGTTCACCACGTACTTCGCCACTTACCTGCAGGTGGCGGGTGGTCTGAGCCGTGCGGCGGCGTTGCTGGTGTCGTTGATCGCGTTGCTCTTCGCCGCCGCTATTTGCCCGCTGGCCGGGTTGTATTCCGACAAGGTGGGGCGCCGCGTGACGGTCATGAGCGCTTGTGCGCTGTTGATCGTGGTGGTCTTTCCGTCATTCCTGATGGCCAGTTCCGGCTCGTTCGCGGCGTCTATCGTGGGTGTGATGCTGCTGGCAGTTGGCGCGGTACTGTGTGGCGTGGTCACGGCAGCACTGCTCTCGGAAACCTTTCCGACCCGCACGCGCTATACCGCTTCGGCGATCACCTATAACATGGCTTATACGATCTTTGGTGGCACCGCGCCGTTGATGGCGACGTGGCTGATCACGACCACTGGAAGCAACTTGTCCCCTGCGTTCTACCTGATCGCGGTTGCGTTGCTGGCACTGGCGGGCGGCCTGGCCTTGCCGGAGACCTCGCGAATATCGCTGCACGATGTGCCGACGGGGGAGAAGGGCGTGTCTGTTGGGGCTACGGCTTGACTGGCTCCTGCAAAAGGAAATACAGCGACTGAATTGAAATGCATTTTCTGTAGGAGCTGCCGAAGGCTGCGATTGAGGTGTGTCGGGATGAATGCTTCGCAGCCTTCGGCAGCTCCTACCGAATCAGGCATGCAAAACCAGATTTCTCGCAACAAAATGTAGCGGCCATGCCCCAAAAAATGGCACATTGGCGGACCTTGTGCCGCTGACATATCTTGCAATAACCGGGTCGTGGCACATCCAATAGCTTCGCGGATGAACTCCATGGACGTAAGCAACGCCTCCACCAGCGCAATTCCCGCTGCAACTCCCCCGACAACCAGCACCAGCAGCCCGTTGGTCATGCGTATCATCGGTGCTGTGGCGCTGGCGCATCTGGTCAACGACTTGATTCAGGCGGTGCTGCCGTCGATCTACCCGCTGCTCAAGGAAAGCTATGGCCTGACCTTTACGCAGATCGGCCTGATTACCCTGACGTTCCAGATCACTGCATCGCTGTTGCAGCCGTGGGTGGGTTACTACACCGACCGCCATCCCAATCCGCTGGTATTGCCAGTCGGTTCGCTGTGTACCTTGATCGGCATTCTGATGCTGTCCATGGTGGGCAGCTTCCCAATGATTCTGCTGGCGTCGGCCTTGATTGGTATCGGCTCTTCGACCTTTCACCCCGAAGCCTCACGCATCGCGCGGCTGGCGTCGGGGGGACGGTTTGGGCTGGCGCAGTCAACCTTTCAGGTGGGCGGCAACACCGGTTCAGCGCTTGGCCCTTTGCTGGCGGCGGCGATCATTATTCCGTTCGGTCAGGGTCATGTGGCCTGGTTCGGCCTGATCGCATTGTTTTCCGTAGGCTTGCTGTACGGCATCAGCCGCTGGTATCGCACTCACTTGAACCTGTTCAAGCTCAAGCAAGGCCAGGCCGCGAGTCATGGCTTGTCGAAAGGTCGTGTCACTGGCGCGCTGGTTGTGCTGGCGTTTCTGATTTTCTCCAAGTTCTTCTACATGTCGAGCATCACCAGTTACTTCACCTTTTACCTGATCGAGAAGTTCGACCTGTCGGTGGCTAACTCCCAGCTGTACCTGTTTCTGTTTCTTGGAGCGGTGGCCGCAGGTACGTTCTTCGGCGGTCCGATTGGTGACCGGATTGGCCGTAAAGCGGTGATCTGGTTCTCGATTCTCGGCGCTGCGCCGTTCACCCTTGCGCTGCCCTATGCCGATCTGTTCTGGACCAGCGTGCTGAGCGTGATCATCGGCTTCATTCTGGCGTCGGCGTTTTCCGCCATCGTGGTCTATGCCCAGGAACTGGTGCCAGGCAATGTCGGCATGATCGCCGGGATCTTCTTCGGCCTGATGTTCGGGTTTGGCGGGATCGGTGCGGCCTTGCTGGGTTATCTGGCTGACAGCCACGGCATCCTGTTCGTCTACAACCTGTGTTCGTACCTGCCGCTGCTGGGGATCATGGCGATTCTGCTGCCGCGCACTAAAAAGGCCGCCTGACGATCAGACGGGCGAAGCGGGTAACGCGATTGGCTGATCCTCAAGCTGAACCGTGTTGCTCGTATCGCCCAGCCGAGGCCAGATGTCCGAAACCAGAAACACCCGTTCGGCCTCCTCCCATTCGCCCTCGCCATTTTCTGTCAGCCGTACCAGCAGTTGCGCCGGCGCCAGCGGATCAAGCTGCTCCAGCCATTGCTGCAGTTGTGGTTCGGTCCAGGCTTCGGCGTAATGGGCAGGGGCCAGCCAGGCGTGTCGAGGCAGCAACTGCCAGCGACCTTCGGGGCGTTGCGCGGTAAACGCCTGCCAGTCCTTTTGATGCAGCCAACTGCCGCGCAAGTGCTGATCATGTGCACCACGCGGGGAGTCTGTCTGGCCGGGCCACGGATAAAGCAGATAGCCGCCCAGCCATAATTGGGCATCGAACCTGTCGACGCCCAGCGTCGCGAGCAATTCACGGCTTTCCGGGCGCGCTGAGATCGGTAGTTGATGTCGGCTCAGATGGGCAAGTTTGAGGTCAAGCCGATCACGGCAACCCGGGCCCAGCCACTGCGCAGGATCGCTGCCGTCGCCTTGCTGCGGCCCCAGATAGAGTTTTATCGCCAACTCCACGTGGTGCACGCCGTCGGCGTCGCGCAGCAGCATGTCCAGCTCACCCAGGGTTTGCCCGCCCAGACGAATCGGCAGGTTAGCAGCGATCATTTCGACACCGGGGGCCTGCGCCACTGCAAATTGCCACAAGCGCTCGTAATACAAACCCAGCCGTCGGGTTGCGCCCAGTGCCAGCCAGTGGAGCAGGGCGCTGCTGTCCTGATCCAGCCTGAATAGAAAATCTGCCAATAGCTGCGGTTGTTGCACCCAGTCGCTGGCCGTCAATGGATGACGCTGCGGCCACGGCGTTTCGCCCAGCATCGGCGGCGCAAGAATCACCCAGGCCAGGTCCCGCACTTGCGGCGTGCGTAACTGGCGGGGCAGGTGGGTGAGGCTGGGGAAGAGAGTCATGAGCGCAGGATAGCCTTAACTGGCAACCATCGGTCAAAGTAGGAGCTGCCGAAGGCTGCGATCGGCCGGGAACCGGACGTTTAATCAGACCTGTGGAAGGTCGTTCCGACCTTTTCGCAGCCTTCGGCAGCTCCTACAGGGCGAACATCCGGGAACGATCAATTGCCGCTACCCCGGCCTTTCGCCCATAATCCCTGTCTTTAGCCGCATCGAACCCCGCAGGAGCCCCATGGAGCAATTTCGTAATATCGGCATCATCGGCCGCCTGGGCAGTGTTCAGGTGCTTGATACCGTGCGCCGACTCAAGAAATTCCTGCTGGAACGGCACCTGCACGTCATTCTGGAAGACACCATTGCCGAAGCGTTGCCCGGCCACAGCCTGCAAACCTCGTCGCGCAAGATGCTAGGCGAAGTCTGCGACCTGGTGATTGTGGTCGGTGGCGATGGCAGCCTTCTGGGCGCAGCCCGTGCGCTGGCCAAACACAATACGCCGGTACTGGGCATCAACCGTGGCAGCCTGGGCTTCCTCACCGATATTCGCCCCGACGAGCTGGAAGTCAAAGTCGCCGAAGTGCTCGACGGCCACTATCTGGTGGAAAACCGCTTCCTGTTGCAGGCCGAGGTCCGCCGCCACGGCGAAGCCATCGGTCAGGGCGACGCGCTCAACGATGTGGTGCTGCACCCCGGCAAGTCGACGCGGATGATCGAATTCGAGATCTACATCGACGGCCAGTTCGTCTGCAGCCAGAAGGCCGACGGCCTGATCGTCGCCACGCCTACCGGTTCGACCGCTTACGCGCTGTCCGCTGGCGGGCCGATCATGCATCCCAAGCTGGATGCCATCGTGATTGTGCCGATGTACCCGCACACCTTGTCCGGCCGGCCGATTGTGGTGGACGGCAACAGTGAGCTGAAAATCGTGGTCTCAAAGGACATGACGATTTATCCGCAAGTCTCCTGCGACGGCCAGAACCACTTCACCTGCGCGCCGGGCGACACCATCACGGTCAGCAAGAAGCCGCAGAAACTGCGCCTGATCCACCCACTGGATCACAACTATTACGAAGTCTGTCGCACCAAGCTTGGCTGGGGTAGCCGACTTGGTGGTGGAGGCGACTGATGCTCGATCCCGCGCGTAGCTACGATTTGATCGGTGACGTGCATGGATGTGCCCATACGCTGCAAAAACTGCTCAGCGTGTTGGGTTATCGCTTTCAGGCGGGCGTGTGGCGCCACCCTGAACGCATCGCGTTATTCCTCGGCGACATCATCGACCGCGGTCCACTGATTCGCGAGTCGCTGCATATCGTCCGTGACATGGTGCTGGCCGGTCACGCGCTGTGCATCATGGGCAACCACGAGTTCAACGCGTTGGGCTGGCACACACCGGCCCCGCCGGAGAGCGGCAAGCAGTTCGTCCGGGAACACTCGCTTCGCCACAGTCGGCTGATGGGCGAGACGCTGACGCAGTTCGAAGCCTATCCGGATGAGTGGAAAGAATTCGTCGACTGGTTCTACGAATTGCCGCTGTTCATGGATGCCGGACGTTTCCGCGTGGTGCACGCTTGCTGGGATGCCAGCCTGATCACACCGTTGATCACCATGCATGGCGGTGGCTGCATCAATCAGGAGTTCGTCCAGGCCTCGGCGGTGCAGGGCAGTTTTGCCTGCGCAGTGTTCGATCGCTTGTTGCGCGGCACTGACATGCGCTTGCCCCACGGCATCACCCTGACCGGTGGCGATGGCCTGACCCGTGAGTTTTTCCGCACCAAGTTCTGGGAAGACGACCCGCAAACCTACGGCGACGTGGTGTTTCAGCCGGATGCGTTGCCGGAAGGCGTCGCCAAGACGCCACTTTCTACGACTGAAAAGAACGCCTTGCTGCGCTATGGCGCTGACGAGCCGATGCTGTTCGTCGGCCATTACTGGCGCAGCGGTATTCCCGCACCCATCCGGCCGAACCTCGCCTGCCTGGATTACAGCGCCGTGCTCTACGGCAAACTGGTCGCCTATCGGCTGGACCAGGAAACCTGCATCGATCCGGACAAGTTTGTCTGGGTTGATGTTGAACGTCCCGAGGCTGTTTGATGAGTCCTGTTGCTGTATTGCGTCTGCCATTGACCACCGACCTGAGTGGTTTTATCAGCCTGCTGAACCGTCTGCGCGTGCCCCACCGGGTGAGTGAGGAAGCCGGGGAGCAAGTCCTTTGGGTGCCGGATACGCCGCAACTGGCGGATGATATTCGGGCGCTTTATCAGCAATACCCGGAGGGCGATGAGCACTATGAACTGCCAGCGGGTGAGCAGAGCACCAGCGCGCCGCGGTCCGGTTTCGTTCAGCAACTGCGCGACAGCCCGGTGACCACGCTGGTGCTGCTGGCATGTTTGATCGTAGGCGCCATTACCCTGCTGGGGGAAAACCTCGATGCAGTGCGCTGGCTGACCTTTCTCGATTTCCGTGTGCAGGGTGAATACGCGACGTTCCTGCCGCTGGGCGACAGTCTGGCAGCCGGTCAGTGGTGGCGGATCGTCACGCCGATGTTGATTCACTTCGGCATCCTGCATCTGGCCATGAACGCCATGTGGTACTGGGAGCTGGGGCGTCGTATCGAGTGGCGTCAAGGCAGTTTGCATCTGCTGGGTCTGACGCTGTTGTTCAGCGCTGTATCCAATACCGTTCAATACCAGTTCAGCGGTGCCAGCCTGTTTGGCGGGTTGTCCGGGGTGCTGTATGGCCTGCTGGGTCACTGCTGGATCTTTCAATTGCTCGCGCCCAACCCCATCTATCGTTTACCGCGCGGTGTGCTGGTGATGATGCTGGTCTGGTTGGTGCTGTGTCTGTCAGGGTTGGTCGGCATGCTGGGCTTTGGCGAAATCGCCAACGGTGCCCATGTCGGCGGGCTGATCATCGGTTGTGTCACAGGTCTGATTGGCGGGGCAATTGCTCGGATCAAGGCCTGATGTTGAATGCTGTTTAATGAAGAGTCAGGAGTGCGCTATGTCCTCTTTTGCCGAAATGATTGAAAACATCACCCCCGATATCTACGAAAGCCTGAAGCTGGCGGTAGAAATCGGGAAGTGGTCCGATGGCCGCAAGCTTACTCAGGAACAGCGCGAGCTGTCCTTGCAGGCGTTGATCGCCTGGGAAATGCAGAACTTGCCGGAAGACCAGCGCACCGGTTACATGGGCCCGCAGGAATGTGCGTCCAAGTCCACCACTGTGCCGAATATCCTGTTCAAGTCGGATGCCATCCATTGATTGAGATTGGTCGTGGAGCAGTCAACAAAATGTCGGCGCGGCTTAATGCCTCGCAGGTTGAATATGCGTTTCGTCTGGGCGATACCGAGATTCCGGTCAACCCGCTGATTGGCAAAACGGTGCGTCTGGAGTTCCTGGGTGCGATTCATTGCAGCCATTGCGGGCGCAGGACCAAGTCCAGCTACAGCCAGGGTTACTGCTACCCGTGCATGCTCAAGCTGGCGCAGTGTGACATCTGCATCATGAGCCCGGAAAAATGCCACCACGAGCACGGCACGTGTCGTGATCCGGCGTGGGGCGAGCAATTCTGCATGACCGATCACGTGGTGTATCTGGCCAACTCGTCGGGCGTCAAAGTCGGTATTACCCGTGCCACCCAGTTGCCGACCCGCTGGCTGGATCAGGGCGCCAGTCAGGCGCTGCCAATCATGCGCGTTGCGACCCGCCAGCAATCCGGTTTCGTCGAGGACTTGCTGCGCAGCCAGGTGGCCGACCGCACCAACTGGCGCGCGCTGCTTAAAGGCGATGCCCAGCCGGTGGACCTGGCCGCCATTCGCCAGCAACTGTTCGACAGTTGCGCTGAAGGTCTGGCCGGATTGCAAGAACGATTCGGCTTGCAGGCCATCCAAATGCTGCATGACGTCGAACCGATCGAAATCCGTTACCCCGTTGAGGCGTACCCGACCAAGATCGTCAGCTTCAATCTGGACAAGAACCCGATCGCCGAAGGCACATTGTTGGGCATCAAGGGCCAGTACCTGATTTTCGATACCGGCGTGATCAATATTCGTAAATACACGGCTTATCAGCTCGCCGTGCATCAGTAAGAGGACTCATCATGCGCACCGAACAACCGCAAATGATCTACCTGAAGGACTATCAGGCTCCTGAGTACCTCATCGACGAAACGCACCTGACGTTCGAGCTGTTCGATGACCACTCGCTGGTTCACGCGCAATTGGTGATGCGCCGCAACCCAGAGCGCGGCGCGGGCTTGCCGCCGCTGGTGCTGGACGGTCAGTTGCTGGAGCTGCTGTCGGTCAAGCTGGGCGACGTCGAGTTGAGCGCCGCTGATTACCAGTTGACCCCGGACCACCTGACCCTGCATCCCACCGCTGAGTCGTTCACGGTCGACACCAGCGTGCGCATCCACCCGGAAACCAATACCGCACTGGAAGGACTGTACAAATCCAGCGGCATGTTCTGTACCCAGTGCGAGGCCGAAGGCTTCCGCAAGATCACCTATTACCTCGACCGCCCGGACGTGATGAGCAAGTTCACCACGACCCTGAGCGCCGACAAGCACAACTTCCCGGTCTTGCTCTCCAACGGCAACCCGATTGCCAGCGGACCGGAAGATGACGGTCGGCACTGGGCCACCTGGGAAGACCCGTTCATGAAACCGGCGTACCTGTTTGCGCTGGTGGCCGGTGATCTGTGGTGCGTCGAAGACAAGTTCACTACCGTGAGCGAGCGCGAAGTGACTCTGCGCATTTACGTCGAGCCGGAAAACATCGACAAATGCCAGCACGCCATGACCAGCCTGAAGAAGTCCATGCGTTGGGATGAAGAAGCCTACGGCCGTGAGTACGACCTGGATATCTTCATGATCGTCGCCGTGAACGACTTCAACATGGGCGCCATGGAGAACAAAGGTCTCAACATCTTCAACTCCAGCGCCGTGCTGGCCCGCGCCGAAACCGCCACCGATGCCGCGCACCAGCGGGTCGAGGCCATCGTCGCCCACGAATACTTTCATAACTGGTCGGGCAACCGTGTCACCTGCCGTGACTGGTTTCAACTGTCCCTGAAAGAAGGCTTCACGGTTTACCGTGATTCCGGGTTTTCGGCAGACATGAACTCGGCCACGGTCAAGCGCATTCAGGACGTGGCCTATCTGCGTACCCACCAGTTCGCCGAAGATGCCGGCCCGATGGCCCACGCTGTGCGCCCGGACAGCTTTATCGAGATTTCCAACTTCTACACCCTGACCGTGTACGAAAAAGGCTCGGAAGTCGTCGGCATGCTTCACACGCTGCTGGGAGCACAAGGCTTCCGCAAAGGCAGTGACCTGTACTTTGAGCGCCATGACGGCCAGGCCGTGACCTGTGATGACTTCATCAAGGCCATGGAAGATGCCAATGGCGTCGACCTGACCCAGTTCAAACGCTGGTACAGCCAGGCCGGTACGCCGCGTCTGGCGGTCAGCGAGTCTTATGACAGCGCTGCGAAAACCTACAGCCTGACCTTCCGTCAGAGCTGCCCGACTACACCGGGTCAGCCGGGCGAGAGCAAAAAACCTTTCGTGATTCCGGTAGAGCTGGGCTTGCTGGACAAGCAGGGCGGCGAAATTCCATTGCGCCTGCAAGGCGAAGACGCCGCTGCTGGCAACACGCGGGTGATTTCCGTCACCGAAGCCGAACAGACCTTCACCTTCGTTGATGTCGCTGAACAGCCTTTGCCATCGTTGCTACGCGGTTTCTCGGCACCGGTGAAACTCAGCTTCCCGTACAACCGCGACCAGTTGATGTTCCTCATGCAGCATGACAGTGACGGCTTCAACCGCTGGGATGCGGGCCAGCAACTGTCCGTGCAGGTACTGCAGGAATTGATCGGCCAACATCAGAAAGGCCAGCCGCTGGTGCTGGATCAGCGTCTGATTACCGCATTGGGCACCGTTCTGGCGGATACCTCGCTGGATCAGGCGATGATTGCCGAAATGCTCTCGTTGCCGGGCGAAGCCTACCTGACCGAAATCAGTGAAGTGGCGGACGTCGATGCCATCCACGCTGCCCGGGAGTTTGTTCGCAAGCAGCTTTCCGACAGCCTGTTCGACGGTCTGTGGGCGCGTTACACGGCTAATCGCAAGGTGTCGAAAGCCACCGAATACGTGGCTGAAGCCGAGCACTTTGCCCGGCGCGCTCTGCAAAACATCAGCCTTTCGTACCTGATGCTCAGCCAGAAACCGGAAGTGCTGGCCGCCACCATTGAACAGTTCGACACCAGTGACAACATGACGGAACGGTTGACGGCCCTTGCAGTACTGGTCAACTCGCCGTTCACCGCCGAGAAAGACAAGGCGCTGGCGGTGTTTGCCGAGAACTTCAAAGACAATCCGCTGGTCATGGACCAATGGTTCAGCGTTCAGGCAGGCAGCCCGCTGCCGGGTGGCCTGGAACGGGTCAAGGCATTGATGCAGCACCCGGCGTTCAACATCAAGAACCCGAACAAGGTCCGTGCGCTTATCGGCGCTTTTGCTGGCCAGAACCTGATCAATTTCCACGCGGCGGACGGCTCTGGCTATCGCTTCCTGGCCGATCTGGTGATCCAGCTCAACGGCTTCAACCCACAGATCGCCTCCCGCCAATTGGCGCCCCTGACCCGCTGGCGCAAATACGACAGCAAACGTCAGGCGCTGATGAAAGCCGAACTGGTGCGCATCCGTGATTCGGGCGAGCTTTCCAGTGACGTGTACGAGGTAGTGAGCAAAAGCCTCGCTGAATAACGGCAACAGCAACTGTTGCTATAGGGGCCTTCCGTGCAAGCGGCAGGCCCTTTTTCATTGGGCTAATCCGGTCCCACTGGGCTAGCAAGCTCTGCGCTCAGATGGGGTCAGCTGATGACGTGGGACCGGCTTCAGCCGGGAAAGGGCCAGTACAATCGCTGCATCTTTATCGTCAGGTATTCAGCATTCCCGGCTAAAGCCGGTCCCACTTTCAGGATCAGCGTGAATCTCAGGCATATACGTAGGGGATTTCCAACACTCTACGTGGATGTTTCACACGTCGAGCAATGCATCCGACTGGCAGAGACGTCCTGCAAACTCGCCCATCCTTTCGACCCCGTGTTGCGTGAGCTATGGCTTATCAGTTCTGACCTTGGCAGGCCGGAGCGTCAAACCCTGCCTACACTGGGATGGCCCCATTTCCTGTAGGAGCTGCCGAAGGCTGCGAACGCGTCAGTTCAGATAAATCGCTTTCGCAGCCTTCGGCAGCTCCTACAGAGGCGAGTATTGCCTGCATCACCCCAACTGATAACCCACCAATCACACAAGAGACCTCGACCAAAGATAGCCATATGTCGATTGTCATGAGTTTCCAAAGCTGGATAGGATAGGTCGGCTTCCAGAAGCCTAAGGCTAGAGCGCTTGGCCTCGGCTAACCTAATAAAAATAAAATGGGAAAGGGGACGCTTCATGAGTGAGCCTGTAAATCGGCGCACGCAGTCCGGTGGGCATACGGCCGTCGGCTGGCCATTGGCATTACGGATGGGCAAACCCCTGGCGGCACTCTGTTCGCTGCTTGCTGCGTTGACTTTGTCGAGTGCACCCACGTTATCGATGGCGGCCACTGAAAGCGCGCCTGAAAAGGCTGACCCAGCTCAAACCACGCTGTACTCCATCGAATCCGCACGAGCCTCTCGCAGTCTGCTGCTGGACGTCGCCCATGCCGGTGCGCGTCTGGTCGTAGTGGGCGAGCGCGGACATATTCTGTATTCCGACGATCAGGGCAAGACCTGGATTCAGGCCAAAGTACCCACCCGTCAGCTCCTGACGGCGGTGTATTTCGTCGATGACAAACACGGCTGGGCCGTCGGTCATGATGCGCAGATTCTCGCCAGCAACGATGGCGGTGTGAGTTGGGTCAAGCAATTCGAAGACCTGTCCCGTGAAGCGCCGTTGCTGGATGTCTGGTTCAAGGACACTTCAACCGGTTTTGCCGTGGGGGCCTACGGTATGTTGCTGACCACGCTGGATGGCGGCCAACACTGGGAAGACGTCAGCGACCGCCTCGACAATGAAGATCAGTACCACCTCAATGGCATTACCCAGGTTGCGGGCAGCGGCTTGTTCGTAGTGGGCGAGGCGGGCGCCATGTTCCGTTCGGGTGACGACGGCGAATCCTGGGAAAAGCTTGAAGGGCCTTATCAAGGGTCGCTGTTCGGCGCCATGGGTACCGGTCAGCCCGGCACGCTGCTGGTTTACGGGTTGCGCGGCAATCTCTATCGCTCCACCGACTTCGGCGATACCTGGGAACCCATTGAACTGAAAGCTGCCCGCGGGCCGCTGGAGTTCGGGCTGGCCAACGCGACCTTGCTGGACGACGGTTCGCTGGTGCTGGTGGGTAATGGCGGCAGCGTGATGCGCAGCACCGACAATGGCCTGAGCTTTCAAGTGTTCAACCGTCCCGACCGGATTTCGCTGTCCGGGGTGACGGCCGATGCGCAGGGCAATCTGATTCTGGTTGGACAGGGAGGCGTACGCGTCACCTCGCCGACGGGCGCCGAGTCTAGCCAACAATAAGAACGATCAGGGCGGGGAAAATCCGGCATGAGTAATCTGCACGACACTCAGCAGCACAGCGACGACAAGGCAACCTTTCTCGAACGCTTGATCTTCAATAATCGGCCTGCAGTCATTGTCATCTGCCTGCTGGTCAGCATTCTGTTGTTCTGGCAGGCAACACTGGTTCGGCCATCGACCAGTTTTGAAAAAATGATCCCGCTGGATCATCCGTTTATCCAGAACATGATGAAGCACCGCAACGACCTGGCCAATCTGGGCAACACGGTACGCATCTCGGTCGAAGCGCTGGATGGCGACATCTTCTCAAGGCAATACATGGAGACCCTGCGGGAAATCAACGACGAGGTGTTCTACATACCCGGTGTTGACCGTTCAGGCCTGAAATCCCTGTGGAGTCCCAGCGTGCGCTGGACGGAAGTGACGGAGGAGGGCTTTGCCGGTGGTGAGGTCATCCCGCAGAGCTACGACGGTTCCGACGATAGCCTCGATCAGTTGCGTAACAACGTGCTCAAGTCCGGGCAGGTCGGGCGTCTGGTGGCCAACGACTTCAAGTCGAGCATCGTGGATGTGCCCTTGCTGGAGTCCTACCCGGACCCTGCAGATCAGGGCAAGCTGCTCAAGCTGGACTACCAGCAGTTCTCTCATCAACTGGAAGAGAAAATTCGCGACAAGTACCAGGCGCAGAACCCGAACATCAAGATCCATATCGTCGGCTTCGCCAAGAAGGTCGGCGACCTGATCGACGGCCTGGTGATGGTGGTGCTGTTCTTTGGTGTCGCCTTTGTCATTACGTTGGTGTTGTTGATCTGGTTTACGCGCTGTATCCGCAGCACCGTCGCCGTATTGAGTACGACGCTGATTGCGGTGGTCTGGCAACTGGGTTTGATGCATGTGGTGGGGTTCGGTCTGGACCCGTATTCGATGCTGGTGCCGTTTCTGATCTTCGCCATCGGTATTTCCCACGGCGTGCAGAAGATCAACGGTATCGCCCTGCAATCCAGTGACGCCGAGAACGCCTTGACCGCAGCGCGGCGCACGTTTCGCCAATTGTTCCTGCCGGGCATGATCGCGATTCTGGCGGACGCGGTGGGTTTCATCACGTTGCTGATCATCGACATCGGAGTGATTCGCGAGCTGGCCATTGGCGCATCGATTGGTGTGGCGGTCATCGTGTTCACCAACCTGATTCTGTTGCCGGTCGCCATTTCCTACGCGGGTATCAGTAAGAGGGCAGTGAGCCGCAGCAAGCAAGATGCCGTCTCCGAACATCCGTTCTGGCGTTTACTCTCCGGATTTGCCAGCGCCAAAGTCGCTCCGGTATCCATCGTATTGGCACTGCTCGCCTTCGGTGGCGGGCTTTGGTACAGCCAGAACCTGAAAATCGGCGACCTCGATCAGGGGGCGCCGGAACTGCGTCCCGACTCGCGCTACAACCAGGACAACAGCTTCATCATCAACCACTATTCCACCAGCTCCGATGTGCTGGTGGTGATGGTCAAAACGCCTCGCGAAGGGTGCTCGGCTTACCCGACCATGTCCGCCATCAACGAACTGACCTGGAAGATGGAGAACACGCCGGGCGTGCAGTCGGCAATATCACTGGTCACAGTCTCCAAACAGGTCATCAAGGGCATGAACGAGGGCAACCTGAAATGGGAAGCGCTATCGCGCAACAAGGACGTACTCAACAGCTCCATTGCCCGTGACGATGGCCTGTACAACAACGATTGCTCGCTGGCGCCATTAATGGTTTTTCTTAACGACCACAAGGCCGAAACCCTGGACCGTGCCGTGCATGCTGTGCAGGAATTCGCCGCCGAAAACAATCGTGAAGGCCTGGAATTCCTGCTCGCAGCAGGCAACGCCGGGATCGAGGCGGCCACCAACGAGGTGATCAAACGCTCCGAGTTGACCATCCTGATTCTGGTCTACATCTGTGTGGCGGCCATGTGCATGATCACCTTCCGCTCGTGGGCTGCGACGCTGTGCATCGTGTTGCCGCTGGTGCTGACCTCGGTGCTGGGTAACGCGCTCATGGCGTTCATGGGCATCGGCGTCAAAGTCGCGACCTTGCCGGTGGTGGCGCTAGGGGTAGGGATTGGTGTCGATTACGGCATCTACATCTATAGCCGTCTGGAAAGCTTTCTGCGCGCAGGTCTGCCGTTGCAGGAGGCGTATTACGAAACCCTGAAATCCACGGGCAAAGCGGTGCTCTTCACCGGCTTGTGTCTGGCGATTGGCGTGTGTACCTGGATCTTCTCGGCGATCAAGTTCCAGGCCGACATGGGCCTGATGCTGACCTTCATGCTGCTGTGGAACATGTTCGGCGCGCTGTGGCTGCTGCCAGCGCTGGCGCGGTTCCTGATCAAACCGGAGAAGATGGCGGGCAAGGTGGGGAATTCGTTGTTTTCACATTGAGATCAGCCCGGTAGGAGCGAACTTGTTCGCGAGGCGGTGTGACTGCCACACCGCGTTGCCTGTCTCGCCAACAAGTTGGCTCCTACCCTGTTGAGCGAAAATAGGCCTACAACCCCAACTCCCGCCCCAACACGACGCTCAACGCATTCCTCGCATCATCAAGTTGCACCAGCGTTGCGTGCCGTGCGCCCAGTGCGTCTCGGTTTTCGATGGCGGTGAGGATTGCCTTGTGCCGCGGCAATGCCAGCTCATGCAGGTTAGGCCGCTTGTTGGAATGCTTGAGCGCTTCGCGTAATGCCAGCGAGAGCATGTTGCACAGGTGTGCGAGCAAGTCGTTGTGAGTCGCGTCGGCTATCCGGCTGTGGAAGTCCAGGTCGGGTTGCAACAGTGCTTCAGGATTTGGCGCAGCTTCCATGCGTTGATACGCCTCGCCAATAGACGCGATCTCTTCATCGGTGGCGTGTTGCGCAGCAAGGGCGGCTACAGCAGGTTCGATGACCGCACGGACGCTGGTCAGCAAATTGAAGAATTCATTTTGTGGCGTGCACTGCATGATCCAGTGCAAAACATCCGGGTCGAGCAGGTGCCATTCACGACGGGCTTTTACCACCGTGCCAACGCGCGGCCGGGAGTACACCAACCCCTTGGCCACCAGCACCCGTGTGGCTTCACGCAACACCGGTCGGCTGACGGCGTACTCCTCGCAGAGCAACGCTTCGGCAGGCAGCTTTTCATCAGGCTTGAAACGTCCGGAGACGATCTGCATGCCCAGCTCCTGAACGATGCGGGCGTGCATGCTTTTACGGTCGGAAGGCTTTCGGTAATCCATGGGGACGCAAGTCGATCCTGAGCGATGAGTGCGGGGCATCATAGCATCGGCGCGGTTCAGGGCGTACGGGGTCCGGTAGGAGCGAACTTGTTCGCGAGACGCCTATACAGGTGATAGATGACCGTCGCCTGCAGAATCACCTCGCGAACAAGTTCGCTCCTACCGTTGTCACCGTTTCGGGTAGGAGGCAACTTGTTGCCGAGAGGTATCACGCGGTGAGTCAGGTCTGTCGCCTCGCGAACAAGTTCGCTCCTACCGGTTGGTACCGTTTCGGGTAGGAGGCAACTTGTTGCCGAGAGGTATCACGCGGTGAGTCAGGTCTGTCACCTCGCGAACAAGTTCGCTCCTACCGTTATGTGCTGCTCATCAATGCGAATGCCTTGGCACCTCAGCCCCACGCATGCCCACCAGGAAGTCAAAGTCGCAACCCTGATCGGCCTGCAGCACATGCTTCACATACAGCTCGCGATAGCCGCCTACCAACAGTTGCTGTTGTTGCGGTGGCTGCCAGTCGGCCAGGCGGGCGGCGAGTTCGGCGTCGGGAATGTCCAGATGCAAACGGCCGCTGTCGCAGTCGAGTTCGATCCAGTCACCTTCCTGCACCACCGCCAACGGGCCACCGGCGGCCGCTTCGGGTGCCACGTGCAAAACCACAGTGCCGTAGGCCGTGCCGCTCATGCGCGCATCGGAAATCCGCACCATGTCAGTCACGCCTTGGGCCAGCAGTTTGGCAGGCAAGCCCATGTTGCCCACTTCGGCCATGCCCGGATAACCCTTTGGGCCGCAGTTTTTCATGACCATGATCGAGTTGGCGTCGATGTCCAGATCCGGGTCGTTGATCCGGGCTTTGTACATGTCGAAGTTCTCGAACACCACCGCGCGGCCACGGTGTTTCATCAATGAAGCGGTAGCAGCCGAAGGCTTGAGCACTGCACCCAGTGGCGCCAGGTTGCCGCGCAATACGCAGATGCCGCCGTCAGCGCGGATCGGATTGTCCAGCGCGCGGATCACTTCGTCTTCGCCGTAGATCGGCGCGTTCTGAGTATTCTCGCGAATGGATTTGCCATTGACGGTCAGCGCGTCGGGATTGGGCAGCAGATTGGCTTCGTCCATGCGTCGCAGCACAGCGGGCAGGCCACCGGCGTAGTAGAACTCTTCCATCAGGAAACGCCCGGATGGCTGCAGGTCGACGATGGTCGGCATGCCGCGACCCATGCGGGTCCAGTCATCCAGCTCCAGGTCGACACCGATGCGACCGGCGATGGCTTTCAAATGGATCACGGCGTTGGTTGAGCCGCCAATCGCCGCGTTGACCCGAATCGCGTTTTCGAACGCCGCCTTGGTCAGAATCTTCGACAGCCGCAGGTCTTCTTTGACCATTTCCACGGCGCGCATGCCCGACATATGGGCGAGCACATAACGTCGTGAGTCCACGGCCGGAATCGCCGCGTTATGGGGCAGGGAAGTACCCAGTGCTTCGGCCATGCACGCCATGGTAGAGGCGGTGCCCATGGTGTTACAGGTGCCCGCCGAACGCGACATATCGCCTTCTGCCGCGAGGAAATCGTCAAGGGTGATTTGCCCGCCTTTATAAGCCTCGTGCATTTGCCAGACCACGGTGCCGGAGCCGATGTCCTTGCCTTTGTGTTTGCCGTTGAGCATCGGCCCGCCGGTGACCACGATGGCGGGAACGTCGCAACTGGCCGCGCCCATCAGCAGGGCCGGTGTGGTTTTGTCACAACCGGTGAGCAGCACTACGCCGTCGATGGGGTTGCCGCGAATCGCTTCTTCGACATCCATGCTGGTCAGGTTGCGGGTAAACATCGCTGTGGGGCGCAGATTGGATTCACCGTTGGAGAACACCGGGAATTCCACGGGCCAGCCGCCTGCTTCAATCACACCGCGTTTGACATGCTCGGCGATTTGCCGGAAGTGGGCGTTGCAAGGGGTGAGTTCCGACCATGTGTTGCAGATGCCGATGATGGGCTTGCCCTGAAACTGGTGATCGGCGATGCCCTGATTCTTCATCCAGCTGCGGTACATGAAGCCGTTCTTGTCGGCAGTACCAAACCATTGGGCAGAACGCAGGGGTTTTTTTTCGGAATCAGACATGATCAGCTCTCTTATTGTAAGACTTAATGGCTTTTCTGCTGGTTAAGTTAAGCGCAAATTCGCCTTATTGGAAGTGTTGTTAGCTAAATAGTAATACTATATAGTCGATTTCAAGTGAGGGACGACCGTGGCTGCTGCATCCATATGCTTCAGGCCAGAGGCGATCTCCACTCCATAACAAGAACAATTGGAGATCGCACACATGAGCCAGGAACTGAGGCTTATTCGCCGCATCACCCTGAAATTGATTCCCTTCCTGATCCTGCTGTACCTGATCGCTTATGTGGACCGCTCTGCCGTGGGCTTCGCCAAGTTGCACATGGGCGCGGACATCGGTATCGGCGACGCAGCCTATGGGCTGGGCGCCGGGTTGTTTTTCATCGGCTATTTTCTGTTTGAAATCCCCAGCAACCTGATGCTTGAACGCTTCGGCGCCCGCCGTTGGTTCGCGCGAATCATGATTACCTGGGGCGCGATTACCATCGGCATGGCCTTCGTGCAGGGTCCGCACAGCTTTTACGTGATGCGTTTTCTGCTGGGCGCGGCCGAGGCGGGCTTCTTTCCGGGCGTGCTGTACTACATCACACAGTGGTTCCCGGTCCGCCATCGCGGCAAGATCCTCGGTCTGTTCATCCTTTCCCAACCGATTGCCATGATGATCACCGGTCCAGTGTCCGGTGGTTTGCTGGGCATGGACGGCGTGCTGGGTCTGCACGGTTGGCAGTGGCTGTTTATTGTCATCGGCACCCCGGCCATCCTGCTGACCTGGCCGGTGCTGCGCTGGCTGCCGGACGGTCCACACCAGGTTAAATGGATGAATGAGACCGAGAAAAACTGGCTCACCGGTGAATTGAAAAAGGACCTGGAAGAGTACGGCCAGACGCGTCACGGCAATCCATTGCATGCCTTGAAGGACAGACGCGTCCTGCTGTTGGCGCTGTTTTACCTGCCCGTGACGTTGAGCATTTATGGTCTTGGCCTGTGGCTGCCGACACTGATCAAACAATTCGGTGGGACGGATCTGGTCACCGGTTTCGTGTCCTCGGTGCCTTACATCTTCGGCATCATCGGTTTGCTGATCGTCCCGCGCAGTTCCGACCGACTGAACGACCGTTACGGACACCTCGCCGTGCTTTACGTGCTGGGTGCCATCGGCCTTTTCCTGAGTGCCTGGCTGACACTGCCGGTCGCGCAATTGGCGGCGCTGTGTCTGGTGGCCTTCGCGTTGTTCTCCTGCACTGCCGTGTTCTGGACCTTGCCCGGTCGTTTTTTTGCGGGCGCCAGTGCGGCGGCCGGGATCGCCCTGATCAACTCGGTGGGCAATCTCGGTGGCTACATCGGCCCGTTCGTGATCGGCGCACTCAAGGAATACACCGGCAACCTGGCTTCGGGTTTGTACTTCCTGTCCGGGGTGATGGTCTTCGGGCTGCTCTTGACCGGCGTTGTGTACCACCTGCTGGAACGCAAACATGTACTGCCCGCCAGCGACTTCGCCGCCAGCGCCCGCGGCCGTCAGGCCTGACGCTTAATGGCGCGGAACCTGTGGGAGCGGTGCTTGCCCGCGATAAGGCTGGACGCAATTCACTTTAGGTCGCGTGGACCTTATCGCGGGCAAGCACCGCTCCCACAGGGTAAATGCCTCGCCTGCAATGAATCTGAAAGGAGAAACCCATGAACCTAGTGCAATTCGAACTCAGCAATGGCCAGCGTCGTGTCGGTCTGGTAGACGGCGATCTGATCCGTGAAGTGCAGGGCGTGCACAGTGTGCGTGATCTGGCGTTATCCGCTATCGACGCAGGTATTGGTCTGGCGCAGCAGGTCGATAAACAGGGCTTCGGCGAAAGCCATGATTACGCGCAACTGTTGCAGGATCTGCGCATTCTGCCGCCGCTGGACCATCCCGATCCTTCGCATGTGCTGGTCAGCGGCACCGGCCTGACTCACTTGGGCAGCGCCTCTGCTCGGGACAAGATGCACCAGCAAGCGGGTGACGAAGCGGCGATGACCGACACCATGCGCATCTTCAAATGGGGCGTGGAGGGCGGTAAGCCTGAGGCCGGGCAGGCGGGCGTGCAGCCTGAATGGTTTTACAAGGGGGACGGCAGCATCGTCGTGCGTCCCGGCGCGAACTTCTCACTGCCGCCATTCGCCGAAGATGGCGGCGAAGAACCCGAACTCAGCGGCCTGTATGTAATTGGCAACGACGGCAAACCCTATCGCCTGGGTTTCGCCATCGGCAACGAGTATTCCGACCACATTATGGAGCGCCGTAATTACCTTTACCTGGCGCACTCGAAACTGCGTGCCTGTTCTTTTGGTCCGGAACTGCGAATTGGTGAGCTACCGCAGAATCTGGCCGGGACCAGCCGTGTGCTGCGCGACGGCGAGGTGCTATGGGAGAAGGAATTCCTCAGTGGCGAAGCGAACATGTGCCACAGCCTGGAAAACCTCGAATACCACCACTTCAAATACAGCCAGTTCCTGCGTCCGGGTGATGTGCATGTGCACTTCTTCGGCACCGCTACACTTTCTTTTGCCGATGGCGTGCGGACTCAGCCGGGAGATCAGTTCCAGATCAGCCAGGTGGAGTTCGGCAAGCCGCTGGTGAACGGGATCGAGAAGATCGAAGCCGCGTTTTTGCCGGGCGGAATTGGGCAATTGTGAGGGCTTGACCCGTTGGAATG
>NZ_JACONW010000101.1 GCF_014357575.1 Pseudomonas folii | reverse complement strand
AGAAATATGTTTCAGCAGCCTACGGTAGTTGACTCGAGCATACTCGTTGACGGGCGGAAATCCTGACAATGCAGGTCCGACGCCTCGCCAACAAGTTGGCTCCTACAGGCCATGCTATCTAGCTGGAAACAGACCTCAATCGAACGTAATGCCCTGCGCCAACGGCAGTTCCAGCGAGTAGTTCACGGTCGCTGTCTGACGGCGCATGTAACCGCGCCACGAATCGGAGCCCGACTCGCGACCGCCACCGGTTTCTTTCTCGCCACCGAACGCGCCGCCAATTTCTGCACCGCTCGGACCGATGTTGACGTTGGCGATACCGCAATCGCTGCCCAGCGCCGACATGAACTGCTCAGCCTCGCGCACATCCGTGGTGAAAATGCACGACGACAGACCTTGCGGCACGGCGTTGTTCAAACGCAGCGCTTCGTTGAAATCTTCGTAGCCCACCACGTACAGAATCGGCGCGAAAGTCTCGTCGCGCACGACTTCGCTTTGCTCTGGCATCTCGACGATGGCTGGAGATACGTAATAGGCATTAGGGAATTTATCTTCTAGTTGGCGCTTGCCGCCAAACACCTTGCCACCCTCGCTCGTCGCCTGCTCCAGCGCGTCCTGCATGGCTTGATAGCTGTGTTTGTCGATCAACGGGCCGATCAGATTCCCTTCTAGCGGGTGACCGATACGAATTTTTTCGTAGGCAGTTTTCAGTCGCGAGACGATTTCGGCTTTCACCGACTCATGGGCGATCAAACGACGCAGGCTTGTGCAGCGCTGTCCGGCAGTCCCTACAGCACTGAAGAGGATGGCGCGTACGGCGAGATCCAGATCGGCTGTCGGGCTGAGAATCATGGCGTTGTTACCGCCCAGTTCGAGGATGCTGCGAGCGAAACGAGCGGCCACTTTCGGAGCCACTTCGCGCCCCATTCGGGTGCTGCCGGTTGCACTGATCAGGGCCACACGCGGATCATCGACCAGCGCTTCACCCGCATCACGACCACCGATGATCACTTGAGCCAGGTACTCCGGCGCATCCGCGAAGTCAGCCGCCACCTTGTCGAACAGCGCCTGACAGGCCAGACCGGTCAATGGGGTTTTCTCAGACGGCTTCCAGATCACCGAGTTGCCGCACACCAGCGCCAACGCGGTGTTCCAGGACCAGACCGCGACCGGGAAGTTGAACGCACTGATCACGCCGACCACACCCAGCGGATGCCAGGTTTCACGCATGTGGTGACCTGGACGCTCAGAGGCGATGGTCAAGCCGTACAACTGGCGGGACAGGCCGACGGCGAAGTCGCAGATATCGATCATTTCCTGCACTTCACCCAGACCTTCCTGGGTGATTTTGCCAGCCTCCCAGGAAACCAGCTCACCCAGATCAGCCTTGTGCTTGCGCAGCGCTTCACCGAACAGACGAATCAGCTCACCACGGCGCGGAGCCGGAACCTTGCGCCACGCCTGAAAAGCAGCGTCGGCACGGGTGACCTGCTGCTCGACTTCGGCGGCCCCTTCCCAACTCACAGCGCCGATGCGACTGCCGTCAATGGGGGTATGAACAGGCTGGTCGCCCTTCTGATATTTCGCGGGGTCGACACCGAGGCGGGTTAGCAGGTCGGTAAGCATGTTCTCTCCTGATTTCGGGAATGCTGAAATAACGGTAAATCTTCAGGCTCTAGTAATAACTGGCCTTAACGCCATCAACAAACGACCATTAGGCGAGATATCATTCCTTTTATTCATGCTCGCAGTATCAAGATCGGAAAAGGCCAGAACATGCTCAACAGACGTCACCTGCCGTCCATCACCGCGCTGCAATGCTTCGAGGCGGTCACCCGGCATTTGAGCTTCACGCGCGCGGCCGAGGAACTGAACCTCACGCAAAGTGCGGTCAGCAAGCAAGTGGCGCAGCTTGAAGAACTGGTGCAGCACTTACTGTTTCGCCGGGTGCGTCGCCGCTTGCAACTGACCCCGGCGGGGGCGCTGTATCTGGGCGAAGTGCGCAAGATTCTGAGCCAGATGGAGATGTCCACTCATTTCCTGCGCTCCTATGGCGGCGAAACCGAGGTGCTGCGGGTTTCCACACCCTCGACCTTCGGCGCACGCTGGCTGGTGCCGCGCTTAAAGGGCTGGCGGCTGCGCCACCCGCATATTCATCTGGATGTGGTTAACGAGCAGGAAAACGATGACCTGATTCAAAGCCGCTGCGATTTCACGTTCTACTTCGGCCAGGGCGCACGACCGGGAGCGGAAAGTATTCGGTTGTTTGGCGAAGAACTGGTGCCCGTCTGCGCACCGAGCGCGTTACCCGCTACACCGTTTACCGATCCGACACAGTTGGCCGATCTGGTCCTGCTGCAAAACGCCAATCGCCCGCAAGGCTGGCATGACTGGTTCGACAGTCAGGGCTATCACACCGAACACAGCTACCACGGGCCACGCTTCGAAACCTTTTACATGTGCATTCGGGCTGCACAGGTCGGCTGCGGCGTCGCCCTGCTGCCGCGTTTTCTGGTGGAAGAAGAACTGGCCGACGGCAAGCTGGTCATCCCATGGCAACACGCCTTGCCAAGCAGCGACGCGTACTACATGGCCTACCCGGAGCATGCTGCTGAAGTGCCGAAGATCAGGGATTTTGCGAAGTGGATGCTGGAGCAGTTGGGGGGAGCATAAACGCAGTTTCTGTAGGAGCGCACGAGCACCGCGAGGCCGCGATAGCAGTGTATCAGGCAGGAGGCTATCGCGGCCTCGTGTTGCTCGTGCGCTCCTGCGCTCCTGCGCTCCTGCGCTCCTGCGGGTTTGATGCTTGCGATGCGGCAGATTTCATAAAAATGACGATCAACGATCAGGTTGCAGGCTGCTCCGTATAAACGACGTCCCTCAACCGATCGAGACCATCCCCAAACTGAAACGTGAATGGTCGGCCGAGCTTCGTCACCATTAATTGACATTTAGATGTCAACTCATCGTAGAGATCGGATGAAAGTGTGGTGAGCGCCTTATGTTCATAAAGGCCGTAAGAGTGAGCTCCAAGACTGCCTGCCAGAACGCTTACCTCGGCCATCTGACCTGAGAGACTGAGCGACTTAACTCCTAACTCGAGCTTACCCTCAGAAAGCAACCGACGCATATCTGCGCTATTAAAGTTAACTGCAACACGTTTATATTTTTGACTCCATGTCATCACGGCCATATTGAGAAAAGTGCCCCTATCACCGGGCATCAGCACAGCCATTTCGAAGGGGAGATCATGTTTTATCCGCGAAACAACATAACAATAAAACTCAGGCTTCCCATAATAAATTTTAAAATCTTTTTTATATCTAACCTGAATTGTTAACTCCGACTGCGGATGAATGTAAACGCCGTTATCTGAACGTTCGTAAAGCTGAGGCTGCCCCACTTTAAAGTCTGAAGATTCCGAATCCATTATTACGTGACCACTGAAAGCAGGCATCCGCTTGGCCTCAAGAACATCCTGCAAAGCCTGCTTAAGCGCCTGCTGCTGATCAGGCCCAAATGACTCATCCTTGATAGCAATATGTATGATGCTGGATTGCTTCTTATCAAGCTGAAAATCGAGCCCTTCAACCTGAACACCCAAACCACGTAGCGATTCGATTACATTATCAGGATAAAGCGTAAAGGCAGCTCTCCCCGGCTCCATGTAAAGCTGATTGACGGGCTTATCAAAATACAAAGTCGCGTAACGCCCTGCTTTATCACTATCGGGCGAACGCTCTTTGTCGCAACCCATAAGTAAGATCAGAATAAACATAGCGATCATCGGTAGTTTCATGGCAGGCCCGGGAGATTCAAATGAAAAGTAAAAAACTACGCCCACTTCGGAACGCTGCCGAAGCTTAAATTCAACTTCGCACACCATCAATCAAATAAGCCCAAACAACAAGACTAGCGGCAACTTTAAGAAAAGTCCTACAACCCCTAATTGTTTTTTCTGTCACGGGAGCGCTTTTATTGTAGGAAATGCGACCTGAAATATTGGCGCGATGTCGTGGGACCGGCTTTAGCCGGGAAGAGGCCAGTGCAGTCACTAGAACAAGCCGTCAGTAATACCGCCTTCCCGGCTAAAGCCGGTCCCACGACGCACAGCTCCGAGAGGCTGTAAGCAATTGCGTAGGGCGGCATTGGCCGCTAGCGCGTAAGCCCTGCGCGCCCATGCCTAAACCTCCAGCTCTCCACCAAATCCTGACGCCAGCATTACGGCTGCTTCCACCCATCAAATAGTTTTTTATGGCTGTGTGCTGCCCGGCGTTGAACCTATATTCCTGCAACCCTGGGTAGAAGCCTTCGCGCTGCGCATGTCGATCGCTACGTAGTTTCCCTGACTTGATCCCCTGACAGGTTATGACGCTATGGCGACCGCTAATATTGCAAAAGCAAACTCCCAGACCTGGCTCAATGACAGGCACCTGACGGTTATTTTGCTCGTGTTGCCGGTGATGCTGATGACGCTGGCGATCCTGATCAACAACCACGGGATGTTCATTTACACGCTGGACGATCCCTACATTCACCTCGCACTGGCCAAACAGATGTTCAGCGGCCATTACGGTATCAATGCAGGCGAGTTTTCGGCGCCGTCCTCAAGCATTCTCTGGCCCTTCCTGCTCGCACCTTTTGCCGTTCTGGGAAACGGGATGGTGTTGGCACCATTTTTCCTCAATCTGATTTTCGCGTTCATGACCATCGGCCCATTGCTCAGGTTGCTCGACGGTTTGCATCCAGTGAGCAAGGTCCTGATTCTCGGTGGGTTCTTCCTCGCCACTAATCTCTACGGCCTGATTTTCGCGGGGATGGAGCACACGCTGCAGGTCTATCTCGTGACCTTGATAGCCTGCGCGGTGGTGAAAAAAGAGTTCGGCCAGATAGCCACAACACCTCTGCCCGTCTACGTCGCGCTGATTTTATTGCCGCTGGTGCGCTATGAGGGGCTGGCCGTTTCATTGCCTGTGCTGGCTTATCTGTTCTGGCATGGCGAACGACGCGCGACAGTCGTCAGCGCAGCACTCATCGGTGCGCTGGTGATCGCGTTCTCGCTGTTCCTCAGTCATCTGGGGCTTGGCTACATACCTTCTTCCGTGCAGGCAAAAACCGGTACGGGGCTGGCCGCGCTGTTCTTCAATGTCACCAACCAGCTGGATGCCTATGGCTGGGTCTTGCTTGCTCAGTTATTCGTGTGTGTGCTGTTCTTCGACAGAAAGCCTCTGATCCTGATGCTGCTCACTGTGGCGGCGCTGCACACGTTGTTTGGTCGATCAGGGCAAGGCCGCTATGAAGCCTATTGGCTGACCTTTGTTGGCGTATTCGTGATCTACGCCTGCGTCACGCGCATGAATGCGCGTTACATGACTGCGCTGTTCGCGATGCTACCGATTGCATTTGCGATTCCGGTGTACACGACGCTGCGGGTGCCTCTTTCCTCGGCGGCGATTTATAACCAGCAGTATTCCAGCGGAGAGATCGTAAGAGCACTGGGCGAACCGGTTGCCGTCAATGACCTGGGCCTGGTCGCGCTCAATGGCAATCAATATATTCTGGATTTATGGGGGCTGGGCAGTATCCAGGCGCTTCACTATCGCAAGACGCGCAACGATGCGGACTGGATGACAACCCTGATGGACGAAAAACACGTGCATTACGCGTTTGTTTACAACGAGTGGTTCCCCGAAAGGCCGAAGAACTGGATTGAAGTAGCAGAGATGCGCCTGACCATCCCTCGCGCATCGGCCGCAGCATCCAGCGTTTTTTACTACGCCACTGACGAAGAATCAGCGAAAAAACTCAAAGCCGTGATGGAGCGGTTTCGTGATCAAACCCCCAACGGCAAATTCACCCTGAATTTCCCGGCGGTTGCTGCGGTGCGCTGAAAGAGCGCTTTTGCCTGGCAATGACATGCCTCAGCGGGAAACTTTATGTTGGCCTGCATCTTTCGGCGTGGGACCGGCTTTAGCCGGGAAGACTGCATGACTGACGATGAATATGTCGTGACTGGACGGGCCTCTTCCCGGCTAAAGCCGGTCCCACGACATGTATCAGTATTTGTGGATCCTGTTCCAATCCAGAAAGCGCACCACCCTCCCCCTACCAAAGAAAACTGCCCCTATCCCGCACTGACTGGCATTATGTCGGTCATTATCAACAACAAGCTCAATGAGCGCTCGATGGCTCTGCCACGGGACGCCGTGACCACTTGATTCATTTTCGTTTGGCCGCGTCTGGCGGCCGGTCCTGCTGGAGCGACCCAATGAGCGAGAGCGCTTTCTCGAATCGCATCGTGCAAAACCTGCTCGATACCGATCTGTACAAACTGAGCATGATGCAGGCGGTGTTGCACAACTACCCCAACGTCGACGTGGAGTGGGAATTTCGCTGCCGCAACGGTGAGGATCTTCGTCCTTATCTGGGTGAAATCCAGCAACAGATCCAGAAGCTGTGCGAGCTGTCGCTGACCGCTCCCGAGCTGAACTTCCTGGAGCGCATCAACTTCATGAAGCCGGACTTCCTGAGGTTTCTTGGCCTGTTCCGCTTCAATACGCGCTATGTGAAAACCACCATCGAAAATGATGAGCTGTGCATTCGGCTGCAAGGGCCATGGCTGCATGTGATCCTTTTTGAAGTGCCGGTTCTGGCGATTGTCAGTGAAGTGCGCAACCGCCATCGTCATCCGGATATCCTGCTCAGTCAGGCGCGAGACAAGCTGTATCGCAAGTTCGACTGGCTGACCGCCAATGCCCAGGCTGACGAGCTCGCCGAACTCAAGGTCGCTGACTTCGGCACCCGTCGCCGCTTCTCATACCGTGTTCAGGAAGAAGTCGTCGACGTGCTCAAGCGCGACTTCCCCGGCCAGTTCGTCGGCACCAGTAATGTGCAGCTGGCACGCAAATTTGATCTGAAACCGTTGGGCACCATGGCCCACGAATGGATCATGGCTCACCAGCAACTCGGGCCACGCTTGATCGACAGCCAGAGCGCTGCGCTTGATTGCTGGGTGCACGAATACCGGGGATTGCTGGGGATCGCCCTGACGGACTGCATTACCACCGACGCTTTCCTACAGGATTTCGATCTGTATTTCGCCAAGCTTTTTGACGGTCTGCGCCATGATTCCGGTGATCCGGTGAAGTGGGCCGAAAAATGCATCTCGCATTACCAGAAGCTCGGCATTGATCCGATGAGCAAGACACTGGTGTTCTCCGACGGCCTGACGTTGCCCAAGGCACTGGAAATATTTCGTGCACTGCGCGGTCGTATCAATGTCAGTTTCGGCATCGGCACTAACCTGACCGCAGACATCCCGGGCGTCGAACCCATGAGTATCGTCCTGAAGATGACCGCCTGCGCCGGGCAGCCTGTTGCGAAAATCTCCGACGAGCCCGGCAAGACGCAATGCAAGGACCCTAACTTCGTCTCGTACCTGCGACATGTGTTCAAAGTGGCGGATTGATCCGCAAACAGAATCCGTCGCCCCCATCCTTACCGAGGAGTGAATCATGCAAGCCGTACAGCTCCAGATCGCCGAGCAGCTCAAGGTGCAACCGCCTTTCGCCGACGAAAATGCACTTCAAGCCGAAGTCGCCCGGCGTATCGTTTTCATTCAGGACTGCCTGACCAACGCCCGGCTCAAAACGCTGGTGCTGGGCATCAGCGGCGGCGTGGATTCATTGACCGCCGGGCTGCTGGCTCAGCGCGCTGTTGAAGAGCTGCGCACCACCACCGGTGACGACAGCTATCAATTCATCGCAGTGCGCTTGCCTTACCTCGTCCAGCATGACGAACACGAAGCTCAGGCTTCAGTGGACTTCATCAACCCGGACGTTCGTCACACCGTGAACATCGGCGGTGCGGTCAAGGCGATGGCGAGCGAAATCAAGTCATTTGAGGGGCAACATGCCAGTGCTGTGGATTTCGTACTCGGCAACACCAAAGCCCGCATGCGCATGGTCGCGCAGTACACCATTGCTGGCGCTCATCAGGGCCTGGTAATCGGGACCGACCATGCAGCGGAAGCGGTGATGGGTTTCTTCACCAAATTCGGCGATGGCGCGTGCGATCTCGCACCGCTGAGCGGGCTGGTGAAGAATCAGGTCCGCGCAATCGCCCGTCACTTCGGTGCGCCGGAATCGCTGGTGGAGAAAGTCCCCACTGCCGACCTGGAAGACCTGGTGCCCGGCAAACCGGACGAAGCCTCACACGGTGTGACCTACGCCGAAATCGACGCCTTCCTGCACGGCGAGCCGGTGCGTGAAGAAGCGTTCAAGATCATTTGTGACACCTACGCCAAGACCCAGCACAAGCGGGAGTTGCCGTACGCGCCTTGATGTAGGTTAGGTCCCTATAGGAGTGAACTTGTTCGCGAAGCGTTTCACTTGACACATCGCCTCGCCAACAAGTTAGCTCTCATCAAACAAAATGCAATCCAGTGAATTGAAATGCATTTTCTGTAGGAGCTGCCGAAGGCTGCGAAGCGTTTCTCCTGATACACCGCGATCGCAGCCTTCGGCAGCTCCTACAGGTCCTATGTTTGCCGCGAGACAGCGCGGGGCCATAGACACCGGGGTGCGAAGGTAACGCTTACTTCAGCGTCACTGTGCCTTTCATCATGCCGATATGGCCTGGGAACGAGCAGAAGAAGCCGTACTTCTCGGCCGGGTCCAGCTTCGATACATCAAACGTCACCGAATCCTTCTCGCCAGCGCCAATCACTTTGGTGTGCGCGATGATGCGGGCATCACCCTCTTTCAGATACTGCTTGTCGATACCGGCACCCAAGCCATCGGTGGCGATAGCCTGCATATCGGCTTCTTTGCTCAGCACCCAGTTATGGCCCATGACGTTCTTTGGCAGGCTGCCGGAATGCGTGAGGTTGACCGTGAAGGTCTTGCAGCTTTTATCGATTTCAACGGCCTTGGTGTTGAAGGACATCTGATCGGTGGAGTCGACTGTCGTACTGCACTCTGCCGCCAGCAATTGCCCGCTGGCCAATGTCAGCAGGGATACAGCAACAAGCTTGCGAATCATGGGGAATCTCCAAGGCAGGGTATTTTGTTTATTCCGGCAAAGACTGCCTGATATGGCGCCAGGTTCCAATGACCTGCGTCAACAAGGCTCAGTGGCAGTTAGCTATCGAGGGCATCGAGACAATCAAAGAGGCGACGTTCGGATCACGGTGCAATATGCCTCATCGCCACCTTTCAGGATGACCATCATGCAGCTCAACAGCCTTTTCCGTAGTTTGCTCGCCGCTTACGCGTGCGGTGCCACTGGCAGCAGTGCTGAGGAATCAAACCCGTTTTGATAACGATTTAGTAACGAAAAACAGGAGTCTGGAATCAAGGCTTTGGACCAGAGGACACACAACGCCGTGTGCCCGACGCCGTTCTCAGGCAGAATGACGCCATTAATTGCCTTAACAGAGGATCGCCCATGGCTAAACCTAACTACTCCTTCGCGAAACGTCAGCGAGATCTGGCCAAAGAGCAGAAGAAAGAGGAAAAGCTACAGCGCAAAAACGCTGCCTTGGCCGAAACCAGTGCTGAAGGCGAGTCCGAAGCGACTGAAGCGACCGACGAAGCTGCGCCAGTAGAACAGACCAGCACTGACGACAAACCAGCCAGCTGATAAAGCTTGTTCTCTTAGGACCGGCTTTAGCCGGGAGCACATTTTTTCTGAACCAGCAATTGCAGCGTACCTGCTGTCCCTCTCGCGGCTAAAGCCACTCCTACGATTGCATTGAGTCCGTAGGACCGGCTTTAGCCGGGAGCAAGAGGTTATTCACCTCCCCCCCTCAATCGGCATCACCGTCACCCGCACTTCCGGGTCGTGACTGCCACCGCCCAGAATCACCCCCCGCAACGGCGACACATCTGAAAAGTCGCGCCCCCAGGCCAGGCTGATGTGTTCCAGTGCAGGCTGCACGTTATTGGTTGGGTCGAAATCCACCCACCCCAGCACCGGACAAAACACCGACACCCACGCGTGGGACGCATCCGCGCCGATCAGTCTTGGCTGACCCGGTGGCGGCTGAGTCAGCAGATAACCGCTGATGTAGCGCGCCGACAACCCGCGTGAGCGCAGGCAAGCCAGCATCAAGTGGGCGAAGTCCTGACAGACGCCACGACGGCTTTCCAGCACCTCGACCAGCGGGGTCGCCACTTGCGTAGCTTCACCGTCAAACGTGAACTCGGTGAAGATCTTCTCCATCAATGCCTGCACACACCACATCAGCGGCTGACTTGGCACAAAGCAATCTGCCGAGAACTCGATGAATGACTGCTTCAAATGCACGTAAGGCGATTCGAAACGATAGCGACAGGCTTCCATGATGTCCGCTGACATCGGCCGGGCGTTGTAGGTCATGATGCTGCGAGTCATTTCCCACGCAGGCGAATGATCGAAATTAAGCGGCGAGCGCTCAAGGACTTCGACCTGCAGGCGCGCATTCACTTCCAGCTCATCGTGAGGTCGCTCAAATGCCAGCCGGGTCAGCGGGTTGCCGAACACGTCGAACTCATCACGGCGAATCGTCGGAATCGGGCTGACCAGCAACTGCTGCTCAGTGCAGCGCTGCCAGGGATTGGGTCTCGGCCACAGGTGCGCCAACTGCTGGGCCAGCGAAACCGGGCTGTCGTATTTGTAATGCGTGTCGTGGAAAATCTGGTAACGGGCGCTCATCAGACGGACACCGTACGTTGGCTGATATCGTCGACGTGGGCAAAGTGACGCAAGGCCAATCGATCAGAAACCTGTCCGCTGGCGTCACCAATGCTATGCAACATGTCCGCAAGCCCTTCCAGCACGGCCTTGATACTGCTGTCACCAAACAATGGATTCTCCAGACAACCCAGATCGAAACTCGACAGGCGTCGAACCAGCGTCCCCAGACTGGCATCACGAGGCGCGCCGAACTCTTCGTTCAAATGGTTCAGGGACTTGGACACCAGCTTGAGCTGGAACAGCACCGCGTGGGGGTTCTGATCATCCAGTAACAGCAAGTCCAGCACCGGAATCAGCTGCGGCACGGCCAGGTAGCGCGAGCGATAGGTAATGCTGCTGTTGCCCAGCTCCAGCAGCCACTCCAGACCGGCCTGATCGGTCACGGCCGCGCTGCGCAGGAACGCTGCCAGGCTGTTGCTGAGAAACTTCAGTCGCTCGATACGTCGACCGATCATCAGGAAGCGCCAGCCTTCGTCCCGGGTCATGTCATCCAGGGCAAACCCGGATAACGCTGCCAGCGACATGACCAGCCGGTTGAGGAAGTCCAACAGCTCGCCGAAATCTGGATCCTTGCTGTCCAGGCTAGTCGCTTCACGCTGTAATTCGACCAGTGCCTGCCAGTTCTCCCTGGACAACTTGCCACGCACTTGCGAGGCCGCCCACTGCAAACGCTGCAGGTTGGCGCGCAGACTGAACGGCCACTCATCGCCGAGAAGGGCCGCGAGAAGCCGCTCAGGCAATGTTCCTCCCTCTTCCTCATGAGGCAGCAAGTTCAGGCGCTCACCCAGCGCCACGGCCGCCTCAAGCGCTTCAGGATCATTACCGTCCACATAACGGGTGAGCATGATGCGCAGCAAGCGCGCACTGTTGTCGCAACGCTCGCAATAACGGCCGAACCAGAACAGATTCTCCACTACGCGGGAGGGCAAATACGGATCGCGACGAATCAGGTCGTGCACGCCCAACGTGCGCTGGCCTTTCCAGGGTTCGCCGGTTTGCGACAGCTCGCCCAGCACCCACGTGTCTTTGCTGGCACCGCCGCGCTGCATCGAAACCACGTCGGCATCAGCTTCGGCGGCAACGCGAGTCAATCCGCCCGGTAGGACGCGATAACCTTCAGAACTGGCCACGGCATACACACGCATGCCAATGGCACGAGGCTGTAACTGTTGGCCATCGGCCTGCCAGACCGGCGCGTGAGACAGCTGCGCCAGTTCCTGAGCCACATAGGCATAAGGTCTGGCCTGCATGCGTTGCGCGAGGGCCTCACGCTGGGCTTCATTCAAATCCCGGCCAAACACTGGCGAAAAACTCTGGGAAGGGAACGCGGGCTTGATCAGCAAATCCGGCAGTTTCTCCAGCGCTTGAGCCAGCACGGGCGGTTCGCCGCACCACCAGGTTGCAACGGACGGCAGGATCAAGTCCTCGTCGAACAGGTACTGACAAATCTTTGGTAAAAAGCCCAGCAGGCCTGGTGACTCCAGCACACCACTGCCCAGCGCGTTGGCAACCAGCACTTTGCCCTGACGCACCGCTTCCAGCAGGCCCGGCACGCCGAGCGCAGAATCGGTGCGCAGCTCCAGCGGGTCGCAGAAATCATCGTCCAGACGACGCATGATCGCGTGCACCCGACGCAAACCGCTGAGGGTTTTCAGGTACACCGTCGCGTCGCGGACCGTGAGGTCGCCACCCTCCACCAGTGGGTAACCCAACTGGCGGGCCAGATACAAATGTTCAAAATAGCTCTCGTTGAAGCGACCCGGTGTCAGCAGCACGATCAACGGCGTTTCGTTATTGGCTGGCGCCTGACGCGCAAGGGTTTCCTGCAAGGCGCGGAAAAAACCGGACAGGTGCTGAACCTGTAAATCCCGGTAGGTTTCCGGGAAAGCGCGGGACACGATCTGGCGGTTTTCCAGTGCATAACCTGCGCCCGACGGTGCTTGCGTACGGTCAGCCGTCACCCACCAGCGACCATCAGGCGTGCGTGCCAGATCCACCGCGTACATGTGCAGGAACGCGCCTTCCGGCGGTGTGATGCCTTGGCAGGGCCAAAGGAAATTGTTGTGGCCGAATACCAGCTCGGCGGGCAGCAGGCCTTGGGCGATCAGGGTTTGCGGACCATACAGGTCAGCCAATACCGCATTGAGCACCTTGGCTCGTTGCGCAATGCCCGCAGCAACCTGCTGCCATTCTTCGGCAGGAATCAGGTGCGGTAGTAAATCCAGCTCCCATGGGCGGTCCGCGCCCTTGGGATCGGCGTAAACGTTATAGGTGACGCCATTTTCCTGAATCTGTCGGGCCAATAGCGCCTGACGTTGAATCAATTGTGCGGAAGTACTGCGTTGCAGCTGTTCATACATGCGCTGCCAATGAGGACGAACAGCTCCATCGGCATCAAGCATTTCGTGATAGGTACCCGCAAACACAGGGTAATGGTCAAGCAAGTCGCGCATGGAAGGCTCGGCAGAGACTAAAAATTTCAGAGTAGCGCAGTCGGATGTCAGCTGATGGTTAGCTGCTCCGGCTGGCGGAACCATTTTTATAAAACAGACTGAATCAACCTGCCCCCGGCAGGAGCGAACTTGTTCGCGAGGCGTCGTTCCTGACACGTATCCTCGCGTACAAGTTTGCTCCTACCGGCGTGGACTGCCGGGCATTTATTAATGCAAACGCATATCCAGCGTCATCGGCAGTTCGTCGTTGATGCTCAGCAGTGGCACTTCCAGTTTGCCGGGGGTGTGACCGATCCTGAAGAACCGCGCGAGACGGCGGCTTTCCGCTTCGTTGGCATTGACCGGCAAGGTCTCGTAATTGCGCCCGCCAGGATGCGCGACATGATACTCGCAGCCGCCCAGTGAACGCTGCATCCACGTATCAACCAGATCGAACACCAGCGGTGCATGCACCGGGATAGTCGGTTGCAGGCAATTGGCAGGCTGCCAGGCCCGATAACGCACCCCGGCGACAAATTCGCCCACTCGTCCGGTGGGCTGCAACGGTATCGCAATGCCATTACAGGTCAATACATACCGTTTCGGCGGCAGGCCATTAATCTTGACCTGCAGGCGTTCCAGCGAGGAGTCCACGTAACGCACCGCACCACCGGCCGAGCCTTCCTCGCCCAGCACGTGCCACGGTTCGAGCGCCTGACGCAATTCCAGCTCGGTGCCACTGACCGCGTAATCGCCGACCTTGGGGAAACGGAACTCCAGATGCGCCGCAAACCACTCGGCACGCACCGGGTAACCGGCACCGTTCAACTCCTCGATAACGTCTGCAAAGTCCTGCTCGATGAAGTGCGGCAGCATGAACCGGTCATGCAGTTCAGTCCCCCAACGCGCCAGCTTGGCGGGCGCATACGGCTCGCGCCAGAAACGCGCTACCAGCGCACGCAGCAACAGTTGCTGAGCCAGGCTCATCCGGGCGTGCGGCGGCATTTCAAAAGCACGCAGCTCCAAAAGTCCCAGACGGCCAGTGGCACCGTCCGGGGAGTAGAGCTTGTCGATACAGAACTCGGCACGGTGAGTGTTGCCGGTGACATCGATCAGCAAGTTACGCAGCAGCCGGTCAACAACCCAGGGCGCAACTTCTTCACCGGGTTTGGGCATCTGCGCGAATGCAATTTCCAGCTCGTACAGGGAGTCGTTACGCGCCTCATCGACCCGTGGTGCCTGAGAGGTCGGACCGATGAACAGCCCGGAAAACAGGTACGACAGCGAGGGATGGTTGTGCCAGTAACTGAGCAGGCTGCGCAACACGTCGGGGCGGCGCAGGAACGGCGAATCTCCAGGCGTCGCGCCACCCAGAACGAAGTGGTTGCCGCCGCCGGTGCCGGTGTGTCGGCCGTCGATCATGAATTTTTCGGTGGTCAGTCGCGTCAGCCGCGCCTGCTCGTAGAGAAACTCCGTGCGTTCAACCAAATCATCCCAGGAAGCAGACGGCTGTACGTTGACTTCGATAACGCCCGGATCAGGCGTAATACGGAAATTTGCCAGACGCGGATCGCTTGGCGGTTCGTACCCTTCAAGCAGAATCGGGCAGTTCAGCTCTTCGGCGCTGGCTTCGATGGCCGACACCAACTCCAGGTAATACTCGAGTTTTTCCAGCGGCGGCATGAACACATACAAGCGCCCTTCCCGCGCTTCGGCGCACAGCGCCGTACGCGTCAGCCAGTCGGCCGACTCGTCGATCTTTGGCATACGCTCAGCGTTGGCGTCCAGCTGTTCTGTAAGCCCGGTAAGTTGCGCCTGAACTTGCCCATCATCAGGCAGCTCGGGGAAGTCCTGGTTGAAGTCGGTAGGATGAATGAACGGATATTCCGCCGCCTTGACCCACGGTTGCGATGCCAACGGCAAACGATAGCCCAGCGCTGAATCACCGGGCACCAGACGGCAATGGGTGTCCCGCAGATACCAGCGACCACTCTGCCAGCGATCACCGTCAACGGAGCGCGCCAGAGGAAGGACCTGACCGATAACCTTGTCCAGCCCTTGAGCGAACACCTTGCGCAGCCGTGCACGCTCAAGTTCGTCACTGAGGCGTGAGTCTTCGGCGCTGACGTTGGCAGGCAGTGCGCCCTCACGCCACAGGTAATAGAAATTGTCTTCGTAGGCCGGGAACACAAAACGCGTCGGCACTTTCAGGCGTTCAGCCACGCTGGCCAAAAACCTTCCAGCCAGTTCGCCCGTCGCGCCGTAGTTTTCGGTTTCTTCGGCAATCAATGCATTGTTGTGCCACACAGGCTGCCCGTCTTTGCGCCAGAAGCAATTGAGCGACCAGCGCGGCAACTGCTCGCCCGGGTACCACTTGCCTTGGCCAAAATGCACGATACTCAGCGGCGCATAGTGTTTGCGCATGCGCTGAAACAGCTCAGCCGACAGAGCGCGTTTTTTCGGCCCCAGCGCAGCAGTGTTCCACTCGGCGCCGTCGCGATCATCAATAGAGACGAACGTCGGCTCGCCGCCCATGGTCAGGCGCACATCGTTGTCAGTCAGATCGCGGTCAATCTGATGGCCCAGCGCTTGAATCTCGGCCCATTGCTCTTCGGTGTACGGTTTGGTAACGCGAGGCGCTTCCCAGATTCGTTCCACTGACATTTCATGGCTGAATTCGGTTTCACAGGGTTCAACCAAACCACTGATCGGCGCTGCCGACGATGGCTCCGGACTGCACGCCAGAGGAATATGTCCTTCACCCGCGAACAAACCTGAGGTGGCATCAAGGCCGACCCAACCTGCTCCCGGTAGATACACCTCGCACCAGGCGTGCAGATCGGTGAAGTCGACGTCGGTGCCGGACGGCCCATCAAGGGCTTCAACATCTGCCTTGAGTTGAATCAGGTAGCCAGACACAAAACGTGCAGCCATACCCAGGTGACGCAGCAACTGCACCAGCAACCAGGCCGAGTCGCGGCAGGAGCCGGACGCGTTTTCCAGCGTGAATTCCGGGGTTTGTACGCCGGGCTCCATGCGGATCAGGTAATCGATGTCCTGACTCAGACGCTGGTTAAGCCCCACCAGAAAGTCGATGGCAGGCAATGGCGTGCGGTCAATGCTGGCCAGATAGTCAGCAAACTTCGGCGTCAGCGGAAGCTTTTCAAGATAAGGCGCCAGTTCGCGCTGCTCTTCGCTGGCATAGAAGAACGGGATCTTCTCGGCATAAGGCTCGAGGAAGAAGTCGAACGGGTTGAAGACCGCCATTTCGGCGACCAAGTCAACTTCAACACGCAACTCGTTGGTCTTTTCCGGAAAGACCAGGCGCGCGAGGTAGTTGCCTTGAGGGTCCTGCTGCCAGTTGATGAAGTGATTTTCAGGCAGGACTTTCAGTGAATACGACAAAACCCGGGTGCGGCTGTGGGCCGCAGGACGCAGGCGGACAATCTGCGGACCCAGTTCAACCGCTCGTTCGTAGCGGTAATGCGTGACGTGGTGCAAGGCAATGTGAATCGACACGGCGTGCCTCCTGCGAGCCTGGACGGTAATGGAACCGCGCAAGACTTATGCCATCCGGGCAAATACGGCGGTTCCTCGATGGCGAGGCAGAACCAGGCACTATTAAAGCGCCTACCGTGCCCCGCGGTGCAAGCGTTGCACAGAAATAAGGCATAGGGAGGGAAAATTTGTGAGCGAGCAGGCGTCGAGGGGACTGAGCAGATCGTGATCATCTGTGGCGGCGAATTCATTGACGACGGCGGGACTAGCTGAAATCAATCGCGTCTGACGTGGTGCGTTGTGAATGAATTCGCTGCCACTGGGAGTCGTTGGAGAAAAAGTGAGGATAATTAAACTGTCGCGTGAGTTAGAAAATCGCGTGAGTGGACTATTAGTAACTGTAGTTAACGGTTATTGAGTCCTCACCAGCGGGAGCTCCCTGGTTTTGTCCGCCACTGACCAAATGCTTGATAGTAATTCTCGCAAACCTGTCAAAACTATGGTGATTAAAAGCCTCAATCGAGCCTGAAGAGTTCTTGGAAATTTCTTCGCACTGGTCGTAACCAGCTCTTCCTGGCCGGGTGTAACATATGTGAACTCTCTCACCTGTGTTATTTGGATAGTAGGTACTAGTCCAATTTATGCTCTCCAGCCTTTTCGGCAAATAACGTTGGTTTCTGGGGAAATCCATAGTCATCATCGAAAACTGTGACAGACCAACGCCCGCTTTGGCGACCACAATCCGGTCGGGCACTTCAGACTTGGTAATGGAACTCTCTACTGCGAACGTATTGGCTGACAAAGCAACAAGCGTGATTGCTATAATTTTTTTCATGAGTCATTCCTTGAGTATTGTGCTTAGTACCCCAAGCTTACTCAACCGCCCACGTCGCGCGACATACATATGTATTAAATAAAAACCGATCAGCAGCACCGCTGCGCTAATGCGGCGCGATCAAGTGACTCGCGCCTTTGTAAGCAGAGGATGGTGCAAGTCTTACATTTCTCCAAGCCGATCCCATAGACTACCAAGCCAACCCGGCTCTCTTGGGTGAAGATCATTGCCGGGCCATTCGCGTAATATCTCCAGCCCCGTCCTGGTCCGTACAAGCTGCAGATGAGACTGAGCCGCTTTACCGCTCCCCTCTTCCAATTCAATGCCCAGTGCTCGACCCTTTTCAGTGAGACGCCATACACCATTTTCGCTGATAACATCAGGATCGAAATGCGCCATCCTGACCGTACTCGAGGTCGTCATTACGTAGTACTCCTCCCCTGGCCTGGGCACATAGCTAGAGAACGTGCTCTCCACAGGAGCTGCTGTATTAGATTCATCAGAGAACTTCGTCACGACATGTTCCATGAATTCAAAATATCCAAAATTCCCCAGCGCGCCAGAAGTTGGAGTCAGCGCATATCGCAAAAATTCCGGATCGAGCCGTGTGCTATTTATAGCGGCGCCATTCAATATACGCGACGCGACAGCTGCATCTTCTTCTGGAAAAGCAACCGTCAACTTCCAACCCTGGAGATCGTAATTGCACTTGTTAAAATCCGACTTGAAATGTCCAAACATCCGATAATGTCCAAGAGAACGAGCGACCCCATCAACATATTCCATGTCAACATCCTCACCTTGAGCATAAGCATAGATATCAGAAAGCAGCTCGCGATCTTCTTTCGTGAGGTACTCACATTCGTTACGGGAAAGGTCCCCGAACTTTAAACCTTTCGACGCATCGGCAATGGCGGGCTCACGCACTCCGAACAAACGCTCCACCATTAACTGGCGACCCACCTTATTGGCTTGAGTGGCAGCTACATCAACTTGCGATGGGGGGACAACTTTCGGCTGCTCGCTCAACCTCGATACTTGAGTAAAGGCCGGCTCGGGAAGTGATCGTTGAATAACCTCCAGAGGCTTCGCTGCGCCCATTTCGCTCAGCGACATCTTGCTGCCCGAATTGAGCTCAATCTTCTGCTGCAAATCAACAGCATAACCAACCGGATACTGGCTTTGCTCAATGGGTGCCAGTGACTTGAAATGAGTGAACGCCTCATTAAAAAAGCCGGTCATCTTCCCGGTGTCGCCGTACTCAAGCAGTGCGTGCTGAGTCGCACTCTGTCGCCAGAGCTGTTCCTGACTGGAGGACTCTTGCAGGGCTGCCACACGGTCTGCGACAGAAAAATCACCACCTTCGTCATACGCTATCAAAGCCAACTGATCTCGGGGCATACCTTGAAAAGGTTTGGCGGACATATTGGATTGCTGGACTTGATGAGGACCGCCCAATAGCTCGTTGAGCACTTGCGACGCCTTCTGCCCAAGTGCCTGCGGGTCTAGGGAGGCATCCCTGGCCTGGGCACGCGAAGCAGCCGCGCTAATCTGACGAGCGAGGACTGAAACCGAGCTATCGGTGCTCGTCTGATGAGTCACCTCGCCAGCAACGATGTTTGCTATGGCTGAGGGCCTGCTGTCCACAGTTGAGATGACACCCTGAGCTCTCACTGAATTGTTATTGATAATGAGCACCGCGATCTCCCTGACTTAGGCGGCTAGCAACGCTAGCGCTTCTGTTGAAGAAACCGAGGATAGGCTCAGGCCGCCCCACTGGATGTAGGACTAACTGTGTCGTCGCGTGGGAAGAGTCTTGTTTTGCTTTCAGTGTGCGTCAGGCGGGTTGTTATCGGGGAGAAAACGAGATCCGCAGGCTCTTCCGGTAGAACGTCAAAACCTGAAGTCACAACGCAAAACGCCAACCCGAAGGTTGGCGTCCAGTACACAGAATCACACTGTTAGCGCGGAACGACCGGCTTGCGCTTCGGCGGCTTTGGCCCTTTGCCTTTCGCAGCATCCATACGCTCTTTGGCGGCCTGCCTGTTGCGCGCCTCGGCGGCGGCCTTGGCTTGCTCGCGTTTGTCCCAGGGTTTGCTGCCATCGCTGCCGCGAGGTGGCAAGCCGGTGTGCTGGGTGAGGATCCTCGTGGTTTCCTTGGCGACCTTGTGGCTGCCAGCGGGTGTCGAGTTTTTACGTCGGGCACTCTGGTAGCTGTCGGTGGTGGGCTGATGCAGCGGGATCAGTTGATCCTTGCCCGAACCGATCAGGTCGGCGCGGCCCATGCGGGTCAGTGCCTCACGCAACATCGGCCAGCCTTTTGGGTCGTGATAGCGCAGGAACGCCTTGTGCAGACGGCGTTGCTCTTCGCTTTTCACGATGGTTACCGCATCACTCTTGTAGGTGACCTTGCGCAGCGGGTTTTTGCCAGAGTGGTACATCGCGGTCGCAGTAGCCATCGGCGACGGATAGAACGCCTGCACCTGGTCGGCACGGAAACCGTTGCCCTTGAGCCACAGGGCCAGGTTCATCATGTCTTCATCGGTGGTGCCCGGGTGGGCCGCGATGAAGTAGGGAATCAGGTACTGCTCTTTGCCCGCTTCCTTGGAGTACTTCTCGAACATGCGCTTGAACTTGTCATAGCTGCCGATGCCCGGTTTCATCATCTGGTTGAGCGGACCTTCCTCGGTGTGTTCCGGGGCGATCTTCAAGTAGCCACCGACGTGGTGGGTCACCAGTTCCTTGACGTATTCCGGCGACTCGACCGCGAGGTCATAGCGCAAACCGGAAGCAATCAGGATCTTCTTCACACCCGGCAAAGCACGAGCACTGCGATACAGCTGGATCAGCGACGAGTGATCGGTATTCAGGTTCGGGCAGATGCCAGGGAACACGCAGGACGGCTTGCGGCAGGCGGATTCGATTTCCGGGCTCTTGCAGGCAATGCGGTACATGTTCGCGGTCGGGCCGCCGAGGTCGGAAATCACCCCGGTGAAGCCCGGAACCTTGTCACGAATCTCTTCGATCTCGCGGATGATGGACTCTTCGGAGCGGTTCTGAATGATCCGGCCTTCGTGCTCGGTGATCGAGCAGAAAGTGCAGCCGCCGAAACAGCCACGCATGATGTTCACCGAGAAGCGAATCATGTCGTAGGCCGGAATTTTTTCCTTACCGTACGCAGGATGCGGGATGCGTGCGTAGGGCATGCCGAACACGTAGTCCATTTCTTCAGTGGTCATCGGAATCGGAGGCGGGTTGAACCAGACGTCAACGTCGCCATGCTTCTGAACCAGAGCACGGGCGTTACCCGGGTTGGTCTCCAGATGCAGTACGCGGTTGGCGTGAGCGTAGAGAACTGCGTCGCCACGAACTTTCTCTACTGACGGCAAACGGATGACCGTTTTGTCACGGGTCATGCGCGGGCTGGCCAGAATCTGTACGACCTTGGCTTCGTTCGGATCTTCAACCGGACCCTTTTCCTGCTCGATGGCACAGGCCTGGGTGTCCTGGGTATTCACATACGGGTTGATGATCTTGTCGATCTTGCCCGGACGGTCGATGCGGGTGGAGTCCACTTCGTACCAGTCTTTAGGCGTGTCACGGCGGATAAACGCCGTGCCGCGCACATCAGTAATGTCTTCGATCTTGTGGCCGTAGGACAGACGCTGCGCCACTTCGACAATTGCGCGCTCGGCGTTGCCATACAGGAGAATGTCGGCGGCGGCGTCGATGAGGATCGAGTTGCGGACCTTGTCCTGCCAGTAATCGTAATGGGCGATGCGGCGCAGCGAGGCTTCGATGCCACCCAGCACGATAGGCACGTGCTTGTAGGCTTCCTTGCAACGCTGGCTGTACACAAGGCTGGCGCGGTCCGGACGTTTGCCCGCCATGCCGCCTGGCGTGTAGGCATCATCGGAACGGATTTTCTTGTCCGCGGTGTAGCGGTTGATCATCGAGTCCATGTTGCCTGCAGCGACACCGAAGAACAGGTTCGGCTCGCCGAGCTTCATAAAGTCGTCTTTGGACTGCCAGTTCGGCTGGGCAATGATCCCGACGCGGAAGCCCTGAGACTCCAGCAGCCGGCCGATGATCGCCATGCCAAACGATGGGTGATCGACGTACGCATCACCGGTCACGATGATGATGTCGCAGGAATCCCAGCCAAGCTGATCCATTTCTTCCCGGCTCATTGGCAGGAAAGGAGCGGGCCCAAAACATTCGGCCCAGTACTTCGGATAGTCAAATAACGGCTTGGCTGCTTGCATGTCGGAACCTACGTTTGCACGTTGGAAAAATCGCGGGCGCGGAATATAGCACAAATTTTGATCAAATCCGACGGCGATGGTCGGAATTGAGTGACAGGTGTGGTGACCCAATAGGGCTTAACCGTAACCGTAGGACCGGCTTTAGCCGGGAGGGCGCTGGTAATCCGATAATTTTCCTTCGCCAGAAATACCGCTCTCCCGGCTAAAGCCGGTCCTACGGGCGGTCGTCAGACACATCCCACACATC
>NZ_JACONW010000100.1 GCF_014357575.1 Pseudomonas folii | reverse complement strand
ACGTATTCCAAATCAGATAGTCGTAATCTTGTTTGATGAGAGCGCACTTCTAAAGGAAAAGCGCTTGAGCTCAGAAAATTGCGCGCAGTCTGGAAACAGGTATTCATCATTCAGCAGTCCTTTTGCCGGTGTTCAGTGTTATCAAAGCCGTCGCTCTTGCCCGCCGCGCAATAAACATCCGCGCCGCCATAATCGTTCAGCGCCTTGAACGACAGGCTCCGGATCCCGCTTGCCGCAGGAACAGACATTTCATGGCTGGCACCTGGCGCCAGCAGCAGGTAATCGCTGGCAGCCACCCCGCCCAGCCGCACATCCTGTAAAGCGGCATGGTAAGCAGTCGGATTACTCACCCGTAACGAGGTGGAAGCCAGGGTCCAGCGCAGACGGTAGGCGGTTGCGGCAGGATCTTCGGTAAGCCCGGCAGGACGATAGAACAGGTTGATGCGCTGGCGGATGGCAATGCTCAACGCGTTAGTGAATTCAGCGCGCCGCGGTATTTCCAGCACATACAGGTGCAGCAAGGACTCCTCGTTGAGGGGCATGCCCTGGCCCTGATACAAAACCCTGAGCGTCTGCTTGCCGCGAGCTTCCAGATGAGCCAATTGCGGGCTAAGCACGAATGGAAGCTCGGCAGTGGACTCTTCAAGATGGCCGTCGATACTGGCCGGATCACTCAACCAGGCCTGAATCAACACTTCACGATCACTGCGATTGGCGACTTCGAGACTCGCTTCGGGGAAGCGGCCATCAAAGACCAGGCGAGTCCCGCTCAGCGACACGGCAGCCTGCAGATTAAAACTCCACAACAAGGCGGCGAGGCCCAGATAGATGAGCTTTGTCATTGGCAGATCACCCGAATGCGTTCGTAGGCACGCAACGGATCCCGGGCTGGCAGGGCGAACGGTGCACGACAGCTTTGAGTGGCCCACCTCACCCGCAACTCGCCGCGGTCCTGCTCGCTAAGGACTAGCGCCCGACTTGTCGGGTCAACCACCGCCAGGGCCTTGCCGTTGAGGTCTTCGACACTCGCACCCAAGGGGATTTTGCTGCCGTCGGCCTGAACCAGCTCAAACTGTACGCGACGCCCGGTTGAAGCCTTGAAGCGCACCACCGGCATCGCGCCACGACGCGGCACAATCTGGTTGACCGCGTTATCCAGTTCAACGTCCGCGCCGAGTTGACGCGTATCCAGGCTGACCCAGTTGCTTCGATAGGGCTGCGCGTACGGCAGCACGGCGTATCCATTGGCAGCGGTTTCGACATTACTGAAACTGGTCAGTCTGGCACCGCCGACCTTCGGCACCTCTACCAGCGCAAAGGTTTCCCCCAGTGACTGCCCAAGGTTTATGCCGCCGCCATGAACCAGCACGGAGCCAGAAGCCCCCAGGCTCAAAGCATCGTAATCACGGCCCTGGCTATAGCCTGCCTCGAAGCGGCCATAGGGCTGAGTAGTATTGAGTTTTCCTGAGCCAAAACTTCCGGAACTGCTGTCGTGCCCGGCCTGCACCGAATAGAACGCGTGACGCTGATCGAGCACCTGACCACTGAGGCCGGCCTGAGCATTGTATTCGCCCGTGCTGTCTCGTACGCCGTTGAAGGACAAGCGCGACGAACTGGAGTTTTCACCCAGTGGCAAAGTCAGACTGACTGCAAGCCGGTTGTCATTTTCAGCCTGTCCGTCACGACCAAATTGGCGATTGTTTTCCAGCGACAGGCTGTAGCTGAGCGACCGCCAGGCAGCGTTATATGCCAGGTAAAACTGTCGAGTCTTGCTGCCAAGGCTCCAGTAACGCTGTTCTGAGGCGGTCAGACTGAGGCTGCCGAAATGCTCCGGCAAGGTCTGCGTAACGGTCAGCTCCATGCGGTCTTTGGGACGGCCAATCATTGCCCGACGGAACCGCGTGCGTGCCGATTCCACATGTTCATTGAGAGACAGGTAACGTTCGGTCGAATACCGGTAACCCGCCACTGCGAAGGTAGTGTCGGTGGCATTCAGGGTATTGGCGTATCGCAGGCGAACACTCTGCCCGGTTTGACTCTGATCACGGGCTTCACTGATAGAGTGGGTCAGGTCGGCGGACAGTGCGCCGTACCCGGTATTGAGGCCGGCGCCGACATTGGTTGCCTGATAGTCCTCAGCCCATTGCAAACCGCCAAAGCTCGTGATGCGTTCGGACGCACCGTATATCAGGCCGAGACTGGTAAACGCCGGAGTCGCTGCGTCATCACTGCCGCTGTCGACCTGCCCTGCCGCAAGGCTGTAACGAAATGCACCCTCGGGCACCATGATCGGCAGCGAAGCATAGGCTTGAGTGAAAGAACGCCGACGACCGTCAGCTTCAATGATGGTGACTTGCAGATCACCATTGGAACCGCTCGGGTAGATGTCGTTGATTTCGAACGGCCCCGGTGAAACGTTCCCGCTGTAGAGCAAAAAGCCATTCTGACGAACCTCCACCGACGCGTTGGTTTCGGCGGTGCCGCGAATCACTGGCGCATAATTACGCTCACTGTCGGGCAGCATGGCGTCGTCGGAACTCACTCCTACACCCAGAAAACGCACACTGTCGAAGATTTGTGAATCGGTGAATGTCTCGCCGACGATCAGTTGACTGCGCAGTGTGCTCAGATCCCGTTGCAGATAAGTCCGGTTACTACTGAAGCGATAAGACTGATCGTCGCCATAAACCAATGAGGACTCGTTCCTTAGTCGCCATGCGCCCAGGTTGAGGCCATTGCGCAGCCCCAGGTAATACTGGTCAGTCTTCTCCCGCTGATTGCTGCGTCGAACAACATTGAATGAGTAACTGGCAAAGCCGACGGACTCGCCTCCATCCCACAACTCCGGTGGTACATAACCCCTGGCGCTGCGTTGCATGACCGCTTGTGGCACGCTGATATTGAGGCGCAACGTGTTGGGTTGATACTCAACGCGGGCGAACTCGACATGTGCGGGCAAATCAAAACATGCCTGTGTACTTTGCGCTGTCGACACAACGGACAAGCGATCGAGATCAAGCCCGAAAGCCTGAAGCATCTCCAGCGTCAGACAGGGTTCGATACGGCCAGATGACGGGTTGCTGGCAAAAACGATATCGCGGCGACCGCTCAGTGCGCGGTTGACGTAAATGTCCACCCGATACGTACCCGGCAACAGCGTATTGGCCTGCAGGAATTCAGTGAGTTCTGGAGGCTGATCGCTGCCCTGAATGAATGCGGTGTTGAACTTTACCGGGGCAACCGGCGTACTTTCGAGCGCCCAGCCTTGTGCTGTAAATACATGCATGACGACCAGAACCATACCGGCGGTTGCCGACTTGAGTTGGAACCCTTTTGCCAACCGCAGGATGGATCCCGGAGTTGATTCCCCAATGTTTTTGTAAAGCCATTCCATTAGCTGTTTCCACTCGATCTGGAAGTTCTGAGCCATGCCCGAATCCCTTTCAGGCAGACACACCACTACTGAGCCATTGCGCGTGACGCGGCTTGAAATTGGGTAAGTAACGAAGTGACGAAAAACTACCTCACCGCTATTGAGGTTCCACCTTGACGGCCTGTGTAATCTCGCCTGCTTTCAGTGCGGCGCGGTATGCAACCTGACCACCAAAATCATTGATGCTAATGAAGTTCAACGTGGATCCATCGCCTGTCGCACTCAACGGCAGTTGAAGTTGCTGCCTGGGGGCTATCATCTGGCTGTCCTGGCTCAGCAACTTGCTGCCAGCACGCTGTGCGGTAATCATGACCATTGAAACGTGAAACGGCCCCGGATTCTCAACGTGCAATGTATTATCTGCCGCCAGCTTCCAGCGCAGCTGCTCTGGCGCTTTGGCGACATCACCCACCAGCCCTTTGGGTCGGAAGAACAGTTTCATGCGTTGCCGAATGGCGATCTGCAATGTGTTTTGCGCGGCCACCTGAGGAACTTCCTGAACGTTGAGCCAGAGGACTGACTCGCGATCCTGCGGCATGTCCGTGCCCGCATAAATAATCCGCACCAGTTGCCTGCTATCACTGGCCAGGCGGGCAATCGCAGGGGTTATCACAAACGGTAGATTATTCGGGTCGGTATATTCGGCGTTTGGCTCCAGCCAACTTTGCACGAGGATTTCCTTAGCCCCGGCGTTATGTACGCCGAAACTGACCTCCTTGTCTGAAGCGGAATAAATGATACGCGTGGTGTTTATTACAATGCTGGCCTGCGCCTGGGCGCAGACCAGCAATAACCACAAAGCCGTTTTAGCCAACAGGGCCATACGACGGTAAAGAAACAGAAACATGCTGGCGCTCGCCTTTTACTCGGTATGAAATCCCACAGTGTCTTGACTAGACACGGTTCGCAGGGCCGGGCTCAAACCGCGCGCGGCTTAAGCCGGCCCTGCGAACGTCCATACCCTTCAATGTTCGATGGAGTATGTAACCCGAGATGGAGCGAGCAGTGCTCGCTCCATACGGCGTATTACTCGTAATCCAGCGTAAATGGCAGGTCGCCCATGGCGGTACCAGGCCGGGTTTCGGTGCCATTGAGCATGTAAACCCCGGCCAGGTTGAGCTCAGCAGTGGCGCCACCAGCGCTGTCCTTGATCAGTGGTTTGTCTATGGTTCCAGTTCCGGACAGATCCATGAGCTGATTCGAAGCGTTAAGCACACCGATGGCAACACCACCCGCCGAGCCGGTTACGCGAAGCAACTTGCTGTCATTGTCATCTGTGCCGTGGCCCATCCCGGCCTTAAAGCGCATCTTCACCAGATTGTATTGTTCGGCACCTGCTGTGCAGTTGACCAAGAGCTGAATAGGCGTCGCGGTCTCGAGTTTGTTTTGGCCAGAGGTGCCAATTTCAGAGAACGAAACGTTGCCCAGATCAACCGCAATATCCCCAGGCTGGGTACCAGGACCGGTGCCTGCGCCTGGCGCAACGCTGCAGGAAATATTGGTCAGAGTGCCGGAAAACTTCAGCACGCCATTGTTAGCAGCATTGGCCGTGTTAGTCAGACCCAAAGCAAAGGCGCCACTAATGGCGAGCGCGAGAGTGATATTTTTCATATTAACGACATTCCTTGTGTTATTTCGTGTATGCCCTGAATCGGACGCCACGCACTATAAGGTTCGATCTCTGGTATCGATGTCGGCTTTATTACTTTAATCAGATGGATTAAGCCTCAGAACTTGCAGGAACTTTCCGTAGGAATAACCGCAACTCTTTTGCAGCCCGTATAAACCATGGCGTTGCGATAATACCCGATAAAAAAGGTCAGGCAATAGTTCACATAAAGTTGACGGTAGTACTACAACCCTCAACTTTATTTGAAACCAGGCTTGTCGCTCACTCGATTGAGTAACAGGTTAGCGGATGGACTCTGGCAAAAGAGCCAAGCGTTCGTGCTGTAAACCTATGAGCTGAGCTCACGAGCACAGTAATCGCGACCTCGCGGTGCTCGTGCGCGCTCATCGAACAACAAAATACTGTTTGAAACGCATTTTCTGTAGGCGCTGCCGAAGACCGCGAAGCATTTCTCCTGGTGTACCGCGATCGCAGCCTTCGGCAGCTTCTACAGGTTCTGCTTTTGACGCGAAGCAGCGCCATGCGGTGGCCACCCAGACAGAGCCTATTGATAAGTCAGGGTCAGAACCCCGGCACCCGATGGGTTGCTCTTCGATAATGATACTGGCAGCGCCTGATACTGCGTCGAGAACGGGATCACCGATGCGGTACAGGCGTTTTGCGCCGTATCAACCACGATGGACATGTGTCCCGAAACGTTGACCCGTTGAGTGTTGACCCCTCCTGCCGAGCTCGTCGGTAGCACTGCGCAGCTGGCATTGGTGATATACCCGCTGAAACTCAGCCGCCCGTCAGCGGCCGACGCGGCAAACGCAGTCAGGCATAAAGAACCCACAATCAGAAGGGAGGCCACCTTGCGCGCCTCATGAATGACTTCGAACCAACGGTTCTTGCTTGAGACGCTGCGTTTCATGGGCTTGCTCCGACTTAGTACGTTTTGATCAACGCAAAAAAAACCAAAGGGAACAAGCAGGAGGATTTTCCGCGAATTCCTTTCTATAGATATCGTCTCGGGCCCAGGTTTCTTGATAACGTTCGTGAGCGCTGCGCCTTTCTTGCTGACAATTCTGACAGGTGGCCGTCACCCTGCTGACCGGGTTGACCGGCTATAAGAGAAGCGCCATCCACCATGACCTTCCTTCTTCCGACTTTCCGGCGTCTCTCGAATGCGTAAACAGACCAGAACCGTCCTTGCCGTTGCTGTCATCGTGGGCTTGATCGGTGTATCCAGCTGGACCCTGACTCGTCCGGCGGCGGCTAAAGTCAGCGCACCGACGGCAGTGCCGGTCAAAGTCGTCAAAGTGACCGAGGAGGATGTGCCCCGTTTCGTAACGGGTATTGGTTCAGTGCTGTCTTTGCACAGCGTGATCATTCGCCCGCAAGTGGATGGCATCCTCACCAAAGTGCTGGTCAAGGAAGGGCAAACGGTCAAAACCGGAGATTTGCTGGCGACGATTGACGACCGGGCCATTCGCGCCTCGCTGGAGCAAGCCAGGGCGCAACTGGCGCAAAGCAAAGCACAGCTGGACATGGCTCAGGTCGATCTGAAGCGCTACCGGCTGCTCAGTGAAGACAATGGCATCTCGAAACAGACCTTTGATCAGCAGCAAGCCACGGTTCATCAGCTCAAAGCCACTGCCATGGGCAACGAGGCTGCGATCAACGCCGCTCAAGTGCAGCTGTCGTACACCCAGATTCGCTCGCCGGTGACCGGCAGGGTCGGGATTCGCAATGTCGATGAAGGCAACTTCCTGCGCGTCAGCGACGCTCAGGGCTTGTTTTCGGTCACCCAGATTGATCCCGTTTCGGTGGAGTTCTCACTGCCGCAACAAATGCTGCCGACGCTGCAAGGCTTGATCGCCTCAAATACGCCTGCGGGGGTAAAAGCTTTCCTCGGTGATGGCGACAACGGCACGCTGCTGGGCGACGGCAAGCTGACCCTGATTGATAACCAGGTCTCGGCCACTACCGGAACCATTCGCGCCAAAGCCGAATTCAATAATCCGAAACAGCTGTTATGGCCAGGGCAACTGGTCACGGTAAAAATCCAGACCGCCATCGACCGCGATGCCTTGCGAGTGCCGCCGCAGGTGGTGCAACGCGGCATCGATCAGCACTTCGCGTTCCGGGTCAATGGCGACAAGGTCGAGGTGGTTCCGGTGCAGGTGCTGTATCAGGACAGCAGCCTGATGCTGATCTCCGGTCCCAAGGCTGGCGACGTGCTGGTCAGTGACGGTCAGTCACGACTCAAGGCAGGATCGAAAATCGAAGTGCTGCGTAACACGACAGAGACTAGCCAGACGGCAGAGCTGGACGGCACACGATGAAGGGCCGCGGATCGATTTCAGCCTGGTGCGTAGACCATCCGGTCGCCACGTTATTACTGACGTTTGCCATGGTTCTGCTGGGGGCGATTGCGTTCCCGCGCCTGCCTGTCGCGCCGCTGCCTGAGGCCGAGTTCCCGACGATTCAGGTCACCGCGCAATTACCCGGCGCCAGCCCGGAAACCATGGCCTCATCAGTCGCGACGCCGCTGGAGGTGCAATTCAGTGCCATCCCTGGCATGACGCAAATGACCTCCAGCAGCGCCTTGGGCTCCACCAACCTGACCCTGCAATTTACCCTCAACAAAAGCATCGACACCGCCGCGCAGGAAGTTCAGGCCGCGATCAATACCGCGGCAGGCCGCCTTCCAGCCGATATGCCCAACCTGCCGACCTGGCGCAAGGTCAACCCGGCGGACAGCCCGGTGCTGATTCTCAGCGTCAGCTCCAATCTGATGCCGCCTACCGAACTGAGCGACGTGACGGAGTCATTGTTGGCGCGGCAACTGAGCCAGATTGACGGCGTCGGGCAGGTGTTCATCACCGGCCAGCAGCGACCCGCGATTCGCGTGCAAGCGGCTCCAGAGAAGCTCGCCGCACTGGGCCTGACCCTTGCCGATATCCGCGTCGCGGTGCAACAGACCAGTCTCAACCTCGCCAAAGGCGCGTTGTACGGCAAGGACAGCGTGTCCACCATCGCCTCCAACGATCAGCTGTTTCGGCCCCAGGATTACGCACAACTGATCGTTTCCTACAAGGACGGCGCCCCTGTTCATCTGAAGGACGTGGCGCGGGTCATCAACGGTTCGGAAAACGCGTACGTGCAGGCCTGGTCGGGTGATCAGCAAGGCGTCAACGTGACGATCTTCCGCCAGCCCGGTGCCAATATCGTTGAAACCGTGGACCGCATTCAGCGCGAGATGCCTCGTCTGCTGGAAATGCTTCCGGCCTCGGTCGACGTCTCGGTGCTCAATGACCGGACGCGAACCATTCGTGCCTCGCTTCACGAGGTGGAAATGACGTTGGTGATCGCGATCCTGCTGGTGGTCGCGGTCATGGCGCTTTTCCTGCGCCAGCTGTCGGCAACGCTGATTGTCAGCGCTGTGCTGGGCGTCTCGCTGGTCGCCAGCTTCGCGATGATGTACGTGTTTGGTTTCAGCCTGAACAACCTGACGCTGGTGGCCATTGTGGTGGCAGTCGGGTTCGTGGTGGACGACGCCATTGTTGTGGTGGAGAACATCCATCGACACCTTGAAGCCGGTGACGGCATGCGCGAAGCGGCGATCAAGGGTTCCGGGGAAATCGGCTTCACAGTGGTGTCTATCAGCTTCTCCCTGGTGGCGGCGTTTATTCCGTTGCTGTTCATGGGCGGCGTGGTCGGGCGGCTGTTCAAGGAGTTTGCACTCACCGCCACCGCCACCATTCTGATTTCGGTGGTCGTTTCACTGACGCTGGCACCCACGCTGGCGGCGCTGTTCATGCGCGCGCCGAAACATGATCCGCATGCAAAGCCTGGTTTCAGCGAACGCCTGCTGGCACTTTATGAGCGAGGATTGAACAAGGCCCTGGCCCATCAACGGATCATGCTCGGGGTTTTCGGACTGACATTTGTGCTGGCAGGCGTTGGCTACGTCCTGATCCCGAAAGGGTTTTTCCCTGTGCAGGACACGGCGTTCGCCCTTGGCACCAGCGAGGCTGCGGCCGATATCTCCTACCCCGACATGGTGGAAAAACACCTGCAACTGGCAAAAATCGTTGGTGCCGACCCTGCAGTCCAGGCGTTCTCCCATTCGGTGGGCGTCAGCGGCAGCAACCAGACCATCGCCAACGGGCGATTCTGGATATCGCTCAAACCCCGGGGTGAGCGCGACGTTTCGGTGAGTGAGTTCATTGACCGGATACGTCCGAAGCTGGCGAAGATTCCCGGCATCGTTCTGTACCTGCGCGCCGGACAAGACATCAACCTGAGCCCCGGCCCGAGTCGCAGTCAGTATCAATATGTACTCAAGAGCAACGACGGTCCGCTGCTCAATACCTGGACCCAGCGCCTGACGGAAAAACTGCGCACCAACCCGGCATTCCGTGACTTGTCGAACGACTTGCAGCTGGGCGGTAGCGTCACTCATATCAATATTGACCGCAGTGCTGCAGCGCGCTTCGGGCTGACCACCAATGATGTCGATCAGGCCCTGTACGACGCGTTCGGCCAGCGGCAGATCAGCGAATTCCAGACCGAAATCAACCAGTACAAAGTGATTCTGGAGCTGGACGCCAAACAGCGCGGCAAGGCCGAAAGCCTGGCGTATTTCTATCTGCGCTCGCCACTGACCAACGAAATGGTCCCCCTGTCGGCGCTGGCTAAAGTGGGCGCTCCGACCATGGGGCCGTTGTCCATCGCCCATGACGGCATGTTTCCCGCCGCCAACCTGTCGTTCAATCTGTCGCCAGGCGTAGCATTGGGCGATGCGGTGCGCATGCTCGATCAGGCCAAAAACGAAATCGGCATGCCGGCGTCGATCATCGGTAACTTCCAGGGCGCAGCCCAGGCTTTTCAGAGTTCGCTGGCCAACCAGCCTTGGCTGATTCTCGCGGCGCTGGTGGCGGTTTACATCATTTTGGGTGTGCTTTATGAAAGCTTTGTCCACCCGCTGACGATCATTTCCACCCTGCCCTCGGCAGGTATCGGAGCGCTGTTACTGCTGTGGTTGATGGGGCAGGACTTTTCGATCATGGCCCTGATTGGTGTGGTCCTGCTGATCGGTATCGTCAAGAAGAACGGTATTTTGCTGGTGGACTTCGCCCTGGAGGCGCAACGTGATCGCGGCATGAGCCCACTGGACGCGATTCACGAAGCCTGCCTGACGCGTTTCCGTCCCATCATCATGACGACCCTGGCGGCATTGCTTGGCGCCCTGCCCTTGATGCTCGGTTATGGTGTCGGCGCCGAACTGCGCCAACCGCTGGGGATTGCGGTGGTCGGCGGGTTGCTGGTCAGCCAGATGCTGACGCTGTTTACGACGCCGGTGATCTATCTGCAGCTGGAGCGGGTGTTTCATAAGCCAAAAGGATCTCAACCTGTGGGAGCAGAGCTTGCTCGCGATAAGAACACCGCGATCTAAAGTGAACCGCGTCCAGCCTTATCGCGGGCAAGCACCGCTCCCACAGGAATGTATTCCAGCTCAAAAACTGTGTATTTTTTTTGCACCAAGAGACCCTGCCCCATGCGTGTCCTGATCATCGAAGACGAAGAGAAGACCGCCGATTACCTGCGTCGCGGCCTGACCGAGCAAGGCTTTACCGTGGACCTCGCCCGCGACGGTATCGAGGGCCTGCACCTGGCGCTGGAAAGCGATTACGACGTGATCATTCTCGACGTGATGCTTCCCGGTCTGGATGGTTTTGGCGTGTTGCGCACCTTGCGGGCCCGCAAACAGACGCCCGTGATCATGCTCACCGCCCGTGAGCAAGTGGATGACCGTATCCGAGGCTTGCGTGAAGGCGCCGATGACTACCTGGGCAAGCCGTTCTCGTTCCTTGAACTGGTCGCTCGCCTGCAAGCGCTGACGCGACGCAGCAGCGGTCATGAGCCCATGCAAATCAGCATTGCCGATCTGTGGATTGACCTGATCAGCCGCAAGGCAACCCGCGCCGGGCTGCGTCTGGACCTGACGGCCAAGGAGTTCTCGCTGCTCAGCGTGCTGGCGCGCCGCCAAGGGGAAATTCTCTCCAAGACGTCCATCGCCGAGATGGTCTGGGACATCAATTTCGACAGCGACGCCAACGTCGTCGAAGTCGCGATCAAACGACTACGCGCCAAACTCGACGGCCCCTTCGAACAGAAATTACTGCACACCATTCGCGGCATGGGCTACGTGCTTGAAAGTCGCGTCGGAGCGCCGCAGTGAAGACTGACTCCATCGCCCTGCGCCTGAGCGGTTTGTTCGCGCTGGTGGCGTTGCTGGTTTTTACCCTGATCGGCTGGGCGTTATATCTGCAGGTTGATAAAAGCATGGCGCTGCTGCCGGAAGCGGAGGCAGAGGCGCGCTACAGCGTGCTGGAATCCGCGGTCAATCGCCACAGCGATGTCGAACACTGGGGCCGTATCAAAAGCAAACTCAAGCTGCTCAGCGAAGAAGACAAGCGTCTGCGGTTCTGGGTGGTCAGCGACAATCCGGTCTATGAGTTCGGCAACCCGGATGCCCACATTCGTCGTTTCGCCAATGGCCCCTTGGGCATGCGTGACCTGCAGATTGCAGGGCATGAATATCCGTTCAAAGTGCTGGTCAGCCAGTTCGAGGACAAGGAACAACGCCCGCCGCTACGTTTCCTGATTGCCGTCGATACCGAAACATTCCTGCAAACCCAGCACTCGCTGATGATCGCCCTGATCGGCTTCGCGGCGCTCGGCATCCTGCTGGCGTCAGTGCTGGGCTATTGGGTCGCGCGTATCGGGTTGCGGCCGTTGACCAGTCTTTCCCTGGAGGCGCAAAAACTCACACCTCCCAGACTCTCCGGACGCCTGCAGATGACGCCGCTGCCACCGGAACTGAACCAGTTTGTGACCTCGTTCAACTCGACACTCGAGCGAGTCGAGCAGGCCTATGCGCGGCTCGAATCCTTCAATGCGGATGTCGCCCATGAACTGCGCTCGCCCCTGACCAACCTCATAGGTCAGACCCAGGTTGCCTTGACCCGAGGGCGTTCGGCGGAACACTACTTCGAGGTGCTGCAATCGAATCTGGAAGAACTGGAACGACTGCGCTCGATCATCAACGACATGCTCTTCCTCGCCAGTGCCGATCAGGGCAGCAAGGTAACGGAGCTGACTTGCGCCTCTCTGGCTCAGGAAGTGGCGACCACGCTGGATTATCTGGACTTCATTCTTGAGGATGCGCAGGTACAGGTCGAAGTCCACGGTGATGCCCGTGTGCCCATGGAAAAGGCGCACTTGCGTCGGGCCCTGATCAACTTGCTGCACAATGCCGTGCAACACACTGAGGCTGGGCGAACGATTCGCGTGGACATTGCCGAGCAGACCGATCACGTCAGTGTGAGCGTCGCCAACCCCGGCACGCAGATCGCCAGCGAACACCTGCCCAAGCTGTTCGAACGCTTTTACCGGGTGGACGCCTCCCGCGCCAACAGCGGCGCCAACCATGGCCTGGGGCTGGCCATTGTCAAAGCCATTGCGCTGATGCATGGCGGCAACGTGTTCGTGCATAGCCGCGAGGGTATCAATACCTTCGGGATCAATTTGCCGTTGTGATGCATCACGGTTGGTTGCGGACCTCAAGACGTGGGACCGGCTTCAGCCGGGAAGAGACCAGTACAACTGGCAAATGTGCGTTGGCAGGAATGCAGCTTTCCCGGCTGAAGCCGGTCCCACGTCGGACATCAGCTTGCTGGCCACTATCGAACCTCCAACAAGAAGCCCGCCCTTACATGCATGACAACACCGCGTCACTGAGACAGTAAGACGGCTCAGCAAATAAAACGCATTCACAAGCACAATAAATCACTTCTGTTTCAACGCGTCCCACATGGGTTATAAATAACGGGTCGCTATTGACTTCAAATGCATAAAAATTCTTTAACTCTTTAAAAACAAAGCGTTGGGGAAGCGTTAATCATTTACCGAGTTTATCCCGCGCAATGATTGTTCAACACGCCATGCAGGCACCGTATAAAAAATGGACTCGACCAGAAATTTTCCTGGTATGCGGCAGTGTGCTGGCAATCGCCGCCATTGCGATCATTGTTATCTCGTTATTGATCCGCGAACGAAAGGATGCCAATCAAGCGGCATCGCGGGCGTCTTCCAATATCGTGAGTCTGATTGATGCCGATGTATTGCGTAATGCCGAGCTCTACGACACCTCGCTGCAAGGCATGATCAGCGCGTGGCAGATGCCCGAACTGCACAATATTGCGCCGAATCTGCGTCATCTGGTTCTGTTTGATCGCTCCACTGCGGCACGCTACAAAGGCGACCTGCTGCTACTGGACAAGAACGGTCGTATTCTTGCCGACTCCACATCACTGCAGCCCCGCCCTTTCAATCTTGCCGATCGCGCGCACTTTCAGGAGCACATGCGTAACCCATCACTGGAGATGAAAGTCGGTGCGCCTTTCAAGTCGCGCGGAGGTTTCAAGGACTGGTGCATCACCTTCAGTCGGCGAATATCCGGCGAGGATGGCTCGTTTCAAGGCATCGCCAGTGCGGCCATGCGTCTGGTGTATTTCAAGCAGTTGTTTCGCACGCTGGACATTGGTCCGGACAGCAATGTCACGCTACTCAATACCGACGGCGCTTTGCTCGCTCGCCAACCGGAAATTCCCGGCAGGGACCTCATCGCCACCAGCTTTGCCAGCAGCCCGAACTTCAAACGGATTATTGAGGAAGGTAATGGCAGTTTTTCCGGGACGTCATCCATCGACGGCAAAGAGCGCCTGTATACGTTTTCCCATGTCGGTGATTTGCCGTTGATTGTGGTGGTAGGCCAGTCTGTAAAAGAGGTCTACGCCCTCTGGCACCGCAATGTGCTGCTGGTCGGCATCGCTACCACCGTATTGTGTTTAGGTATTTTGTGGCTGAGCCTGCTGCTGCGCCGTGAATTAGGCCTGCGGCATCAGGCTGAAGCCGAACTCAGAACCCGTGCGTCCACCGATGCGCTGACCGGGCTGGCCAATCGACGTCGGCTCGATGAAGTAATTAAAAGCGAATGGATGCGCAGCATCCGTTCAGGCAAACCCGTTTCACTGCTGGTGATCGATGTGGATCACTTCAAAGCCTTCAATGATCGCCACGGCCATCATGGCGGGGATGAGGCGCTACGCAATGTGGCAACGACCATCGCCAGCAACATCAGAAGGCCAGGTGATTTTGTGGCCCGGTACGGCGGCGAAGAGTTTGTTGTGGTGCTGGGTGAAACCGATATGGAGGGTGCCAGAGCCATCGCAGAGATCATCAGGCAAGCCGTGCAGGATATTGCACCCTATGCGGGGGATAACCAGCCAATTACCGTCAGCATTGGTATCGCCTGTACAGAGGCGAATGCTGGCGCCCCTGTTGATACGCTGTTCAGCACTGCCGACAAGGCGCTGTATGTTGCCAAGAGCAACGGGCGTAATCGGGTTGAGCCGGCTTAGTTTCGAGGGGGATGTTTAGCCAGAAGGCAGGGCTCAGCCAGTTAATTAGCCTGCGTTAACATTGGCCGCTTCGCGAATAAATTCGCTCCCACAGGTGCGCGTCTGGCCACACCTATCGCTGAATTAAAGCCATAAAAAAACGCCAGGCTGGCTGGCGTTTTTTCAGACAATCAAGTCTTAGTGTGCAGCTTTCTCGGCACGAGCAGCATTACGCAGGTCACGGACTTTATCGTGGTTAGCTTGTACGCCAACCAGTTGCTTGTCGATCAACGAGGTAACAGAAGCTGGCAGGTTCTTCTCAACCGCTTTCTGACGGGCTTCTTTGTAAGCCTTCAGCGCTACGTCTTCGCCGCGCTCTACTTCTTCCAGGATTGCTTTGTCGTCTTTACCGGTCAGTACCGACTTCAGGTCAACCCATGCACGGTGCAGGGTGCCGCTAACGCTGGAAGAAGTTTCTGGATCGCCGCCCAGTGAACGTACTTCAGCCTGCAGCTCAGCGACCGAAGTTTTGATTTCTGCAGAACGGCTCAGGAAGTAAGCCTTGATTGCAGGGTTTTTGATATCTTCTGCGCTGGTCTGAAAACCCTTTTCGCCATCTTTGCTGGTTTCGATCAGGTCGTTCAGAAGGGAGATCGATTCTTTATTGATGTCAGTCATTTTCAAGTTCCTTATGGGCAGGTTTATACAAAATGATTTGCATGCTTAGGTAATTGCAGGGGGCATGCCAGCTTTTTGAATAAACCTAATCCTTTAAAATCAATGACTTATATTAAACACCATACAGACGAGTCGTGATTTCTGCATGAACTGTCCTTTGGCCTGCATGCAGAATGCACGTATCGTCAGGGTGTTTTGAAATCAGGTAACGCGAAGCTCATGGATCCGGAAAAACTTTTGCTGCTGGTCACCCGCGAAATGCCGTTTGGCAAATACAAAGGCCGCCTGCTGGCCGACTTGCCGGGCCAATACCTGAACTGGTTTGCGCGGGAAGGCTTCCCCAAGGGGGAGCTGGGCAGCCTGTTGGCGTTGATGCAGGAGATTGACCACAACGGCCTGTCGGAGCTGCTTGATCCGCTGCGTACGCGACCGCGGAAGAAGCTGGACTGACTGGCAGTCGGATCACGTGGGAGATTCTTTGGTCGCCTGCAACTCCGTAGGACCGGCTTTAGCCGGGAGAGCGGTATTTCTGGCGAACAAGGTTTGGCAAATGTTGCCGACGCCCTCCCGGCTAAAGCCGGTCCTACGGGATTACGCATCACCAAGCACCGCTTCCATAGTTCGTCAGCAATGCATAGAGATGGTTAGGTGGTTTTGACAAGAGAGGATGCAATGCTCCAGCAACAGGCAAGGGATGAACAGTTCTGGCAGGCCATCGCCGGGCGTTACGACGTTGAGCCAGGGCCGATCAATCTGGAGAACGGCTACTTCGGGCGCATGACGCGTGAAGTCATGGAAGACTATCGTCGTAATATCGATTACGTGAACCGTAGCAACTCGGTGTATGTGCGCCGTCAATTCGATACCCACGACAGCGCCATGATCCACGGCCAACTGGCGCAACTGCTTCAGGTCAGCGCGCAAGAAATTGCCATCACCCGCTGCGCGTCGGAATCGTTACAGTCGCTGATCCGCAATTACAACCAGTTGCAACCTGGCGATCAGGTGCTGATCTGTGATCTGGACTACATCAGCGTGCAGTCCGCCATGCGCTGGCTGGCCAAAAGTCGTGGTGTCGAAGTCATCGAGATTTCCCACGTCCATCCCGCTACCTACGAAGACCTGTTGAACAGCTATCAGCAAGCTTTCGAGCAGTACCCCCGGCTCAAGCTGATGGCGCTGACGCATGTCACCCACCGCACAGGGCTAGTGATGCCGGTCCAGGCCATTGCCGGTCTGGCGAAAGAGCACGGCGTGGATGTCATCCTTGACGGTGCCCACGCCCTGGGCCAACTGGACTTCAAACTCGACGAGCTGGGCGTAGCATTCGCTGGCTACAACCTGCAGAAATGGATTGGCGCGCCGTTGAGCCTGGGTTTTATCTACGTGGCACGGGACAGGATTTCTGCTATCGACCCGGACATGGGCGACACACGCTATGCCAGCGACGACATTCTGTCGCTGGTGCCCTACGGAACACCGAATATTCCGGCCTGGATGACCTTGCCCAAGGTGTTCGTAGAACATGCGGCGATGGGTGGCTCAGCCAGCAAAGGCGCACGTCTGAATTACATGCGCGACCTGTGGGTCAAGCCTTCAAGAGCGCTGGAGCATATCGAGATTCTGACTCCGGACGATCCGCGGCTGTATTGCGGGATCACCGCGCTGCGCTTCACCCATCAGGCAGATCAGCAGAAGATGGTTGAGCGCTTGCTGGAGGACTACAACCTTTTCACCGTCGCCCGGGAAGGCGCAGCGTGCGGGCCGTGTATCCGGATTACGCCGGGGTTCAGTACCTCGGCAGCGGATATGGGGGTGTTGGTGGAGGCGTTGCATAAGCTCGGCCGATAGTGCCGATCGATTCGTAGGACCGGCTTCAGCCGGGAGGGCGGCATTTCTGACGAAACAAAATCAGCGAATGCACTGACGTCCTCCCGGCTAAAGCCGGTCCTATGGACTGGTAGGTCTGGTGTTAATCGAACAACGCCATCGCCTGCGCGGTGGCTTCCTGGATACGGCCCCAGTCGCCATTCTTGACCCAGGCGTTGTCGATCATCCACGTACCGCCGACGCACATGACGTTAGACTGCGCCATGTAGCTCTTGAGGTTGTCGGCGTTGACGCCGCCGGTTGGGCAGAAACGCACTTCATTGAAGGGACCGCCAAGGGCTTTGATCGCTGCGACACCGCCGCTGATTTCAGCCGGGAACAGCTTGAAGCGGCGATAGCCCATCGCATAACCAATCATGATCTCCGACGCACTGCTGATGCCGGGCAACAGCGGCAGCGGGCTGTCGAGCGCGGCTTGCAGCAAGTCCTGCGTGCTGCCTGGCGTGACAATGAACTGCGAACCGGCTGCCTCGGCGTCGGCCAGCATGTGCCGGTCGAGAATAGTGCCAGCGCCAACGCAAAGCTCAGGGCGCTGCTCACGAAGAATCCGGATTGCGCTCAGGCCAAAAGCCGAGCGCAAGGTGACTTCCAGCGCCGTCATGCCTCCGGCGGCCAAGGCGTCTGCCAGCGGCAGGACGTCCTCGTCACGCAGGATGGTGATGACCGGCAAGATTTTCGCCTTGGCGCAGAGTTCGTCAATCTGCTTGATCTTGTTCGCCATGCTGTTCAGCGGCTGAGTGGTATCGACGGTGTTCATGGCGGCGGATCCTTTTGTTATGGGCACCAGTAAATCTCAAGTGAAGAGTCAAGGAAGGCTCGAATTGGCATTTCAGCGAGATCATCGCCTGCCAATGCGGCCCGCAGGGTGTCGAGTTTGGCCTGACCGGAAACCGACAGAATCGGCAGGCGCGCCGAAGCCAGCAGTTGACGGGTCATGGTCAAGCGTTGATGGGGAACAGCAGGCGCCAGCATTGGCAGGCAGCGGCGTGTACTGTCCAACTGCAGCGCTTCGTTCAGGTTCGGGCTGTTCGGGAACAGCGAGGCGGTGTGTCCGTCATCACCCATGCCCAGAATCAGCACATCGATCGGCGGCAGCTCGGCCAGCGCCTGATCAGCCGCTACGGCGGCTTCTTCGAGGCTCGGCGCGACGGTGTACAAACCGAAGAAACGCGCTTTGGCCGCCGGACCTTGCAACAGGAAACGCTGCAGCAGGCCGGCATTGCTGTCGGCGTGCTCAACGGGCACCCAGCGTTCATCAGCCAGGCTGATGACCACTTTCGACCAGTCCAGCGGCTGTTGCGCCAGGCTCTGGAAGAACGCCACCGGGCTACGCCCACCGGAGACAACCAGCGTCGCCACGCCCTTGGCGTTGATTGCAGCGTTGAGCTGTTCAGCTACGTTGGCAGCCAGTGTCTCGGCCAACTGCTGCGGACTGTCAAAATCCCGAGCCACAAGGCCTTGCGGGAATTCAAGTTCACATATCGCCATACCACGATCTCCCATCACGAGTAATCAGGGCGATGGAGCTCATGGGCCCCCACGATCCGGCGGCATAAGGCTTGGGCGCATCGCCCGCCTTTTTCCAACCGGCGATCAACTGATCGCACCACTGCCAGGCGTACTCAATTTCATCTTTGCGAACAAACAGGTTCTGATTGCCGCGCATGACTTCCAGCAGCAAACGCTCATAGGCATCAGGGACGCGTGCGCTGCGGTAAGTGTCGGAAAAATTCAATTGCAACGGGCCGCTGCGCAGCTGCATGCCCTTGTCCAGGCCTTGATCCTTGGTCATGACCTGCAAGGAAATACCTTCGTCCGGCTGCAGGCGAATGATCAGACGGTTGCTGATCTGCATGCGTTGCTCGGGGGCGAAGATGTAGTGCGGCGGCTCTTTGAAATGGATCACGATCTGCGACAGCTTCTGCGGCATACGTTTGCCGGTACGCAGATAGAACGGTGTACCTGACCAGCGCCAGTTACGAATATCGGCACGCAGGGCGACGAAGGTCTCGGTATCGCTCTGGGTGTTGGAGTTCTCTTCTTCCAGATAACCCGGCACGGCTTTGCCTTCGCTGTAACCGGCGGTGTATTGACCACGAACCACCTGAGTGGCCAGGCGCTCCGGCGTGAACGGTGCGAGAGCCTTGAGCACCTTGACCTTCTCGTCACGAATACTGTCGGCGGACAGGTCACTCGGCGGGTCCATGGCGATCAGACACAGCAATTGCAGCAAGTGGTTCTGGATCATGTCGCGCAGTTGCCCGGCCTGATCGAAATACCCCCAACGGCCTTCGATACCCACCTTCTCCGCAACGGTGATTTCCACGTGGGAAATGTGGTTCTGGTTCCACTGGGTTTCAAACAGGCTGTTGGCAAATCGCAGGGCAATCAGGTTCTGAACGGTGTCTTTGCCCAGATAGTGGTCGATGCGGTAGACGCGGCTTTCCGGCAGGAACTGCGCCACGGCGTCGTTGACCCGACGCGAGGAAGCAAGGTCATGACCGATGGGCTTTTCCAGTACGGCGCGGGTGCGGTCGGTCAGGTTGACCGACGCCAGGTTTTCACAAATCGCGCCATACACCGAAGCAGGTGTGGCGAAGTAAGCGATCAGGGTTTCGGCATCGCCCACCCGCTCGGCCAGCGCGACGTAATCCTCGGCCTTGAGAAAGTCGACGTGCAGGTAACTCAAGCGCGCCTGAAAACGCTCAACGTGTTCTGTTTCAAGTTGTGCTTCGGGAACGAAGCGGCGCAACGATTCTTCGATGTGTGCCAAATGCTGCTGTTCGTCGCCAGCCTCACGCGCCAATGCGAGAATTCGCGTGTCGGCATGCAGCAATCCAGCGCGGTCGAGCTGATAAAGCGCCGGGAACAGCTTGCGCACTGCCAGGTCGCCCAGGGCGCCAAACAAGGCAAAAGTGCACGGTTCAACCGTAATCGAGAGCATAATGTTGGTTCTTTTATCAAGTTAAGCTACAAATACCTTTTTTAAAGGCGTTACTCAAGGCCATATGTAGTAATAACCACAACATTCCATCTAGAAGCATATTCCAGTGGTGATCAACACAGGCCCTGAGTACGATAGGCCACCTTTGCTACAGGCTAAAGGGCCTATGTGCCTGCCCTCAAAAAAACCTGAGCAAATCTGCCTGATTAGGACTTTGAATGGACCACTCAAGAAATCTTCTGGAGCAGATCCAGAGCCGCCTCGAAGAGCTCAACAAAGCTGAGCGCAAGGTAGCTGAAGCGATTCTTCTTAACCCACAACAAGCAACTCGGTTCAGTATCGCGGCATTGGCCCAGGCTGCAAAAGTCAGCGAGCCGACCGTCAATCGCTTCTGCCGCTCCTTTGCTGTCAGCGGTTATCCAGAACTCAAATTACAGTTGGCGCAAAGTCTGGCCAGTGGTGCGGCGTACGTCAGTCGTGCAGTAGAAGCCGACGATGATCCCGAGGCCTATACCAAAAAGATTTTCGGCAGCGCGATTGCTTCGCTGGACAGCGCCGTTCAGCAACTGGACCCGGCGCTGATCAGCAAGTCTGTGGACATGTTGATTCAGGCGCGGCAGATCCACTTCTTCGGGCTGGGTGCTTCGGCCCCTGTGGCGCTGGACGCCCAGCACAAGTTCTTCCGTTTCAATCTGGCGGTGACCGCCCACGCCGATGTGCTGATGCAGCGCATGATTGCCTCGGTGGCACACACCGGTGAGTTGTTCGTGATCATTTCCTATACAGGCCGTACGCGGGAGCTGGTGGAAGTGGCGCGCATCGCACGGGCCAATGGCGCGTCGGTGCTGGGTCTGACCGCAGCCGGCTCCCCCTTGGCACAGGCCAGTACGGTGAGCCTGAATATCCCGCTGCCGGAGGACACCGATATCTACATGCCGATGACCTCGCGGATCATCCAGCTCACCGTGCTCGATGTGCTGGCTACCGGCATGACCCTACGCCGCGGCGTGGACTTCCAGCCACACCTGCGCAAGATCAAGGAGAGCTTGAATGACAGCCGGTATCCGGTTGAGGATCAGGGGTAGCGCTTAAAGCTTTCTGTAGGAGCTGCCGAAGGCTGCGATCGCGGTGTGTCAGGATAAATGCTTCGCAGCCTTCGGCAGCTCCTACAGAAAAATGAGTTCAACTTAGCCATCAATGCAGCAAACACGCCTGCAAGCTCAGCTCGACCTGCTCACCCGGTGCCAGGCTCAGGCTTTCATCGTTACCTGACGCCGCTTCGACGCAGACAAATCCGGATGCTTCATCGCCAGCCACGCCCAGCAGCGGCCTGTTACCCGGATGCCAGACGACGGTGCTGGCGTTGTCGCAACTGTTGATGCCCAAACGACGCTGCCAGGTTTGATCTTCCAGTTGCAGCGAGCCGGTGTGTTCGAACACCCGCTGACAGCCGCCAGCGACGCGTAGCTCGCCTTCCTGCCGACAGACCCGTCGATTCAGTTGATCGTAGCCCTGCGCGCCTTCCAGCCCTTGCAACGCAATGTCTTCTACATCACTGATGCGCCAGTAAGCATGTAAAGCGTGGCCAAACTGGCAAGGCTCGCTGTCCTCGTGACAGGTGCTGAGTCGCAACTCCATGCCCTCCCCCAGTTCGGCATATAAGTCAGCCTGCCAGTCACACAATTGCAATCGCCAGTGCAGGCTGACGCCGGACTCGCTTTCGTGGCTGTCGATCAGCTTCCAGTCCAGCAATCGACCCCAGCCATGCGCAGGCCAGCCAGGTTCATTCGGGTGCCGCCCATGCCAGGGCCAACACACCGGCACTCCGCCGCGGATCGCGCCCACTTGCGGCCAGCGAGATGCGCACCAGAGCCAGGGCTTCTGCCCCGTGGGCTGGAAATGCAGCAGTTGCGCCCCCTGACGACTGAAAGCGGCCTGGCACAAAGGATGATTGATCAGCAGCACATCGCGGTGCTGATGACGCTCCCATTCAAAAGTCGGCCGGGCCCTTCGGGATGTGAAGAAGCGCTGTAGAGGGTGTTCGGACGTTTGTGGGTGTTTGGTGGTCATTGCTTTTTGAATCACCTGCATGTGTAGGAGCTGCCGAAGGCTGCGATGGCGGTGGGA
>NZ_JACONW010000010.1 GCF_014357575.1 Pseudomonas folii | reverse complement strand
CCCAGACCAAGCACCGCTCCCACAGGTAATCGATGTACCTACGTAAAACCCAGGCGCACAAAAACGCCCGGCAGAAGCCGGGCGTTTTTGTTAAGACTTGCTTATCGGGCGCGGTAAGTAATGCGCCCTTTGCTCAAGTCGTAGGGCGTCAGTTCAACACGCACCTTGTCACCGGTAAGAATACGGATGTAGTTCTTGCGCATCTTGCCGGAGATATGCGCGGTTACGACGTGCCCGTTTTCCAACTCCACACGAAACATGGTGTTGGGCAGGGTGTCGACGACAGTGCCTTCCATTTCGAAGCTGTCTTCTTTCGACATGCAGTAAAGCCCTCGGTATCTAATGAGTGGCCCGGTGCAAGTGGCGCCAGGCAAAAGCGGCGTGCATTGTGCCCGAAAAATGCCGGTTAAGCCAAGGTCTTCAATAAAGAGTGATCCATCTTTGGTTTGTAAGCAGCTCGATGGGCCGATATTGGGTCTTGTAATTCATCTTTTGGCAGTTCTTGATCCAGTAGCCCAGATACACCGCATACAGCTGCTGGCGTGCGGCTTCGGCTATCTGCCACAAAATGGCGTAACGCCCCAGACTGCGGCGTTCTTCGGTGGGTTCGTAAAAGGTATAAACCGCAGAAAGACCGTTGGGCAATACGTCGGTAACGGCTACGGCCAGCAGACGATTATCCAGGCGAAACTCGTAGAATCTGCAGAACGGCAAGTCACGCACTAAAAAAGTCGAAAATTGATCGCGACTAGGCGGAAACATGTCCCCGTCAGCATGACGCTGTTCGATATAGCGTTGGTAAAGGTCGAAATATTCTTCGGTAAAGCGCGGTTTAGTGCAGTGCACTTCAATGTCGGCATTGCGTTTGAAAATGCGTTTTTGCTGCCGGTCAGGCACAAAGAGGTCTACCGGGATGCGCGCAGGCACGCAAGCACTGCAGTTTTGGCAATGTGGCCGATAGAGATGGTCGCCGCTGCGGCGAAAGCCCATGTCGGAAAGATCGGCATAAACCTGCACGTCCATTGGCTGGCTGGGGTCCAGGAACAACGTAGTAGCCTGTTCTTCCGGCAGGTAGCTGCACGAATGGGGTTGAGTGGCATAAAACTTCAGCCGCGCCAGCTCTGTCATGATTGCCCCCACCGCAAAAAATAAATCGTTATCAAGAGTGTATGTCAGCCTGCTGAACTCGCCTAGGCAACCAGTCGGCTTGATTGGGCTGATCCAGGTGCCGAGTCAGGTAATCGGAAAAAGTCTTGCGTGAGATAGGCCGGGCGCCGAAGCTTTGCAGATGATTGGTGTGCATCTGGCAATCAATCAGTACAAATCCCCAGGCTTTCAAGCGCTCCACCAGTGTTGCAAAGCCAACCTTGGAGGCATTGTCGGCCCGACTGAACATCGACTCGCCAAAAAATAGCTGACCCATCGCCAGTCCATAAAGCCCGCCAACCAACATGTCGTTGTCCCACACTTCGACGCTGTGGGCGTAGCCACGTTGATGCAGTTCCAGATAAGCGGCCTGGATTGAGCCGGTAATCCAGGTGCCGTCGGCATAGGCACGCGGTCCGGCGCACGCACGGATCACGGCAGCGAAATCCTCATCGAAGGTCACGCGATAGCGCTCCTGACGTATCAGTTTAGCGAGGCTGCGCGAAACATGGAGTTCCTCAGGGAAGATCACGGTTCTAGGGTCGGGTGACCACCAGAGAATGGGCTGCTCATCCTGAAACCACGGGAAGCAGCCATGGCGATAAGCCTGCACCAATCGGTCCGGAGACAGATCGCCCCCGGCAGCAAGCAGGCCGTCAGGTTCGCGCAAGGCTTTTTCCAGTGGTGGAAAAGTCAGGTTGTCACGTTTTAACCAGGTCAGCATAAGGGCAGCACTTTGCAGAAGGGGAGGGCGGGGGAGGCAGCGCGATTGCAACTCCATGCAGCAGTCGTGGTCATAATCGGTCGTCTGTTACACGCAAGCGTCCTGTGCGTGGTCTTTGATACGTGAAGCGGTATGGGCAATTGATCGTCCGGTTAAAAAATGCGGCATAAGTCTTTGTCACGAAAGAGAATGCATGCTCAAATTCAACGTTTGCAACGGTGCTTGAAGATGAGCCATGTCCACGCCAGACTAGTGTTCAGCAATCAAGGGGCGTCTGACCATCAGCCAAGGCAAGCTTCGTCCTGCACCACAATCCGAAACTACCCGGCCAGAACGCTGTTTACAAGGCAGGATGCTACCGTGGCATCAGGCGTACAAATCCGTACAATGCGCGCTTTGCAGTCTGCCGTTCAAGCTGTATGGCCTGACAATCGTTTTGCAGATTCAGTCGTTGGTAGTCAATCACCAGATGTTCGCGCTATAGCGCAGGAATAAAAGCGTTTTGAAGAAATCCACCGCAGTACCCAGCCCCGTTCCGCTCTGGCGGCAGCAATTGCACTACCGGCTCAAGGAAGGTGCATTGATCGCCTTTGGCGCGCTGTGCCTGTATTTGATGATGGCGTTGCTGACTTATGATCAGAACGATCCCGGCTGGAGTCATACCAGCAGTTCGGTTGAAGTTCAGAATGCGGCTGGCCGTGCTGGTGCCTTCTGCGCCGACATTCTGTTCATGGTGCTGGGTTACTTCGCCTACATTTTTCCGCTGTTGCTGGCCGTCAAGGCCTGGCAGGTGTTTCGTCATCGTCATGAACCATGGCAGTGGAGTGGCTGGCTGTTTTCGTGGCGGCTGATCGGTCTGGTATTTCTGGTGCTTGCCGGTGCTGCGCTGGCGCATATTCACTTCCATTTCGCGGCAGGTTTCCCGGGCTCGGCCGGCGGTGTACTGGGTGAGATTCTCGGTGACATGGCCAAGAAAGCCCTGAATATCCAGGGCAGCACGCTGTTATTCATTGCCTTGTTCCTGTTTGGCCTGACGGTGTTTACCGATCTGTCGTGGTTCAAGGTCATGGATGTGACCGGCAAGATCACCCTTGATCTGTTCGAGCTGTTTTACGACGCGGTCAACAACTGGTGGGCGGCGCGTAATGAGCGCAAGCAGATGGTTGCGCAACTGCGTGAAGTGGATGACCGCGTGAACGAAGTGGTCGCGCCTGCTACATCTGATCGTCGTGAGCAGGCCAAGGCCAAGGAACGCCTGATCGAGCGTGAGAAGGCCTTGAGCACGCACATGGCCGCTCGTGAAACCCATATTCCGGCCGTCATTGCTCCAGCTCCCGCCAAGGCTCCCGAGCCAAGCAAGCGTGTGCTGAAGGAAAAACAGGCCCCTTTGTTCGTTGATAGCGCTGTAGAAGGCACCTTGCCGCCGATCTCGATCCTCGATCCGGCGGAAAAGAAACAGCTCAATTATTCCCCTGAGTCCCTCGCTGCCGTTGGCCACCTGCTGGAAATCAAGCTCAAGGAGTTTGGTGTCGAAGTATCGGTGGACTCCATTCATCCGGGGCCGGTGATTACCCGCTACGAAATCCAGCCAGCAGCAGGCGTCAAGGTCAGCCGTATCGCCAACCTGGCCAAAGACCTTGCGCGTTCCCTGGCCGTGACCAGCGTTCGTGTGGTTGAAGTCATTCCAGGCAAGACCACGGTCGGTATCGAGATTCCCAACGAAGACCGGCAGATCGTGCGTTTCTCCGAGGTCTTGTCGACGCCTGAATACGACAACGCCAAGTCACCGGTCACGCTTGCGCTGGGCCATGACATTGGCGGTAAGCCGGTCATCACTGACCTGGCGAAAATGCCTCACTTGCTGGTGGCGGGTACGACCGGTTCCGGTAAGTCAGTGGGCGTGAACGCCATGATCCTGTCGATCCTGTTCAAGTCCGGACCGGAAGACGCCAAGCTGATCATGATCGACCCGAAAATGCTTGAGCTGTCGATCTACGAAGGCATTCCGCATCTGCTGTGCCCGGTTGTGACCGATATGAAGGACGCCGCCAACGCCTTGCGCTGGAGCGTTGCCGAGATGGAGCGTCGCTACAAGCTGATGGCGAAGATGGGCGTGCGTAACCTTTCGGGCTTCAACCAGAAGGTCAAGGAAGCTCAGGAAGCAGGTACACCGCTGGCCGATCCGCTGTACAAGCGTGAAAGTATTCATGACGAAGCACCGCTGCTGACCAAACTGCCGACTATCGTTGTGGTGGTGGACGAGTTCGCCGACATGATGATGATCGTCGGCAAGAAGGTCGAAGAGTTGATTGCGCGTATTGCCCAGAAGGCTCGTGCGGCGGGTATCCACCTGATTCTGGCGACCCAGCGCCCTTCGGTTGACGTGATCACCGGTCTGATCAAGGCCAACATCCCGACGCGCATGGCGTTCCAGGTGTCGAGCAAGATCGACTCGCGGACCATCATCGACCAGGGCGGCGCCGAACAATTGCTGGGTCATGGTGACATGCTGTACATGCCTCCGGGTACTAGCCTGCCGATTCGTGTCCACGGCGCTTTTGTCTCCGATGAAGAAGTACACCGTGTAGTGGAGGCCTGGAAGCTGCGTGGTACGCCGGATTACAACGACGACATTCTTGCGGGTGTCGAGGAGGCCGGTAGTGGCTTCGACGGCGGCAGTGGTGAAGGTGGCGAAGACAGCGAAAGCGATGCGCTATATGACGAGGCTGTCAAATTTGTGCTTGAAAGCCGTCGTGCTTCGATTTCTGCGGTACAGCGCAAGCTGAAGATCGGCTACAACCGCGCCGCCCGGATGATCGAAGCGATGGAAATGGCGGGCGTAGTGACCTCCATGAACACCAACGGCTCGCGTGAAGTGATCGCGCCGGGCCCGATGCGCGACTGATCGCGCACGTCCATAAATGCCTCGCCAGCGTTCGATTGCTGGCGAGACTCCACCGAACTCAATGAGGACTCCCATGCGTCTTTTCCGCATGTTGTTGGTAACTGCACTGACCTTCTCCGCGATTCCGGCGCACGCCGATAGCAAAGACGTCGCTCGTCTGACCCAGTTGCTGGAGACGTCCAAAACCCTGACTGCGCGTTTTTCCCAGTTGACCCTGGACGGCGGCGGCACTCAGTTGCAGGAAACGTCGGGCGAAATGGCCTTGCAGCGTCCGGGCCTGTTCAACTGGCACACCGACGCGCCGCAGGAGCAACTGATGGTCTCCGACGGCAAGAAGGTTTCCCTGTGGGACCCGGACCTGGAGCAGGTCACGATCAAGACCCTCGACCAGCGTCTGACCCAGACGCCTGCACTGTTGCTGTCCGGTGACGTGTCGAAGATCAGTGAAAGTTTTGACATCACTGCCAAGGAAGCGGGCGGCGTGATTGATTTCACCCTCAAGCCTAAAACCAAGGACACGCTGTTCGACAGCCTGCGTCTGTCGTTCCGTAACGGCGTTATCAATGACATGCAGTTGATTGACAGTGTCGGCCAGCGCACCAATATCCTGTTCACCGGGGTGAAAGCCAATGAGGCGATTCCGGCGAGCAAATTCCAGTTCCAGATTCCGAAAGGCGCTGACGTCATTCAGGAATAAGAGGTTTTAACGGTTGTCCATGGACCTGTTTCGAAGTGAACCGATTGCTCAACCATTGGCCGCGCGGTTGCGTGCGACCAATCTGGACGAGTATGTCGGTCAAGAGCATTTGCTGGCTCACGGCAAGCCTCTGCGCGAGGCGCTGGAGCAGGGTGCTCTGCATTCGATGATTTTCTGGGGACCGCCCGGTGTCGGCAAAACCACACTGGCCCGGTTGCTGGCGAAAGTTTCGGATGCGCACTTCGAGACGGTTTCTGCGGTGCTGGCCGGGGTCAAAGAGATTCGTCAGGCGGTGGAAGTCGCCAAACAGCAAGCCGGACAGTACGGCCGTCGCACCATTTTGTTTGTCGATGAAGTACACCGCTTCAACAAGTCCCAGCAGGATGCTTTTCTGCCTTATGTCGAAGACGGGACGCTGATCTTCATCGGTGCGACCACTGAAAACCCTTCGTTTGAGCTCAACAACGCGTTGCTGTCCCGGGCCAGGGTGTATGTCCTCAAGAGCCTTGATGAAGCCGCGCTGCGCAAGCTGGTGAATCGTGCGCTGACCGAAGAGCGCGGACTGGGCAAGCACCAGTTGAGTCTGAGTGACGAAGGTTTTGCCATGCTCATGGCCGCTGCCGACGGTGACGGTCGGCGCATGCTGAATTTACTGGAGAACGCGTCAGACCTTGCGGAAGACGGCTCGGAAATCAGCCTGGAGCTACTTCAAAGTCTGATGGGCGATAGCCGTCGTCGTTTCGACAAAGGTGGCGAAGCGTTCTACGACCAGATTTCTGCCCTGCATAAATCCATTCGCGGCTCCAACCCCGATGCCGCATTGTATTGGTTTGCACGCATGATCGATGGCGGTTGCGACCCGCTGTATCTGGCGCGCCGCGTGGTGCGCATGGCCAGTGAAGACATCGGTAATGCTGATCCCCGCGCGTTGCCATTATGCATGTCGGCCTGGGATGTTCAGGAAAGACTGGGCAGCCCGGAAGGGGAACTGGCAGTGGCTCAGGCGATTGTTTATCTGGCCTGTGCGCCGAAAAGCAATGCCGTTTACATGGGCTTCAAGGCGGCAATGCGCGAAGCCACTGAACACGGCTCGCTGGAAGTCCCGCTGCATCTGCGCAATGCGCCGACCAAACTCATGAAACAGCTGGGCTATGGCGAAGAGTACCGTTATGCCCACGACGAGCCGGATGCGTATGCGGCGGGTGAAGATTACTTTCCCGACGACCTTGAGCCACGTCATTATTACCAGCCGGTGCCGCGTGGCCTGGAACTGAAAATCGGTGAAAAGCTCAAGCATCTGGCTGCTCTGGATGCTTCCAGCCCTCGTCAACGGAGAAAGTAGTGTTCAAAACCATTCTTGCGGTGTCGATTGCCGGTATCGCTGGTACATTATTGCGCTTCGCTGCTGGCACTTGGGTCAGCGCGAACTGGCCAAGGCATTTTTACGCGGCAACCCTGGCGGTGAACATCGTCGGTTGCCTGATCATCGGTGTGCTCTACGGCCTTTTCTTGCTGCGCCCGGAAGTACCGATAGAGATTCGCGCCGGCCTGATCGTCGGCTTTGTTGGGGGTCTTACGACCTTTTCATCCTTTTCACTGGATACGCTGCGCCTGCTTGAAAGCGGGCAAATGCCGTTAGCCCTTGGCTATGCCGGTATCAGCGTGTTCGGCGGGCTGCTCGCGACGTGGGTTGGCCTGTCCCTCACCAGACTTTGATAAACGAGAGAACGATATGCTCGATTCCAAACTGTTACGTACCCAACTTCAGGACGTAGCGGATCGCCTGGCTTCCCGTGGCTTTACACTGGACGTTGCCCGCATCGAAGCGCTGGAAGCTCAGCGCAAGACCGTTCAGACCCGTACTGAACAGCTTCAGGCCGAGCGTAATTCCCGTTCCAAATCCATCGGTCAGGCCAAGCAACGCGGTGAAGATATCGCGCCGCTGATGGCCGATATCGACCGTATGGCCGAAGAGCTCAACACCGGCAAGAAAGAACTGGATGGTATTCAGGCAGAACTGGACGCCATGCTTCTGAGCATGCCGAACCTGCCTCACGAATCGGTTCCGGTTGGCGCTGACGAAGACGAGAACGTCGAAGTCCGTACGTGGGGCACTCCAGCCTCGTTTGACTTCCAGGTACAGGATCACGTTGCGCTGGGCGAGAAATACGGTTGGCTGGATTTTGAAACCGCCGCCAAGCTCTCCGGTGCCCGTTTCGCATTGCTGCGTGGTCCGATTGCTCGCCTGCATCGTGCACTTGCGCAGTTCATGATTAACCTGCACATCAACGAGCACGGCTACGAAGAGGCGTACACGCCTTATCTGGTTCAGGCGCCAGCGTTGCAGGGCACCGGTCAGTTGCCGAAATTTGAAGAAGACCTGTTCAAGATCTCCCGCGAAGGCGAGGCGGATCTGTACCTGATCCCGACTGCGGAAGTCTCCCTGACCAACATCGTGTCTGGCGAAATCCTCGACGCCAAGCAGATGCCGTTGAAGTTCGTGGCTCATACTCCGTGCTTCCGCAGCGAAGCGGGCGCATCGGGTCGTGATACTCGCGGCATGATCCGTCAGCACCAGTTCGACAAGGTCGAGATGGTCCAGATCGTCGAGCCTGAAAAGTCCATGGAAGCCCTGGAAAGCCTGACGGCTAACGCTGAGCGCGTCTTGCAACTGCTTGAGCTGCCTTACCGCGTTCTGGCGCTGTGCACGGGCGACATGGGCTTCAGCGCAGTTAAAACCTACGATCTGGAAGTATGGATTCCTAGCCAGGATAAATTCCGCGAGATTTCGTCGTGCTCCAACTGCGGTGATTTCCAGGCGCGTCGTATGCAGGCTCGCTGGCGCAACCCGGAAACCGGCAAGCCAGAACTGGTTCACACCCTGAACGGTTCGGGTCTGGCGGTTGGCCGCACCCTGGTTGCTGTGCTGGAAAACTACCAGCAGGCCGACGGTTCGATCCGCGTGCCGGACGTGCTCAAACCTTACATGGGCGGCCTAGAGGTCATCGGCTAGATGGAATTTCTGCCGCTGTTCCATAACCTGCGTGGCAGCCAAGTGCTGGTCGTGGGCGGTGGCGAGATTGCATTGCGCAAATCCCGCCTCATTGCCGAGGCCGGTGCTGTGATTCGGGTAGTCGCGCCAGAGATCGAGCCGCAACTGCGCGAACTGGTTGAGCGAAGTGGTGGGCACCTGATTCTGCGCGGCTATAACGTCAGTGATCTCGACGGCTGCGTGCTGATCATTGCTGCCACCGATGACGAGCCTCTCAACGCTCAGGTGTCGCAGGATGCCAAGCAGCGTTGTGTGCCGGTCAACGTGGTGGATGCGCCTGCTCTGTGCAGCGTGATCTTCCCGGCCATTGTCGACCGCTCGCCTCTGGTCATCGCGGTTTCCAGCGGCGGCGATGCTCCGGTGCTGGCGCGTTTGATTCGCGCCAAGCTGGAAACCTGGATTCCGTCGACTTACGGTCAACTGGCCGGGCTGGCGGCGCGTTTCCGTAGTCAGGTGAAGAATCTGTTTCCGGACGTCACCCAGCGCCGTGCCTTCTGGGAAGAGGTTTTCCAGGGCCCGATTGCTGACCGGCAACTGGCCGGGCAGGGTGCTGAAGCAGAGCGTTTGCTGATCGCCAAGATTGCAGGCGACGCGCCGCATGCTCCCGGTGAAGTTTATCTGGTAGGCGCAGGACCGGGTGACCCGGATTTGCTGACCTTCCGAGCGCTGCGCCTTATGCAGCAGGCTGATGTGGTGCTATATGACCGCCTTGTGGCGCCGGCGATTCTGGATCTGTGCCGACGTGATGCCGAGCGGATCTATGTAGGCAAGCGCCGTGCTGATCACGCCGTCCCGCAAGACGAGATCAACAAGCAACTGGTTGATCTGGCCAAGCAGGGCAAGCGCGTTCTGCGGTTGAAGGGCGGTGATCCGTTCATCTTCGGCCGTGGTGGAGAAGAGATTGAAGAACTGGCGGCTCACGGCATTCCATTTCAGGTGGTACCGGGTATCACGGCAGCCAGCGGTTGCGCGGCCTATGCCGGTATTCCGCTGACTCACCGTGATCATGCGCAATCAGTACGCTTCATCACCGGGCACTTGAAAAACGGTACCAGTGATCTGCCGTGGAGTGACTTGGTAGCGCCCGCACAGACCCTGGTGTTTTACATGGGGCTGATCGGTCTGCCGATTATCTGTGAGCAACTGATCAAGCACGGTCGATCCGCTGATACCCCGGCAGCATTGATTCAGCAGGGCACTACCTCCAGTCAGCGGGTGTTTACAGGCACTTTGGCCGATCTGCCACGAATGGTCGCGGAGCATGAAGTCCATGCGCCGACGCTGGTGATCGTGGGTGAAGTGGTCAAGCTGCGTGAAAAACTCGCCTGGTTTGAAGGGGCTCAGGCTACGGTCTAACGCATCTGACCATAGCGCTAACCGGTAGGAGCGAACTTGTTCGCGAGGCGTCAGGCGTGATTTACAGCGGAAACCTCTCGCCAACAAGTTGCCTCCTACCTGACATAGCGTTGAGACAGCGCCAAGGTTAGACGCCTGTCTTGCTCCAGATACCACGTCCCGTCAGTCGCTCACGATCATGCGCTCTGTCCAGATTCTGCAACGGGCCTTTAGGCACCACAGCAGTCGGATTGATAGTGCCGTGGCTCTCGTAGTAGTGATGCTTGATGTGCGTGAAATCCACCGTTTCGGTAATGCCCGGCCACTGATACAACTCCAGCATCCAGTTGCTCAGGTTCGGATAGTCCGAAATCCGTCGCAGGTTGCACTTGAAGTGCCCGTGATACACCGGGTCGAAGCGCACGATGGTGGTAAACAAGCGCACGTCAGCTTCAGTCAGGTATTCACCCGTCAGATAGCGCTTCTCGCCCAGTAGCGTTTCCAGTGCGTCGAGTTCGGCAAACACGTCATCAAAAGCCTCTTCATAGGCTCCTTGAGAGGTGGCGAAGCCCGCGCGATACACGCCGTTATTTACCGCCGGATAAATGCGGTCGTTCAACGCATTGATCGGCGACTGCAAGGCGTCCGGATAGAGGTCCAGACGATTACCGGTCAGGTCATCAAACGCACTGTTGAACATGCGGATGATTTCCGCTGATTCGTTGCTGACGATGCGCTGCAGCTTTTTGTCCCACAACAGGGGCACAGTGACGCGGCCGGTGTAGTCTGCCGTGTCAGCCAGATAGCGCTGATAGAGGAATTCATGATTATCGAGTGGATCGCCCGTCGAGCCTTTCTCGGTATCGAAGGTCCAGCCGTGCTCGCGCATCAGCCAACTGACCACGGACACGTCGATTACACTTTCGAGGCCTTTGAGCTTGCGATAAATCAGCGTGCGGTGAGCCCAGGGGCAGGCCAGCGATACGTACAGATGATAGCGCCCGGCTTCGGCCTTGAAGCCGCCTTCACCCGACGGTCCTGGCTGACCGTCTGCGGTGATCCAGTTACGGCGTTGCGCCTGCTCGCGCTGAAACGCGCCATCTTTGCTGCTTTCGTACCACTGGTCTTGCCAGCGTCCTTCAACGAGGAGGCCCATATCTAACTCCAAAATGGTGTGCTTATGTGCGTTGGAGAAGAGTCTAGGCCGATTCGTTCGAACAAATAACGCAAAGGGTGGGGAGTAATGATCGGTTAAATTGATGTGTTACGGTTTTTCCAGAAAACTTCAGCCTGTGCAAATGCCTCTGCGCGGGGCAATCCCAAGCCGCGCAGGGCCAGAGCCATCGTCGAAATCAGTGCCAGTTGCGGATAGCTGTCTTCGACTTCACCTTTCCACAACGCGACGAGTTGCTGCGGATCCAGAGTTGCCGGTTTCACATGGCGACGATCCGACAGGGCTGGCCATTCTTCATCCCATGGTTGCCCGTCTGTAGTGCCGTAAAGATGGCTGATGGTGTCTGGATTGATTTCCACCTCGCCGCCATCGCCCTTGATGACGATGGTGTGGTTGCCGAGCAAGCCGCTGGCGTCACGATGAACGCCCTGGTAGCCGGGGTGAAAAATGCTTTGCAGGCCACACCTTGCGTTGAGCGGATTGAGGATACGAGCCAGAGAGTGAATCGGCGAACGCAATCCGAGGGTGTTACGCAGATCGATCATGCGTTGTAATTGTGGAGCCCAGTCGCCTAGCGGGAAAAACGCCAGGTTGTGCTGTTGCAGCGCTTGATCCACCGCTTGCCAGTTACGACACAATGGAATGCCTAGCAGATCCAGCAATTGTTCGGTGTACAGCCGCCCGGCTGTGTGTGCACCGCCGCCGTGCATCAAGATACGTATCCCGTTCTGGGCCAGGCATTTAACCGCCAGCAGGTACCAAGGCAAATGGCGCTTCTTGCCCGCATAAGTGGGCCAGTCGATATCGACCTGAAGTGGCGGGGCGTTCAAGCGTTCGCGTAATGCTTCAGTGAAGCCAGCCAATTCCTCGGCGCTTTCTTCCTTGTGGCGCAGTAGCATCAGAAAAGCACCTAGCTGGCTTTCTTCGACCTTTTCATCAAGGAGCATGCCCATGGCTTCACGGGCTTCTTCGCGGGTCAGATTGCGCGCTCCGCGTTTGCCTTTGCCCAGGATGCGGACGAATTGTGCGAACGGATGCTCGACGGGTGTTTCAAGGACGAGTGGGGCGTAGTCAGTCATATGCAATTAGTCGGCTTGGGCAGGCCCGCCAGCTTGGCGGCGAGTTTGGCGGGAGTGCCGTTGAACAGGCGGTTGAGGTGCATGCTGTTGCCTTTTTCCGGACCCAGCTTCAAGGCCGTGTATTTGATCAACGGCCGGGTCGCGGGTGAAAGCTGGAACTCGCTGTAGAACTCCCTCAGCAACAGCAACACTTCGATGTGCTCGGGACTCAGGTCGATACCTTCCCGGGCGGATAGCGCGTTGGCAACATCCATCGACCAGTCATCGAGGTTTTGCAGGAACCCGTCCTTATCCAGAGCAATGATTTGCCCCGCCATGTTCAGCTCGTTCATAGCCACGTGTTGACCTTGTCAAAGCGAATGGAGAGCTCGACGAAGCCTGAATAGTCAACGACTTTGACCCAGTCTGGCGCCGCCATGCGCCGCGCCTGAATATCCTCGTCAAGCACGAACACTTCGTTGGCGCTCAGCGCTTGCAGTGCCTGGAGTGGCGCTGTCGAGTCCGTCAGCGCGTAAGTGGCGTCGCCGCACAGCAGCACGCCGTCAGCCGGGCCGAGCAGGCGCAGGCAACTGGTCAGGCGGGTGTCGGTGAAGGGCGAATGAGATAAAACATGCAGAGTCGACATCAGATTGTGATCACGTGATCGTAGCGGTCAATGAGTGCGGCGATTTCCGCAGATTGCGGCAATTGAATGATTTCCTCATCCACCGCTTCCTGCAGGATGCCGCGCTCGGCAAGGCTGGTGCCGCAGGCATAGATATCTTCGACGCCAAATATCGACAGCGCCTTGAGGTTGGCGGTCAGGTCCTTCTGTTGCAAAGCCTTGGCATTCTGGTCCGGCAACAACTGAAAGACGCCATCGTCCAGAAACAGCAAGCCGACGGGCAAATCATACGCACCACCGGCCAATACGATATCCAGCGCCTCGCGCGCGCCCGGTCCGGACCATGGCGCCTGGCGGCTGATGATCAACATTGATTTAGCCACTTCAAGGCCCTCCGAAACAGATCACGCGATCAGCTGTTTGCGCGGCGTCGTGCAACTGACCTAATCCGGATAATTCCCACGGGGTCAGCAGATTGGCCGCTGGTCGCTGATAGCGCTGCGCTTCTTCATCATTGAGTACGCCACGGCGCAAAGCGGCCGCGATGCACACCACGCCGTCCAATTGATGCCGGCTGATGAAGTCTTGCCATTGTGAGGGCAGGTCGTGTTCGTCCTGAGGCGTCACGACATTGGCCGACGCGCTGTGGACGCCATCCTGATAGAAGAACAGCCGCACAATCTCATGCCCCCCCGCCAGCGCCGCCTGTGCAAATAGCAGGGCGCGGCGCGAGGAGGGCGCATGGGCTGCGCTGAACAGATTGATCGCGAACTTCATGACAGGCTCTGAGCAGAAAACTTGGCCAATGATAAAGAATTCACGAGCACTAGACAGCAAAAAGCCCGCTAAGCGGGCTTTTTGATGAAGCGGGACAGCTGAATCAGTCGTCGCGGCTCATGATGCCGAAGATCTGCAACAGGCTGACAAACAGGTTGTAGATCGAAACATACAGGCTGATGGTCGCCATGATGTAGTTACGCTCGCCACCATGAATGATCGCGCTGGTCTGGAACAGAATGCAGACCGACGAGAACAGCACGAAGCCAGCGCTGATCGCCAACTGCAGGCCGCTGATCTGGAAGAACATGCTCGCCAGCACCGCCGCCAGCAGAACGAAGAAACCAGCGGTGATGAAGCCACCCAGGAAGCTCATGTCCTTGCGGGTGATCAGCACGTAAGCCGACAGACCACCGAACACCAGTGCCGTCATGGCGAATGCCGAGCTGACAACTTCAGCGCCGCCCTGCATACCCAGGTAACGATTGAGGATCGGGCCTAGCAGGAAACCCATGAAACCGGTCAGCGCAAACGCCGACACCAGACCCCACGCCGAATCGCGCAGTTTATTGGTGAGGAAGAACAGACCGTAGAAACCGATCAGCACGACGAAAATGTTTGGGTAGCCAACGCGCATCTGCTGCGCGACAAAAGCCATGACACCGCTGAAAGCAAGGGTCAGAGCCAGAAGGCCGTATGTGTTGCGCAGGACGCGGCTAACCTCTAGCTGATCGGCCTGCACGCCGTTATTAACTGCGTAATCCTGTTCGCGCATGGCGAAACTCCTAGTGGTTGAAATGTTGAGTTGCAAAGATCATAACAGACGACTTGAAATCAGCCACCCAGAGAGTTTGACAGCGTGTTTCATTCCGGTATTATGGCGCCCGCAATGCAAACGGAAGTATGGCCGAGTGGTTTAAGGCAGCAGTCTTGAAAACTGCCGACTGTAACAGGTCCTAGAGTTCGAATCTCTATGCTTCCGCCATCTTAGATACGTCAAAGCCCTGATTATTCAGGGCTTTTTCGTTTCTGGGGTTTGGTGGCGCAAGGCTGCTAAATCGTCAAACGTTCCGATACTTTTGGCCGCGTTCCGAAACCAAGCTTAAAAAGTCGATCATTTGGTGGGGGCAACGACCTCTCCAACCCGTCTGTAACTGTCTGAGTAATGCGCTTGTCCGTGTGCCCACGGAGCTTGCTTGCGTTGTCCAGGTCGGCGATTTCACTCGCAGCCTTAGGACGAATGTCTCGAAACTGGAACGCCTTTATCCCAGAGCTGAGCACTTGGTCGAGATCCTTGATCGCTTCTGCCGCTGCCAGTTTTCTCGCGTCATCGAACCTAAGTCGTAGTATCGCTTTGGTTACGTCCTGTCATCCTCCGTCACGATCAGATAAGGATTGCGTACCGCCCTAGCTTTACGCTGTTCCAGCAGACGCAATATCAGAACGCCGAGGCCGTTACTGCCAGCTTCGCTGTTGAGTAACTGAATGCGAAGTTTCTTCGACGTCTTCCCTTGGGCAACATTTAGATAATCGCCAATAAAGTCGGTTGCCCGCATAGCGCATAGAAAGCACATCTGATGGTCGCTGTCCGGTTAGATAGGCCAGCCCCACCGGCCAGCCTTATGAAGATGGTAGAGCCGAACTTGACCCAGCGGTTGCAGAGAGAACTCTCCATACCGGAACAGACGGCGATGACGCCATCCGGCAACTGAGCGCACTGCAGCAGTACGTCAGAACGGTTTGCCTCGGACAGGCCGAGTAATCAAAAGGAGCGATCAGCCCGGATGCGTCAACATCCGGACTGAACGCCGAACCCCGCAGCCCTTTTCCTGCAAGTCCAGCCAAGGCTCCCGCTTCGTGCACAAAGCGGAGCGGAGTCTAGAAACTGTTTATCCATACAGTAAAGGTTTGCAATTAATGTCCACACCTATCGTTCCATGGATGGGCGGCAAGCGTCGCCTGGCCGACCGTCTCATTCCTCTTTTCCCACCTCATGAATGCTACGTTGAAGTATTCGCTGGAGGTGCGGTCCTCTATTTCATGCGTCCCCAAGCGGCTCCCGTCGAGGTCTTAAACGACATCAACGGCGACCTGGTGACCTTATATCGTGTTGTCCAAAATCACCTTGAAGAGTTTGTCCGTCAGTTCAAATGGGCGCTCAGTTCGCGGCAGGTCTTTGAATGGCAGAAGATGACTCGTCCGGAAACACTTACCGATATCCAGCGCGCTGCTCGATTCTTTTATCTGCAGCACCACGCGTTCGCGGGCAAGGTGTCTGGTCAGTCCTTCGGTACCGCGACGACTGCCCCGGCTATTAATTTACTGCGGATTGAAGAGAACCTGTCTGCAGCGTGGCAGCGCCTGTCGGGCACCTACGTCGAGAATCTACCTTGGCTAGAGTGCGCTGAACGCTACGACCGTGCTCACACGTTCCATTATATGGACCCGCCGTATTGGCAGACCAACGGGTATGGCGTCGACTTCCCGTTTGAGAACTACGAGCGGATGGCCGACTTCATGCGGCGCTGCAAAGGCAAGGTCATGGTCAGCATCAACGACCATTCGATATTCGCCGGGTGTTCGATGGCTTCCATTTTGAAACGCTGGACATTCGGTATACCACGACCAATCAGCGGCAAGGCAAGGCAAGGCAGAGGTGACAGGGGAACTGATCGTCATGAACTGGACCCCTGCGTCCTTAGGTGGGCTTTTTTGAAAGGCGACGGCAGGATCATGAGACCCTGCCTCCCTCCCTACGCACACAGAATTTGTAGCAGTTTCACGACTTCAATCATTAGCATGATTATCAGCGCCTTGAACATAGAGATATCCCATGGTTCGGTTGCCTGTGCCTTGGTCCCAACAGCGTCTTGTGCTAACGTCCCCTTGCTGTAGGTAAGACGAAGCGCGAGACGCTGAAGGCTTCAACGTCGCCAGGGTTTACGTTTTGGCGCTTTTACAAGTGGGGTGGGGGGCTGCAACCCTCCACCTTTTTTGTTTTAGCGGACACTATTAGTTGTTTCTCTTCATAAAATCACTCGCGCACAGAACATCCCTTGAGGGTGTTTGACTCTACTGGGGGCGAAGATTTCAGTCACCTTAATGAACTGCGATTGTTCCGTCAAATATTTTTAGCTGGCAACTTTTCTGTATCGTACGAAACAGATCCGTACTCGACTGATATCCCTCGCTCGATATAAGTACATTACTCCGTATCTTAGATCGTCATGGGGGTGGAGTGTGCACGGAAAACCTGTCTGGATGCATAAAGGGTTTGCGCTGGAAGTTACGCTGTAAAAGTGGTGAAGGGTCCGTATTTCGGGCCTTTCACGGGGCGTGAATGCGCAATGCGGCGTAGCGGCTTAGCGTTAAAGCGTCATTTCGTTAAAGCGTTAATCCGTCAAAGCGTTAATCCGTTATCCGTTAAAGCGTTAAAGCGTTAAAGTTACGAAGGTGCAAAAGTAGGAAGGTACAAAAGTAGAAAGGTATGAAGGTGCAAAAGTAGAAAGGTACGAAGGTACGAAAGTAGAAAGGTACGAAGGTACGAAAGTAGAAAGGTACGAAAGTAGAAAGGTACGAAGGTACGAAAGTACGAAAGTACGAAAGTAGAAAGGTGCGAAGGTACAAAAGTAGAAAGGTACAAAGGTAGAAGGTTACGAAGGTACGAAGGCGTGAAATCGATCTGATACGGATGCCCGTCCAAGGGCATCAATTTTAGCGGCTAAAATCTTACCGATGCTCGCTAGGTGTTATCAGATCCGGCCCCTGGTTTTGAACATTACCTACTGCACGGCCAACCGGATACCACTCGAAATCATCGACCGGCCTGCAGCACTGCATCGCAATCTCCGCCGCCCGTCCGGGTGATAGGTCAGGCTCAAGCCATTCGTTCGCGTATTCCGGCGTCAGCACAAGCGGGCGGCGGTCGTGAATGTCGACCATGCCCTGATCACTGGCAGCGGTGATAATCACAAAACCATCGTCCTCACGCGGCTCCAGCCCGGGCGTCACCTGGGCCAGCCCGCCATAAAACATGGGAGCCTGGCTTTTCAGCCTGATGAAGTAGGGCTGCTTCTTCTACGGGTCGTCAGGGTCCTTGACCCACTCAAACCAACCATTTGCTGGCACAAGCACCCGGCCATTTGGCCAAAGCTGCATGAAGAATTTCCCCGTCGTCACCGTCTCGACCCGCGCATTGATCGGGTCAGGCCTTTTTCCCTTCGCCCAGAATGGCGACCATCCCCAGCGAACCTTGTCCACGCTTAGACCGTCTTCCAATCCCCGAATAATCTGAACCCGAGTGCTCGGCGCGAAGTTGTAGCGCTCAAGGGGCCACTCGTCGTAGCCATTGATAACGATCTGCTTTGAGCCCAGTTCCTTCAGGTAATGGGCCATGGGTTCGTAGAGCGTCCGCACATGATGTCACCCGTCGAAATGTCCTATATATGAGATTGACCGCGCGCAGCCGAAATCGCTAACTGTGCGTTCATACAGTATTCAGTGTTAGGTTAGCATCATGACCATTACCGTCCTTGGCCCAGTGTCCACTGGGGGCGAAAAGCTCCCTCTCTATTCCTTTCATGTGCCTGCGGGATTCCCGTCACCGGCCGCCGATCACATCGAAAAGCATCTCTCGCTGGACGAGCTGTTCGACATCCGGGCGCCGCATGTGTACCTGGTTAAGATTGAGGGAGACAGCATGCAGGGGGCGGGGATCTACAGTGGTGACATCGTTATTGTTGACCGCAGCCTGTACGCGGAACATGGCGATATCGTCATCGCCGCGCTCAACTCAGAGCCGGTGTGCAAGCGCCTGCACATGCGTGACAACGTATGCATGCTCACTTCCGAAAACACCAAATACCCGCCATGCCATGTGATGGAATGCGACGAGCTAGTGATCTGGGGCGTTGTGAAATACAGCGTGCGCGATCATGACAACTCGTGAGCCAGTCTTTGCGCTGGTCGACTGCAACAGCTTCTACGCCAGTTGCGAAAGGGTGTTCTGGCCCGATCTGGCGAAAACACCGATAGTGGTGCTGAGCAATAACGACGGTTGTGTCATTGCACGCAGCTACGACGCCAAGCCGTTCGTGAAGATGAGCGCACCATACTTCCAGATCAAAGATGCGCTGCGCCAGAACGGCGTCCAGGCATTCAGCAGCAACTACGCGCTTTATGGCGACATCAGCGAACGGGTCATGACCGTCATAGAGTCCATGGTGCCCGTCGTTGAGGTCTACAGCATCGACGAGGCGTTTTGCGATCTGACGGGCATTCCCGGCGACCTGACTGCATTTGGCCGAACGATTCGCACCGCGGTGCACCGGTCAACCGGCATTCCGGTCGGCGTAGGCATTGGCCCCACCAAGACCCTGGCAAAGCTGGCCAACCACACGGCCAAGCGGCTGCAGGCCAATACGGGTGGGGTAGTCGATATCTGTGATCCATTCAAACGCGACTGGGTGCTGCGTAACACTGCTGTTTCAGAGGTGTGGGGTGTCGGCCGAAAGATGAAGGCCCACCTCGAAGCGATGAACATCCTGACGGCTATGGACCTGGCCAAGGCCGACCCGACAATGCTCGGGAAGAAATTCAGCGTGGTCATCGAGAAGACGGTACGCGAGCTATCTGGAATCAGTTGCCTAGAGCTGGGCGATTAAGAGCCGCCAAAGCAGGAAATATGCTCAAGCCGGTTGTTCGGCAAGCGCCTGACCACGATCGAGCCTATAAAAGAGGCGGTGGCCACCTACGTTCAGCGCGCAGCGGAGAAGCTGCGGGCGCAAAACTCGCTGTGCAAGAAGATTCGAGTCAGCATCCGCACAGGCATGTTCAACCCCGACGAGGCGAAGTATGCCAACGGCGCTTTGGTTGAACTGCCATATCCCACGAATGACGTGCGCTTGATGACAAAGGCTGCGACCGAGGCTGTCAACCGACTGTTTCGGCCAGGCTTCAAATACAGCAAGGCTGAAGTGCTGTTCATGGATTTGCGGCAGCCCGGCGAATTTACCGATGACCTGTTTGCCCTAAATCAGCCGCAGGCTGCAGAGAGGGTGATGGGTATACTTGACGAAATAAACCAGAGATGGGGCCGTGGAACGCTTCGAACCGCCAATGTACCGTTTGATCCGGATTGGGGAATGCGGCGGGAAATGATGAGTCAAAGCTTTACAACTAGGCTCGATCAGCTTTGGACGGTTAAATGCAATTAATGCACACGGATAAAAATTCCGCCAAATATCAATAGTTAAGATCTCGAATAACCGAGCAGATCAGTTAAGCAAAAAGAGCACGATGCCGCGTAGTGTATATGATCGGATCGAGTGAGAAAAAGTAGTGCTACTCTGCCTCCAACGGTGGGAAGCAGCACATTTTTTAACATTTACTCAGAATTTTAAAACGTTCATCTGACGAGCTTGAAGCGACTAGTAATCGGGTGCGCGAATCTCAGGTGATAAAGTAGAAGGTATCAGGCAGATTTGCGCACTGTTGAGTTGTGCTTGCTGCCCACACGCATTCGTCAATCCGCGACAATTCACCTGTATGGGCCTCCATTGTCAGAGCCAAGACTCAACTCGGCCTGGGGCTTGGAACTCACTGCTAGACGAGCATGGTAGGACTAAGGCCAGAAGCGCTCCCCCCAAGGTCGGCATTTCTGGCATCCGAGTGCAGGAAGCTAGCCGAAATTTTGCTATGAACACTTGGCCGAGAGATTGTAGTATTCAGGGCTTGAGAAGAAAGCTGAATAAAATTGGGCGCATAATGAAAATATTAGACATACAGGCTGATAGCGTGATAAATGGTACCGTTGCATTTGGAAAGGCAACTTACACGGAGGCAATAAAGTCACTCATACCGCTGATTGATAAAACAGAGTTCCAAAGAAAACTACAGGATAAGAAATTCTATAGCAAACTTGAGCGTGACATTGTAGACGGGTGCGTGATGCCGCCGATTACTGTTGCATTTGTAACAGATAAGGAGCTTGAAACAATTAAGGAAATTGAAGTTTTTGTAAATAGTCATATAGAAAGCTCGTTTGTTTTGGACGGTATTCAAAGGCTTAATACTTTGTTTCGTGCGTCGGAAGAAGTAGAGTTTGGTGATAAGTATATTATTTATATAAACTTTATTTTGTGTGACTCTGTCGAAAAATTATTGTACAGAATGATCACTCTCAATAACGGGCAAAGGCCCATGACGCCTCGGCACCAAGTTGAGATAATGATTGCCAATGCATTTGATTTTAAAAAGTTAGGCATTAGCGTTGTTGCTGAAAAAGACTCATCAACCGTTAGCGCGCGTAAGGCTTTTAGGAAGTCAGACATCATTCAAGCGTATCTGGCTTTTATGGCAGATAGTCCAGTTGTAGACAATAAAAAGATCATCGAGGAAAAGATGGATGATTTATTAGTTGGGAAAATTATGGCGGTGGAACCCACAAAGTATAAGTCAAGCTTCAAGGAGTTCATAAAGCTTCTTGCGATCTATCAAAAAGATCCTGATTCATTAAAGTGGTTAAAAGTCACAAATAATCTCGTCGGGTTCGCAGCTGGAGCGAAACACTCAATAGAAAAGTTGAAGCTCATAAATGAAAAAGAATTTGCTGAGTGTACTAGTGTATTTGATCAGGCATTCGCAGACTTCAATCCCTCGCGAATCAAAGTTGGTAAGTTTCGACGAGAGCTTTCCTGTGAGTATTTTAAAAGTTTCGTAGAGTATAAGGATTTGGATGCGGAAGACTTGCTTGAGCACTTTAGTGAGCTTACTCTAAATGATTGAGAGATATGTTTATTTGGAGTCAATCTTCTCGAAAGAAGATGAGATATCTGCTGGGCTATCTTTAAATAAAAATAACAGCCCTGCGCTGCGAATTTTTCGTCTGCTGACGGGGACTTGTAATATCTCCGATGTGTTTTTTGATAAAAAATTTAAATTGTCTACTAATTATTTAAACTTTCCATACACGCAAAATGCGCGACCTAACAAAAGTTCGTTGTTGGGCGTTTTTCCTGATGATGTTAGTCTTCTGGATATTTCAACATACTTTCGCTCTCTCAGGAGTAATGATGAGTTTTACGAAATTATAGAGTTTGAACTGATTAACTGTATTGTGGCTAGAAAAAGCGAGCGCTATTTGGAGGCTTTTCTTTTTCTCTATAGAGTGCTTGAGGGTATTAGTTACAGTATCCCACTAATCTATGTTTCAAAATCCAAGAGCTTTAATAAGTCATTTAAAAGTCTGCAGAAGTACATGCCTACCAAGAATAATGAGGGTGAGTTGCTTTTTTTTAAAAACTTCATAAAAAGTGAATGGAAAGATGAATATTTTTTTAGGTTAACGCTGGATATCGATGTGGGCAGTATAGAGGTAGAAGAAATGAGAAGTGTTTACTTTAACCTCTATAAAGAGAAAGCCAAAACTGGTCTTCAAAGTGAAACAGAGGATGAAGAGCTTAAAATCAGTTTTATAGGATTTATGGAGTTTATGATAGAGTTGCGCAATCGTTATTTTCATTATCTGCAAGGAGGTTGGCAAAAAAATATAAGCACAAGCCAGATTATATTTCCCGATCTTTTCTTTAAGCCTATCATAGACTTGGGAGTGAATTGGGTGTCTATAGCTCTATTTGAAGTAATAAAATTTGATATCGATAACCACGCGGGTGGTTGAACTCCATTATGCTCAAGGTTTGTTGGGTATCTACGGCAGGAGGGGGGCGGTGTGAGCATCTTGATAAGCCCGTTAAAGAGTTAATCGATTCGCTTGAAGATTTTTCAAAAGTCTCAAGTAGATTGAGTCGATGCCGGTAACCTCTTTAGTTAGGACTGTGCACCAGATACATGAGTATCAAGCGGTAAGCAGAGAGGCACGCGGCAGATTTCTGAAGGTAAGGGCGCGTGACTCCGATAGCAATCAGGAAGATGGGCGCGACTTCAAGGTGTGAGGAAAATATCAAATGGCTTCATGCGTACGTCTCAAGCGTGAGGTAGTTGAACACGAAGTTGGACACTGGATTACAGCCCGTCATCACGGGATCTATACAGACCATATAGAAATTACCCGAGATGGGAATAGTTACTATGGTCATTGTAATTTGTTTATTTTTCCCAGGTTGCGCGAAATTGGCGATGCGAGAAAGTTAATAGAATCAAGGATTCGTACGCTGATGGCAGGTGCTGCTGCACAGTTGATTGATCGGAAGACTGCAGAGTGGAGCTGCGTAATGGAAATCTTCCGTGGTAATGGTGCGAACGATTTTGACAAGATAAGTGAATATATTTACTTTGTTTCAGGCTTCGACTCAAATACGTTCATGGATAAAGAAAATGCGAGTGAGCTATTTGATAATTTGTTTGCAAAGTACTGGCTCGAGACTGTGAAAATTATCTCAGATAACACTAAGACCATAAGAGCGTTAAGTGACCACATTCTTTCAAAATTAGATGATAGTCCGGTCCGTCAAAAATTTCCGACAGAGGATCTAGTATCCCATTTATGCCCAAAATAAGTCTTCCCTGGCGGGCTTATTTTAGTTTGATGGAACCCCACAGCAGGTAAGTGGTCGAGCTTAGCCCATCCGAAATGGAATTATTGATTTAGTAACCACGATGTCAAACCCTGCCGCTTTTACAACCAACTCAATTCGCATCAGCTCCCTTGAAAGCATCCCGCATGTGGCAATTGCGCTACGCTGAACTGACCGTCAAATTCCTTTATAAAAGGCTACACGCATGCCAAGAGAGCATCCCTTACCAACACTTGCGACAGTGAAGCAGCTTTATGCCAATGCCTTCAGATGCGCGGAGCCGTCCTGCAAGCGCCCGCTGTACAAAGTTGATCCGCTTACCGGTGAGCGATCTCTGAATTCCAACGTTGCCCACATCTGCGCGCGCCGCGAGGGTGGACCGCGCTGGGACGAGAATATGACGGCGGAGGTGAATCGATCAGCCAGCAATCTCGTGATTCTCTGCGTCGAGCACGCGTTGGAAGTCGACCAGCCGAACAGGGCTGATGCTTTTCCCCCCGCGCTGCTTAGAGATTGGAAGCAAAAGCAGCTCAATGAATTTGACGCGCTTGGGCGTCAGGGGTGGATGCTTACACCCGGGATGACAGCGGAGGTCTTAAAAGCTTCCAAAGAGGGAATCATATTCAACAACTCTACACTCCACTTGGGAGGTGAAGGCGGTAAGGGACCTGGCGCTGGTGGTGGGGGCGGGGGAGCCATAGGCAACAATGCAAAAGCTGGCGAGGGTGGCAAAGGTGGAGATATTCGACATGAAGGCAGTTTCAATTACAGAGACTTACTAAATTTCGTGCTTCCGTCTGGGGAGTTTCCAGGCGCAGGGGGAGGCGGTGCAGGCGCTGAAGGTGAAAATGCTGCGGGAGGCGGTGGTGGGAGCGGCGGAGAACAAATTGAAGCAATTTTCTCTTCACGAGAATTAGAAGGCGCTTACGGCCCCCTCACTCTTCAAGTTTCTATTGGTGAGGGGGGGCGCCGAGGAATGCATCCCGGAGAGCATAGTAGTAATGGAGGTGATACCAAACTGGAGTTTGTTACGACCGACGGAAAGATAGTCAGATCTATTGTCGCGAAGGGGGGTAGAAGAGGCGAGCCAGGTTTTGCAATTCCACCAGAAGCAAGAGAGGTGACGTCAGCTGAAATAGCTGTCGGCCTCAATGTCCCTACATTCATGGCTGCGCATGGCGTTCATGTGCAAAACGGTTTGTTGTACGTTTTGGGTGGCGGGATAAATAATTGTTCTATCCCGTCGCTCCCTGGAGATGTTGCTTGCTGGGCGACTGTTGTTGTTTCAATGGGACAGTTGTCTGTCTCTCAAATACTGACGTTTTTTGTTGTTGTAAATAGTCCAGATGGAGAAGAGATTTTTAGGCTGCCCTTCACCCCGGTCAAGGGGGAAGCCGTACCGGTTTTTAACTTCATACAAGTTATACCCGTACAGTTTCAAGCGAAAGTAGCAGGCGTCTACGATTTGCGAGTTGTCTCAGGGGAGTACGAATTCGCCCGTTTGCACATTGACGTAGCTGTAACTTGAGTTTGAAGGGCTGGGGCTAGCTGTCAACCGCATCATGTAACTGACCGAATGCTGCCAACGCAGTGGACACTGCGGTTAACCACCGGCATTGTTGCATTTCGAAAGGTTCTCATAACGGGACATTCGTTAAACGGCCCTCACAGAGAAGCTCGTCCTGGCGGGCTTCATTGCGTCTAATGGAAACCAGAACCCGGCAACTTGGTCGACCGTAGTGGGGGTCGATTAATGGCCGCGAGCAACCTTGGAACCACGGAAATGCCGTTCCGAAACAAATGGATTTATGACGGGGGAATGCGGTGTGCAGCACACTTCAAATATTATAGTTTGGGAACGCGAGATTTTGTATGTGACTGTTTGTAAAGGAAAAAATTGGAGACTTGAAAACTGCCGACTGTAACAGGTCCTAGAGTTCGAATCTCTATGCTTCCGCCATCTTAGATACGTCAAAGCCCTGAATTTTCAGGGCTTTTTCGTTTCTGGGTTTTGGTGGCGCAAGGCTGCCAAACCTGTCAAAAAGTCCGCAACTCTCACAGGACGCCGCAACTCATCGCTTTTTCAGCGCCTATCGAGCCTGTTTCACTATTTCTCCTAAAAGCTGCGCATCCGCATTCGAACCGTTCGCTTTCGTTACTCATGTCCTAGGACTGGAGCCCAGTGTGCTCGGTGTGATTCCAACTGTCAGGAATTCGGCCCACACACCTGGTCTGCACGGCGCCTCAATAAAATCGCGCATCATTGATGCGAGCCCTTGAATTCAGGAAGGGCTGAGAAGTCTATCCATGGTGAATTTCCTTCCTGTTCAGGCGAACTATTATGTCGACGGTTTTTAAATCTGCCCTGCCAACCGTATTGGACGAGCAAGCTGCCTTTCACGATCGGCCATCTTTCAACACCTATACCGGTACGGCTGGCGACGATGTAGTGAGCGGTACCTATGTGAAAGACTACCTGTTCGGCGGTGCCGGGAATGACACCCTGGATGGCCACGGCGATGACGATAAATTGGTAGGCGGGGCAGGGGTAGATACTCTGGTTGGCGGCGCAACCTACGGAAGTGGTGTGGAATTCGTGTACACATCGCTCACCGACAGTTACGCCAACGCCCAAGGCTCCCACTCCGATCTGATTACCGGCTTTAGTCAGTATGACGTGCTGGATCTAACCGCCCTTGGCCTGGAGCGGGTCGGTAACGGCCACAATGGGGATTTGGCCGTGAGTTATGACGCATCTGCGGATATCACCTACCTGCGTTCGCTGGACAAGGATGCCGTCGGCGATTTCTTTGAGCTTCGGCTGGCTGGGGATTATTCAGGCAAGCTGAGTACCTCAAATTTTGTACTGCGTCACGATGGCACTGTCGGCAACGATGTCCTCGACTACAGTTCGAGCACCAAGCACTACGTGCTCAATGGTGGAGACGGAGACGACACCCTGCATGGCGGAAAGATCGACAACGTACTGGATGGTGGTGCAGGTGCCGATCACATGATCGGCAACATCAATACAGAGACCTTCCTTTACCACCAAGTCAGCGATAGTTACGTTAATGATGCTTCCGGAGTTTCCAGTGTCGACTTGATCAGCGGATTCAACCTGTTTCGCGGGGATGTACTGGATGTGTCCGCGCTCGACTTCACCGGCTTGGGTGATGGTTACAATGGCACGCTCAGTTATGCCTATGACAAAACCGCAGGGCATATTGTGGCCCAGTCTTTTGAAACCGATGCGCAAGGCAACCGCTTCAAAGTGTACATCGACCAGGCTGACCGGCACGGCAGCACTGCGTATCAGGATGCCGATGGATTTATTTTCGCGGGTGATAACAGCCACGACAACGCCGGGCAAACGCTGACCGGGAAACAAAGTTGGGATTCGCTGCACACCCCGAACGACGGCGGTGTCCTGATTGGCGGCGGGGCAGGCGATGCACTTGCAGGTGGTGCAGGGGTAGACGTTTTCCGTTATCTGGATAGCAGTGACAGCGTTCATGGCGCCGCTGACCTGATTACGGGGTTTGACGTGGCCCATGACAAGATTGATGTATCGGCTCTCGGTTATACGGGCCTGGGCGATGGCACTGACGGTACGTTGAAGCTGGTGTACGACAAAGACCTTCACCGCACTTACCTCAAGGATTATGACCTGAATACTGATGGCCAGCGTTTTGAGATTGGCTTGCAAGGCACCTTTACCAAGACCTTCACCGCAGATAACTTGGTCGTCGCGAATACCACTTCATCGGTTGAGCATGCCACCGATGGCGCTATTGAATTGGTAGGTGTTACGCCGGTAGATGCCCAGTTGGCTTGGTGATATATCAAACTCGTCGAGGTTTTGGAGACCGAGGCGAGTTTAAATCGTGTATTGTCAAGGCAACATACTGGAGCTTAGTGACTGAGGAATTTATGGAAGACCTGGACATTTCAAATAGTGAGCTTTCCCAAAAAATTGTAGACTTGGTAGAGTCTGGTAATAGATTGAAAATTCAGAACAATCACGCCAAGGCACTTGAAAAGTATAACGAGGCGTGGGGGTTACTACCTGCTCCGCCCACGAAATGGGATCTTGCCAATTGGATTTCCAGTTGTATTTCTCGCGTGTTTGTCGATTTGGGAAACTATACGGAAGCCAGGCAATGGGCCGTTATTGCAATGGAGACAAAACCACCACGAGAAACCAGCAGTTTTATCGATTTTGCAATAATATGCCATAAGCTTGGCGAAAAAGAGCTTGCCATTGAATATTTTGACAAGGCTTACAAGCTGGGTAAGAAAAGAGCTTTTCAGGGCTACGATAATAAGCATCTGAACTTCTATCTTGAGAATATAAAGGTGTAAATCATGCTGGAACTCGATGACGAACTGTACGAGAAAATTTCTGAAATGAGTGAGTTGGGAAACTCGTTTATGGACGATGGTGAATACCCAAGTGCCTTGAATATTTTCGAAGAAGCACTCAGTTTGTTGCCCGCTCCTTGCGACACTTGGGAAGCCTACACGTGGCTAAAAGCTGGCATCGCTGACGCGCTGTTTGGCATGAAGGACTATGTGCATGCCATTGAGGCGCTCCATGACGCCATGAATGGCCCCGAAGGTGCATTCAACCCTTTCATCATGATGCGTTTAGGGCAGTCACTTCATGAACAGGGCAAACCTGAAGGTGTCGATTATTTATGCAAAGCTTATATGCTGGAAGGTGAGGAGATTTTTTCAGAAGAAGATGAGAAATACCTGAATCTTGTAAAGCATAGTTTGGCAGTTAATAAAAACCACCTTCACTAGCGTCACAGTAAACACCTGTCAATAAAACAATCGTTATGCATCGGCAATAGCACTGCAACGTGCAAAAAGAAGTATCTCACACAAGAATATATTGCTCCCCATGGACATGTGATGTTCTGCCAAAACCCTCAAGACAGAGTTCTACACGATGTGCACAGGTAGCAATCTTGCAGGCGCTGCTCAACGCCTGTTAATCAGTTCAACTTGAAAGCAATCACGCTGTCGCCCATTGTCGTACCGAGGGAGCCGTGACCGCCAGCAGCAATGATCACATACTGTTTGCCATCACTTCCCATGTAGGTCGACGGAGTCGCCTGGCCGCCCGCTGGCAATTCGGTCTGCCAAAGAATATTGCCGGTATTGATGTCGTAGGCGCGCATGAAGCCATCTGCGGTTGCGCCGTGGAACACCAATCCTCCGGCTGTGATCAATGGGCCGCCGTGCGCCACCATGCCCATTGGGAAACCAATCGGAAAGCCTCCTGGCAGGAAACTGGTCTTCAGGTTTTTGGTGGTACCGATGCGGCGCATCCACTCCGTTTTACCGGTATTTAGATCAACTCCAACCATGCGGCCCCAAGGTGGAGCGATGCAGGGGATACCCAGATCAGAGGCAAACTGCTGAATCCTGATCGCATAGTCGCCTTTGAAATTTTCATTCCAGTAGGGCTTACCTTCTGCGGTAAACAGCCGTTTTTCTTCGGTCTCCGGCGTCCGTTTGATCATGGTGTATTTGTAAGCCAGGCGCACGGGCGCGCCAATCAGGATTTGCCGTTCCGGGTCAACGGCCACCGAGCCCCAGTTAAAGGCGCCGATGTTTCCCGGAAACACCAGCGTCCCGGATTCGGTGCTCGGCGTCCATGGGTTGCCATCGTACCGAAGCTTTTTGAAGTTGGTACGACAGGACATCTGATCAAACGGTGTCAGTCCCCACATGGATTTTTCGTTCAAAGGCTCAGGAATGAAGTTGAGCCTGGAGACCGGCTGACGGGTCGCGAAACGCTCACCGGCAACACCGCCTTCAGCCGACGCCTTGGCCTGGTCGACAGGAATGATCGGCTCACCAGTCAATCGGTTAAGCACGAAAATATTACCTACCTTCGTCGGCAGCACCACAGCGGGCTGCTTATTGCCGTCCTTGCCCAGTTCAATGAGTGAAGGTTGCGAAGGGTTATCGCGATCCCACAAATCGTTATGAGAGGTCTGGAATTTCCATTTGAACGCACCCGTTTTCAGATCCAGAGCAACCAGGGTGTCGCGGAATTTTTCGGTATTGCTGGCCGAATCGCGTCGAATGCCGAGTTCATCGGGGGAGGCGTTACCAAAGGGGACGTAAACCAGGCCGTTCTGCAGGTCGGCACTCAAAGTGCCCCAGGCCACGGGCGTGTCTTGTGGGTAGTCCTGGCCAGCCGCAATGGGCTGGGTGGATTCAGGCGTGGCAGGATCGAAATTCCAGACCAGTTTGCCGCTGAGGACGTCATAAGCCCTGATCACTCCGGACGGATTACCGGCGTTGTAGCCATTGTCCATTACTGAGCCACCGACGATGATCAGATCACCGGCCACCAGCGGGGCGGCGGTTTGCATGAGCGCGTGAGGGCGGATCTTGCCCATGTTGTCGCTCAGGTTGACCACGCCGTTATTACCGAATTCGCTACAGGCGTTACCCGTATCGGCATCCAGTGCCACCAGCCTCGCGTCTGCTGTCGCGGTAATGATGCGCTTGTCACAGAGCGCCGAAGCGCTCGTAAGGGGTACTGATACGTCGCCGCTCCGGGTGCTGGAAGACGCAGCAGAGTAATAGCTGACCCCTCGGCATGTCTGATGCTGCTGCAGGTATGAACGGTCTTTCTGAGGCTCGTATTTCCACTCCAGCTTTCCCGTCTCGGGGTTTAACGCGTGGACTTCGTTGTGCGCAGTGCAGACATAAACCCGATTGTTTACCTTTAACGGAGTGGCTTCAAAGGTGTATTCGCTGGCGTCCTTCTCCGGATCACGCAGGTCGCCGGTGTGGTACTCCCAGGCGACCGTGAGTTTCTTGACATTCCCCGCATCGATTTGATCAAGTGTGGAGAACCGCTGACCGTCGTTGGTGCCCCCGTAGGCAACCCAGTCCTCTGCAGCGCCACTGGCACCTTTTGCAGAAACCGGGTTAGTGATCTCGCCCTGAACAGGGTAGGGGTCGTAGAACATGATGCCGACAACGATCACGATCATCACCGCCACCGTGCCGCCAAGGAACGGGTGAAAGCTTCGTGACTCTGCCGGTGTCTGTGCTAAGTACAAACGGCGCACGACCCATGGCAATGCAAGCCAGAACCCCAACAACGCGAACAGATCACCACGTGGAATCCACTGCCATTTGTCGAAGCCCACTTCATAGATGATCCAGATCAGAATCGCCCACATGAGTAGCGCATAGAGCGTGAGTGCCGACTTTTTCCTGAGAAATAACAACACTGCAGTGATCAACACACCAAGCCCGATCAGGGCATAGGCAGGACTCCCTCCAGCCGCAACCAAAGCGCCGCCCATGTATAAAATGGCGACAGCGACTACCGCCATGATGACACCAGTTATTTTCAGCACCATGATCTACCTGCCATCCATTCAAGCTCCCAATGACAACCAGACCTGAATATGGCACGAATCGTTCGATGCAGAGAGCCTTGGGCTAGAGACCTGGTGAACCCAACCAGTGCCGTATTCGAGGTCGGAATAAACGCGAACGAGTACCGCCGTTGGCCTGGAATTGAAGTCTTGCGGGCTTATCCCTTATCTGACTGATCTGGTGATATTGATATTTCGCGCACTAATATGAAAGTCCGATATTGAAGGCATTATTTACCCATGTGTACCTGGCCAGTTCCGTCTATATGAAATATTGGCGACCCTCAAGGGGCCTGGATATTAGTGCGTTTAACCGCCTCATCTCCGCCGTTGCTGACTCAATAGATATTCATTTAGATAATATTCAATAGAGCTCTATCTTTTTGAGTGGTTTAATTTCCAGTCCCCCGTTAAGTACATGAGTCATGTTTACAAGTAGACTGGGCTATGGCTAAGTGATAGTACATCTTCAGATGGCCCGGCTATTGCTGGCCTATATTTCTCATCAGGCAGTAACCATGGCTAAAGTCTTAAACAATGAGCATAAAAATGCTCTGGACATGTTACTGCAGGCGGCAGCACGCTCGGCAGACTGCACCAATGGGCTGTTGGTGCGGCGTGATCTTGATCATTGGGAGCAGGTCGCGCGTTATGGCGCGGAGCAACCCGAGTCGTTTGAGTCATCAATTGACGATTGGCTGGTGGCGGCGTTCACAAGCGGTGACCTTGTGATTTTGAACGAGGTTTTGGGTCAGACGTTGCCCATGTGGTTTCACCGGATCAGGCACGCCGGCCAGGTTTTTTTCATCGGTGTAGCTGTCCGTGACAATCAGGCAAATCTGGTAGGGGTGATATTTGTAACCAGTGCTGACCCGCTTCAACGGTTAAGTGCTGCACAGACATACGCACTCCAGACCCATGCAGCGATCATCAGTGAGTTTTTTAAACTGAGCGCCGAAACGGCTTTGCGCAGTAATAGCCCTTCCATTGAGCGCCTGCGTTTGCTGGAGTCCGTGGTGGTCAACGCCAAGGACGCGATTCTCATCACCGAGGCTGAACCAATTGGTGAACCCGGCCCCAGAATCGTCTACTGCAACCCGGCTTTTTTGAGCACTACAGGATTCAACGCCTCCGAAGTGATAGGTAAAACGCCTCGGATTCTTCAATGTGAAGAGACCAGCCGCGAGACGTTAGACCTGATACGTGAGGCGCTTTCCAAATGGCAACCCATAGAGGTTGAGCTCATCAACACACGTAGTGATGGCAGCCGGTTCTGGGTCCAATTGAGTATTGTCCCGGTTGCCAACGAGCGTGGCTGGTTTACCCATTGGGTATCCGTGCAGAGGGACATCACCGAGCGAAAGGAGGCCGACTCGTTGATTCGGCAGGGCAATGCCGACAGGGAGGAGAAGGTTGCACTGGAAACGCGTTTGCTTGAACGAGAGCGCATAGAGGAAGAGTTGTCCTATGCGGCGTTTCATGACGACCTGACGTCTTTGTACAACCGGGCCTATCTCATGTCACGTTTGCTGAGCATCTTCACCAAGGATGGCAGCAGCCAGACTCCTGCTGCTACGGTGTTATTCCTCGATCTGGACCGCTTCAAATACGTTAACGATAGCCTCGGGCATAGGGCCGGCGACCTGCTGCTGACCGTCGTCGCCAGGCGTCTGGAGATGTGTATCAGAGAAGAGGATGTATTCGCGCGAGTGGGGGGCGACGAATTCGCCATCCTCCTTGAGGGTGAGGGTCAATTGGATCTGGCGATCGAGCTGGCACAAAGGATTGTTACCCGGTTGCGGATGCCCGTTGTCATCGATGGGCAGGACATATTCACCTCATGCAGCCTGGGGATCGTGTCAGCTGACCTCAGTCATGCATCACCGGAAGATCTTCTTCGCGATGCAGACGTTGCCATGTATGCCGCAAAAAAACAGGGTAGGGGGCGCTGGGCAATTTTTGACGCCTCTATGCGTAAAGCCGCTGTAGATGCTCTGCTCATGCAAAACGCGCTCAAACAAGCCATTGCACGCGATGAGTTGTCAGTGGTTTATCAGCCCATTTACAACGTGGCGACAGGCGAGATCAGTGGTGTCGAAGCGCTTGTCAGATGGCTTCATCCAGAACTGGGACATGTGCCGCCCGACGTCTTCATTTCGGTCGCCGAAGATAACGGCGTCATCCATGAGCTCGGAGGTTGGGTCATGCTTCAGGCGTGTACTGAACTGCGGCGCTGGAAAGACGAGTTCTCTGCACTGGGGTTGCATCTGAACGTCAACGTGTCGGGGAATGAGCTCAATCGTCCTGGTTATGTAGCCCAGGTAGCAAGAATACTTTTGCAAACGGGCATTGCTCCTCATGAACTACAGATAGAAATCACGGAATCGGTTTTTCTCCACGAGCCTGATGAAACGGCAAAGGTATTGGAAAGTGTTCGGGAACTTGGCATAAGAGTCGCTCTTGATGATTTCGGAACGGGCTACAGCTCTCTTGGTTATATCGATCGATATCCCATCGACGCTATCAAAATAGACCGTTCGTTTGTGTCCAGAATGATGTCCTACGATCGAAGCGATGCGATTGTCAGAAGCATTCTGTCCCTTGGCAGGACTTTAGGTCTTGGTATTACCGCCGAGGGCGTTGAAACCCTTGCCCAGCTTCAGCGTTTGAAGGAAATGGAATGTCCCTTCGTGCAGGGCTATCTCCTCAGTCCTCCTGTGCGTGCGGAGGAGGTGACAACGCTTTTGCGAGCATGGACACCCGTTGAGCGCGTCGCCTGTCAGGGCGCCGAGGCGTCAGCACTTGATGCGGATGGTTGTGCCGCACATCAAACCGTCCAATAACCAGTTGAGTCCTGATCGTCATTTTCGTTGACCGTTGGGAGGCAATAGCCTTTGGCGCTCAAATGTAAGCGGGCGGGCACCACTCTTTGCATGATTAAACCGGCTGCCACCCATGTGGCAGCAAGGTCTCTATCCAACTGCAAACTTCTAGCCTTCAGGTGGCATGCCCTCATCAATATGGATGCCTAAATCGTGACGGCCGGGTGCAAGATGCGGCTTGAGTGTCAACGCCGGAATTTCATAGTCCCCGGTATTCTGGCGACGAAATGGCAACGGCTGATCAACGAACAGGTTATCCAGCCGAGCAGCATATGCGGTGCATAGCTGTTCGAACCGAGCGGCGTCCATTTTGCTGGTTTTATAAATCGGGAAGGGCGGCATGACAGTGAACCCGGGATAGAAAAGCACCCCATGCTGGATAGAGAATAGCAGGTCATTCAGCGCACCGTTCACCCCTCGACCACTGTAATGGGATTCCCACCCGCCCATGGTAACCACCAACATCGCCCGCTTTCCGGCCATGCTGCCTTCGCCGTATCGATCGCCCCAGTGGCTTTCGCTGTGTTCACCGACACCGTAGGCAAATCCGTAGGCGTAGACGCGTTCGACCCAGCCTTTGAGGATCGCAGGCATCGAGAACCACCACAGTGGGAATTGAAAGATCACGGCGTCTGCCCATAGCAGTTTGGCCTGCTCCTCTTCGATGTCTGCCGGCTGGGTGCCAGCGGCAAATACACGTTGCGATTCTATGGCCGGGTTGAAAGGTTTCTCGTCGTCATAGCCAGGAGCGTCGTCCATATCAATGGGCGCTTTCCAGCGCATAGCGTACAGATCCGAGACCTTGACCTCGTGACCCGCAGTTTTCAGATGAGCGATCGCGAAATCCCTGAGCGAGCCATTGAGGGAACGAGGTTCAGGGTGGGCGTAGATCAGCAGTAGCTTCATGAGGGACTCCAGGTGAATGCAGTCCCAACCGTATCGACGAACCCGGTATGATAGAAATGAATTTCCGAAACATCTGGTATTTACATGCACAATACCTTGCGTCGTCTGGATCTTAATTTGTTGGTCACGCTAGATGCGCTGTTGTCTGAGCAAAACGTGACTCGGGCGGCGCGATTGCTCAACCTTGCTCAACCGACGGTCAGCCTGCAACTGGGGCGGCTGCGGGAAATCCTGAACGACCCATTGCTGCTACCCGGCCCCCGTGGGATGTCGCCCACCGAGCGTGCCCGTGAATTGCGCGGGCCACTGCGTGAAGCGCTGGTAGCGCTGGAGGGCGCATTGAGTCCTGGGGGTACATTTGAGCCCGCACTGTCCAGTCAGACGTGGAGGGTGGCTGCCAGTGATTACGCCGCGACTGCGTTAGTCTGGCCATCGCTGGCAATGCTCAGGCGACTGGCCCCGAATACTCGCCTGGCACTCTTGAATAAAAACCCCGTCAGCCTTGTCCATGATCTTGAAAACGGCCAACTCGATCTGGCGCTGCACACTCGGGATGACGCGCCGCCGAAAATGCGCCAGCGTTCGTTGTTTCACGAACGCTATGTGCTGGCAGGTCGGCGCGGTCATCCCGCTTTGACAACCCAGCTATCGCTCAAAGCGTTCTGCGACCTTGAACATGCCGTTATGTCGCCGAATGGCGCCGGGTTCGTTGGGAGTACTGACCAGGCACTGGCCGCTGAAGGTCTGGAGCGGCGAGTTGTTTTATCAGTCTCGAATTTCAATTCGCTTGTCTGCGCATTGGCGCACAGCGATCTCGTTGCGGTGGTGCCAGAAAGGCTGGTGCGAGATGAGCCAGCACTTCACGTCCAGGCGCCTCCACTTGCCATTCCGGGTTTCGAAATGCTCATGTTATGGCCCGAACGACTGCATCGAGATCCCGGCCATATATGGCTACGCGACCTTATCGCCTCGACGCTGCAAACCGTCCCCAACTCATCGGTTTGATTGACTCAAAGTTCTTATTCACTACACAGGGAATTACTTGATGAAAGCTTTCCAGATAGGTGCTCAGAATGGCTTGGACTCGCTGACCGCGACTACCCGCCCGGAATTGTCTGCCGGGGCAGGTGAGGTGGTTATCGCCCCCCGCCTTGTGAGCCTCATCAGTCGAGACGTCCAGATTCTCCGGGGTGTCTATGGCCCCATGCAGGCGCCCGAGCGTATTCCGGTGTCCGAGGGCGTGGGAGAAGTCATTGCCGTCGGTGAGGGAGTTGAAGGATTCAAACCAAGTGACCGAGTCATTTGCGGTCATTTTCCCAACTGGCTGGACGGAGCGTTTCGCGCTGACGTTTTCAGCCATGATGTGGGTGTAAGCCACGACGGCTGGCTTGCTGAACAGGTTGTACTTCCGGCCGCGGCGTTGATCCGTGTCCCGGAAGCGTTGATGGATAAAGACGTCGCCGCACTCGCGTCCGCCGGGCTCACTGCATGGAATGCATTGGTCGAGGTATTCAAGGTCAAGCCGGGCGAACTGGTTCTTTGCCTGGGCACCGGGGGCGTGTCGTTGGCAGCTTTGAAAATCGCCAAGGTCTTGGGCGCGCGCGTGGCAATGACCTCCTCAAGCGATGAGAAGCTGGAATTTGTTCGCCAACTCGGTGCGGACATCACCGTCAATTACCGCACCCATACCGATTGGGCCGCACAGTTGATGCTGCTTACCGATAACGCAGGTGCCGACGTTATCATCGAGACGGGCGGGCAGGACACGTTGGGCCAATCCATCGCGGCAGCGGCGGTGAATGGGCGTATTGCCGTGATCGGTGTAAGCCCTGGACAGAAGTCGCCAATACCTGACTATGTATCGCTCATTCTGAAAAATGTAACCATTCGGGGCATCGCCAACGGCAACCGGAAAATGTTTGAAGAGCTTCTGCGCGCCATAGAAGTTAACGGCATTCAAACCGTCGTCGCCAAGACGTTCAAGTTCGACGACGCACCCGAGGCATATGCCTATTTTGCGGCTGCAAAGCACATCGGCAAGGTTCTGATCGAGTTCGATCACCGCTGAAGCCAACCGCGCTGTCTCGCGGCAAGCATTGGGCCTGTAGGAGCTGCCGAAGGCTGCGATCGCGGTGTATCAGGAGAAATGCATCGCAGCCTTCGGCAGCTCCTGCAGAAAATGCATTTCAATCCAGTAGTTTGCATGTATGGGGGCGTGTCTCCGAAGGTTGAAGACTCAATTCGCCTCAGGCTTGAATAACCGCGAAATATCTATTTTTTCAGCCATCGCTTGATACCCGGCTCTATTGGGATGCAATTTGTCCCCGGGCCCACCTACTGTGCTGTCCGCTACATAGTCCTTTTTCATGCCGCCTGTCGATGGGTCGAGCGTCGCTGCATCGAAATCCGCTACACCATCAAAGAGGCCCGACGTACGGATGAACTCATTTAACTCTTCTCGCTTGGCATTCTGCTCAGCGTGACCATGTGCCGCGCTGGTGCTGCCAAGGGCCGTAGTGAGGGTGCCTCCAATGACTCTGACACCTGGAAGCTGCGACTTGATTCGGCCAACAACATCCTTCATTCCGGCCTTCACAGCTTCGGCTGAAGCATTGCCATTTTTGCTGAAGTCATTGATGCCCTCCATCCATATGACGCTGGTAACACCGGATACACCTATCACGTCTCTTTCGACGCGCATTTGTGCAGAGGGGCCGCCAGAGAATGGCGTCTGAGGCGAGTAGCTGGCTGGGCCAATGACCTGATTGCCGCCAATACCCGCATTGACAACCGATACCTTGTTCCCATGAACAGCATGAAGTTTTCTCGACAGCACATCTGACCACCGATCATCGCCGTTCAGCGTCGTACCTGTGCCGTCAGTGATGGAATCTCCAAAGGCAACCACAACCTGAGTATCGGCAGGCGCCATCATGTCTACCGCGTCCAGGAAATAAGTGGAGGTTGTACTGAACGGGAAAGCTGTTTCGCTCTCGGACTGGCCGACAGAGCCTGCTCCAGGCTGGCTTACATAAGAGGTATTCAGCGCTTTGGCGTGCCATGTCATCGGCCCGCTCTGACCCTTGATATGAAAACTCACTGCCAGACGACGCCCGTTGAGTAACGGGACGTCATCAGGCTTCACAAATGGCAGCGCTATGGGATCACTCCAGGCTGACGATCCAGCGGGAATATCAACGCTTGATTTTCCGCCGAAAGAAACCGGCTGATTAGTGCCTTTCAGGACGGCTGAACTGCCTTGCTGTAACCCGGCATAAACGCCATCAAACGTGACGGGGCGGGTGCCCAGCACGTTGGACAGACGTATCCGCACGTGTGTCCCCCAGATGTCCGGTCGCACCATCAAGCGGAATGTCTGATCCTGCGCACCTTGCTCAGGCACGGGAAAGGCGAGACTCAAGTCCGGTTGCGCAGAGGGATTGCCTGCCGGATAGGGCCCTTGAACGGCACCCAGCCACGCTGCAACCCACTTGTCATTCGTCTCGGCCTGGGCCGCTGCCGGGAGAAATGCAGAGATCAGAACCATTGAAATACAGGCCAGCTTTTTTCTCATGGTGACTTCCTCATTTTTTTGTTCGGCCGCGCCATGCGCTAATCAGTACATGCGAGATGAATCGCGTTATCAAACGACTATATCGACCCGTATCCCGGTTCGCTAGCCGCCAGCTGAGGACGTACTGCCAATTGACAATTACCCCATCATTGGGAGTCTTGCAGTATCGGCGGTAAGATATTGGCGCGTGTATCCGTTTCAAACGTTGAAACGCTTGCAGGCAATTTTATTATTTTAGTAACGGAGGGTGCAGCTTGTGTTACGTGAATTGCCGTCACCACTCCAACTGACGCAACTATAGGGCATTCTTCTTAAGGGCATAACTAATCAGTGCTATTACAGCAAGTGCCAAACTTGTATACAAACAGAACTCACTGATGTGTGAGGCTGTATCGAGAAACTGTTGGTTCTCTGCGTTGCCTCCACTCCCGCTGATGCCGCTGGCACTGCCGCCCAGAAAAATAGCACCCGACGCCAGACACAAGACCATGAACGACAGCGACATCTTGAATAAAGTACCCGCAGTGAGTACCTTTGAGAGGCCGCCTTTGGCATCGGCATTGACGACCCGGAACATTACGATAGCCGGGTAAGCTAATCCAGCCAGGGTGACTGCAAAAAAAACAAGAGTGATCATTATGCTTGCCTACATCCAGGTTGTAATTAGCGCTAATCATCGCAGAGGGATCGCCAGACTGAAAGCCCGAGTGACGAGTTTTCGGGATCGTATTCAGTATTCCTGGCGAGTGGCTGAAACAAGCTCGAACGTACGTTGAAGTTTCCTGCCGATAGACAACAATGCACCGACGTACGACAGGCCCTTTGTTAAGGAAAGAAAACGGGTGTTCAGCGACACGTTAATGACGATATCTATCGACGATGACGAAGCTCTGTTGCGCCGAAACTGCTCTGTGGCTGCGCTCGGCCGAGCGCCCCGTTTTAATTCCGGTGACGCTACATCGAGAAGTATTCATAAACGCCGTCGTCTTGTGCTTTTCCAATGAAAGTATCCATCAGATCACCCTGAATTTCTTCGCCGTCGCAAGAAAGTAGAAACTCTCCGTCTAGGTAGCCGGGGAAGTGTACGCCGTCCAACGTTCCTAAAATTACGCAGGCGCTATCGGATATCACGACTTTCAAAAAGTTTATAACGTCAGACCTTTGAGCGTCATCCAGTGAAGCCAGAGCATTTCTTGCCCTTGCGAAGGGATCTGTGCCGTTATCCGGGGGGCTGTTCAACGATGCTTGGTACCGGTTGAAATTATCTTTAAAAAGTTCATCGTATATAGCGTTAACAAAATGTTGTTCTGAAGACATAAACACTCCGCTGGTGTCTCTGGGTTTTAGTTTTATGATCTTTGTAAATTTTTTTAGGTGCCTGGTTTAGTGTTTTTTGGAGGCTCTCATTTTATCAAGCTCCCACTTGAGATAACTAACATCTGAGCGATCAAGCCCACGGTCTATTTTTTGCCACCATTTGGGTATGGCGGTTTTAAATAGCTCGACGCCTTCTTCAGTCACGTCGGATTTGCGAATTAAAAAATCCATTTTAAGGTCACCATTCTCGGTGAAAGGAAGCGTGCTTATTATCCCCTCGTCATGCAAGAACTTTAAAAGCGCAGTGGACATCTGGATTATATGTTCTTTGTATTGGGTGTTCTTGTTTCTGCTGTACAGCATGGGCACGCTAAACAGCGTAAAGTCTATCATTGTCTTATCCTTAGGTTAAGCTTGGCCGTCTTGCTGGCGCTCAAATTCTTCACCTGCCGCGTCTAGAATACTATTGACCAGGTCTGCCGTCACCTCACGTTTCTGCAGATTTTTGTTGCCTGCATACCTTTCCCCGGACGGTATCTCATAGAATTTCGCCGAGATTTTCTCATCGGAAATTATTTTTAATACACCGCGTACGAATGTTGAAGTGTCCTGAAGATCACCGTCAAAGAGCTCGATTTCCAGAATAGGATTGCCACCAGTGCAAAGACTTTTAACCTTCTGTAATGGTAGCGTCAAGAATTTATGAAGCTTGATGAGCGTGGCGGGCCTGAGGGTGGGTTCGTCAATAACGATAGCTAAAATAGACATTTCTTCTCCCGGTTGATCCTATCCAAAGATTTAATAATCTTCGGACGCTTCTCGTTCCAGCAGATAGGAAAAAAAGCTGGCATAGTTTTCCCAATAGTCGGGAGGTGTTGAAAATTCGCCTGTGCCCAAATGCTCAGCGTCATTGGCATCGCACCAGATGATCGCAGGAGGCGCTGATAGGTTCATAACGATGAGGCTTTCAGCGGGTTCCGCCAATACAATATATTCCTTGGCCAGATTTATCGCCTTCCTGAGACGTAGCGTCTCGCTTACAATGTTCAATGGGTTAGCCGCGCTAAAAAACGCATGGTGACTAATGCCACCTAAAAAACCACCTGTATAAAATGTTGCAATTTCTTTGAAGTCGTCGGGCAAACTCACGCTTAAGGCGTTCTCTACCCATCTTATCTCCTCGGCAGAGGAGGTGTCGGCTTTGTGGAGGCTCAGGTATTTTTCTTTCAAGTTGTTAATACTAATTCTCCTTACCTGTTTTAAACAGGTTCTCACTTGATAGTTAGCTCAATATCCGTAACTCGCACCAGGCTTTGTCAGCACCGGCAGGGCTGGCTAATAAGGGATTAAACCACTTGCTCATGTACTCGAGCCAGTGCCTCCGCGGCGAGAGCGATTTTGATTCGAAAGTACGGCAAGCCGTGCTCCTCGAAAACTCTTCTGAATTGAAAAATTACCATCGGTTGGTGAACGATATCGTTTAGCCATGTTCCAACCGCCGACAGAGATTGCTCAGGCAATGTTCAGGTCCATTTGAAACTCTCATGAGCGCCACGTATGTGGCAGGTTGCCTGGGCAGCTTTGCTCTTCAAACTCCATACAGGGAAGCAGAATTTATGCAGCAATCCTCTCAGTCTCCAGAAACTGGCGAATTGATCGCTACCTTTCGCCACGGCAAAGGGTTTCTGGTGTTTAGCTTGATTTTCGGCGTCGTATTATTGGGGTTGGCTGCATTCGTGTTGTATCTGGGCACGATCCTGCCGCCTGGCAACAATGGTCCGGTAACCACCGTCAGCCGTGGCATGACACTCAACTTTTCAAGCCCGCAGATGCTGATCAATTTAACGAGCGCAGGGTTGGCTATTTTAGGGCTTTGCACGTTTGCCATTTACGTATGGCATAAAAAACTGCGTGAGCCGGTTTACGAAGTGTTTGAGCATGGCATCGCTCGTTTGATCAAGGGCGAGCGGGAGTACACTGCGTTTGCTGATATCGAGGACCTCTACCTCTTTGGTTCCGGCCAGACCGTGATGACCGGCATGATCACCAACGTCGCCTACCGTCGTAATGCAAGCGAGCCTTTCCATCGGGTCATTGAAACCTTGAAAGGCTTTCATGACTTTGAACAGTTGGTGCGTGAGTTGCACGTACGGGCTCGTTTTCCTGAAGTGATGGACACGCTAGAGTCGGGGCGTGCGGTGACCTTCAATTACATAAGTTCCGGGCAAGTCTGGAGCAAACGTGTGTCTGGCAACTTCCTGAACATCAAGACCTCGCCGATCACCGTCACCAGAGATTTTCTTGAGGTACAGGGAAGCAAGGTACCCATGTCAACCTTGCGCACGATTGACCTGAGCAACTGGACCGAGAAAGTCGTTATCAAAGACGAGAATGGAAAAGTGGTGCTGTCGACGATATGCACCGGCATTCTGAGTCATGACTTGTTCCTCAATACGCTGCACGTGCTGCTTGGCGCTGAAACCGGAAACCGCGACCAGGTAGAGCCCGTTCTGGCTTGATCGGTATCGGGAGCAGTGGCCATGGCCACTGCTCCTGTTTCAGGTTAAGCGTCCATATCCGGGTCTGAATCAGATTGTTTCAAGATCGTCACCTGATGACGACGGAGGAAGTGTTGATGGACATGGGCCCGGAAAACCTCAGGAAGAGCCTTTATGGTGTCTTCGGCCTGACAGCAATGTTCAGCTCATTCATGTTTGCAGGTACCGGGTATTTCTGGGTTTTGGGTGGGGTTTTGTTGGTGCTGCTGGCACGTACCATCTACTTGATACATATAAGTGAGAGTTTTGTCGCTGTGGTCACCCATTATCACGTGGGCTTTGTTGTGTCGTTTTCTATCATGATTTCAGGTTCTTTGTATCTGGTGGCGCGGAGCGATTATGAGCAGTCTGTCAGTAACGCTATCTCTTTGGCCATGGTGCCTGTCTTGCTTTTTACGGTTGAGGTATTGTTTTTCTACTTTACCCGCCCTCAGAAGGGCAGAGCCGGTTACGAGGTCAGGGGTAATAAAGTGGTGGCGGTAGACCAACCGTTCAGCCACTTTGCGGGGAACCTTCTGGCATCGATAGTGCTGGCATCGGGTATTGCAATGATGATCGCGTGGCAGCTCAGCGAGATGGTATTTGTGGTTTACGTGCTAACACTGTTGACCCTTTATTTAATCTATATCCGCCGACACTGGTTTCGGGTATTGAACACTATCAGGATCAAGGAGAAGCGCGCCTCGGAATTGACCTTTGAAAACATCGATGAAATTCGGGACGCTCGCCGTCGCTGGTGGATGAGCAGGCTGCTGAATTGGCTGATTTCGCTGAGCAAGGCCTCAGGACGTTGAGCCCGAATCAGATTGTTTCACTAACGTTAACCTGAGAGAGGAGGAGGAAGTGCTCATGGATTCAGAAAACTTGAAGACTGGTCTTTATAGTATATGGGCCCTGACAGCGCTATTCAGTTCGATATTTTTTTTCAGCTCCGGGTATTTCTGGGTTGTTGGCATTGCGTTGCTGGTGCTGCTGTTACGTACCCTGTATTTGATCTATATAAACGAGAGTTATGTTGCGTTTCTCTCGCATTTTCAGAAGTGGTCGCTTGCTTCGTTTACCCTCATGATTTCAGGCTGTTTGTATATGGTGGGTCGGGGCGACTATGAGCAGTCTTTCATTGACTCCATCTCTCTGGCCATGGTGCCCGTCCTGCTCTTTGCAGTCGTAGTCGGGTTTTTCTACTTCACCCGCTCTCCAGATGGCAGGCCCGGTTACGAGGTCAGAGATAACAGAGTACTGGTGGTAGGCGGACAGTACAGCCAGTTCGCAGGGAACGTGCTGGCATCTATAGCGCTGGTGTCGGCGTTTGGGATTAAGATAGTGTGGCAGGTCAGCGATGGGTTCGTTGCAGTTTACGTACTAACACTGAGTGTCTTTTATTTGCTCTATATCTGCCGAAACTCGATTCGTATGTTGAAGGCTATTAAAGCGAAGGAGAAGCGTGCTTCGGAATTGACCTTTGAAAACATCGATGAAATTCGGGAGGCTCGTCGCCGTTGGTGGATGGGCAGGCTGCTGAATTGGCTGATGTCGCTGAGCAAGACCTCAGGCCGCTGATGGCTCATCACGTCAATCCCACACTCTTCTAGTCGCGCCTTCATGGTTAATCGCAAGGAAAAGAGTCATGCCTACAACACCTCAAGCCTTTACCGAATGCCTCACTACTATCGAGAAGCTGCTGCCACCCGATAGTCTCGTGACACTTCGACCTCCAGCAAGCGAGACTTCAATCCAGCAGATAGAACAATTGCTGGGTGCGCCTTTGCCATTGGGTTTACGTCAGTTGTTGCTCTGGCATGACGGCCAGGAGTGGAATGCGGAGCTGCGCGAAAGTGACAACCGGCGCTTGCTCGCCGCCAGTGAAATAATGGATGCATTGAAATTTTTTCTCGACCCGGAGGAAGAGTTCTGTGAGCCATGGGAGCGATATTGGGTACCGTTCCTGACCAATGATTCCGGGGACTATGTCGTTGTGGATGCGTCGCCTTCAGGCACTGGAGAGCTCATCCATTATTGGCACGATTGGGACGACCGGAGTATCGCGTACCAGTCCTTGAATGAATGGGCTGAGGGTCTTAGGGAAGAGCTCAGTCAGTAACCGGCCTGGGAAGAACGCTTTGAATCCTGTGCGGCTCTGATCAAAAATAAAACTCCTAACTGAATTAAAACTTTCTGTAGGTGATCACGAGCAGCGCGAGGCAGCGATGGCGTCCTGTCTGATGCACCGCCATCGCGGCCTAGCGTTGCTCGTGCGCGCTCTATCTGTAGGAGGTCGCACAGTGTCCCTGACACCGCGCTTTCGCGCAGCAAACATGGGATCTGTAGGAGCGCGCTTGCCCGCGATGGCGTCAGGTCAGGTTACACATTTTTCGCTGAGGCACCGCATCGCGGGCAAGCGCGCTCCTACAGGTCTGTGTCTGGTTCTCGGCAGAGTTGTGTCAGAGGCTCTTTAGTTGCTCCTGATGATCTCAGCCTTTGAATTCCCTGACGTAAAGCTGTTCATAGCGCGCCATGGTGTCAGTCAGTCGCTGCCTGAGGTAGTCATTAGCCTGCTCGAGCGCGGCCAGAATCTGTTCGGACTCGACGAGGTATGAAGCGCGTTTTGCCTTGGCCCATGTGGCGGGTGCCGACTGCAGATTGGTAATTCTGTCGCACAGTTTTATCGAAGCAGCTTCACGAGAATGGCTGGCGATACCCTGGAAGTAGCGCTCTTCGGAGAACGGCACAATCAGGTTTTTACTCAAGCTCGCGACAGTCGAAGACACCTCTGGACCAAAGGCGTCTGTCAGCGCTTCCTGCGTAGTGGGGGTGTCCTCCAGCACGTCATGTAGCAACGCAGCGGGTAAGGCAATTGCCAGATCGCCGACCGAGGACTCCCGGGCGGCAAAAATCAGTTCATTGGCAACCATCGCCACGTGGGTTGTATAGGGCAGGTCCGAGCCTGTCATTTTCTGCCCAAGGTGGGCGTGAGAGGCGTATAGCCAGGCTTTGTTATAAAGGCGTTGCAGGTCATCACCAGGCATACGGCTGTCTCCAGAGCAGGTGGTTAATTGCGGGGAAGCCTTTTCAGGTGGCATTCCATTGGGTAACTGGATTTTCAGGCCCCGGGCGATTTGCATGCCGATGTAGCAGGCGGCTCTCAAAGCATTAGCCAGCTCCGGGTCGTCGGTCAGCTATGCGGTGTTGCGTGGCACTCGTCATCACGCCGATGACGAAAATTCATCCCCGGCCTTTCTGGTTTCCCGATAGGTGACCGGGGGATACTGTACTACAACGTATCGCGGGCAGAGGCTGAGTGGGAGGCAAAGGAGTATTACATGATAACGGAAAAGGCCAGGAAACCGAGGAAGCCGCGAAAGGCAAGGCCGTGCCCAGGCGACAACGCACGCCGGGTTCTGAAAAAGATGGATTTCTGGGTAGGTTGCGCCTATCTGGTGACGCCTTTGCTATTGGGGCTTCTTGGTGGGAAAAAAATGGCCCAGCTTGTGATATTCATCTACCCGGTCATCAGTGTGGTTTTTTTTGTTATCCGTCATCGCTATCTGAAAAACCTGTCCAGTGAAGAGCGCCTATACGTTGTTCCGTGGAGTCGTAGTTACACGGGGCGCCGCATGTCCATGGTGATTCTGATCCTGACTTTTTTTTCATTCGCTATGGCGCTGTTCAATGAAGCCTGCAAGTTATGGCCTTGGTTATGAAAAAACAGTGCCTGTTACCTTCGCTCCACGTCATGAAACGCCGGACAATCATTTCAATATTACCCCCGCTGCTAACTCATCAATTATCGGATTTGCTAGCGGGCCGAACATCGCAGGTATCTCATACTGACCTGATGCCAAAAATCTTAAAGTGCAGGAGCTGGACTAAGGTGGGATTTCATAGATGAAACTTCTGGATCGTTTGAAAGCGTACTTCGGCCACAAACAAAGCCCCGTTGAGCCCCAGCAAAGCCCTGTTAAGCCCAAGGTTGCTTCGAATTCCCCGACCCGCAACGAAGGCGAGCCGCTGTCGCGTGTTGCCCAAAACCTGAGTTGGCTGCCGGTCTATGAGGAGCCAAAACCACTGTCACTCACTCCGCCAGCATGCCCGCCGATAGGGCTGGATGACACCACCCTGATCAGTCGCTACGAAGCCTGGGTCGCCCAGGCTGAACAAGCTGAACCCCATGATTTGAGTTGGGAGTTTCGTGAAGCAGGTCGCCAATTGGCGGGGAAGTTGTTTTCGAGTGTTCTCGATCTCTCCAGCATGAAGGGGCGAGAGGGCTCGGAGGATATTTACTGGCTGCTGCAAAGTGCAGCGATCGTTTCGCTGTTTGCAGAGGGGCCACAATCGGAAGCTTTTCTCCGCTACAGCAAAGATGTTCATTCCTACGGTAAAAACCCCTATAGATCCGGTCAGGTCCAGGCGTTTGAGCTATACGTAGCGTCACATCTCCACAGAGTTGAATTGCACAGCGCCACTTCGGAGAGTGCCGCCCCATTAGTGCGTCCGCCCAGCGAGCCCGTGCCTCAGGCCGCCGACATGGACGAACTGCTGGCCTGGCTGCCCACGCTCTATCCCGGCGGGGTGGCAATAAAAACCCATGTGCTTGAGGATCGTTGGCCCGTGTACTTCGATGTCTTCAAGGACTTCTTCCGAGTGCTGGAAAAAGAATGCTGGACCGATATCGATTACATGAAGCACGGTGCCGCAATCATGCTCAAGGACGAAGGCTACATCGCTCGGGCGAGCCTGGCAGACATTCAGGCGATGCTGACGCTGTGCCTCAGAGGAGAGCGTTTCAGTGATGGGCATCATGGCCTGGTTATCGAGAAGGGCTATGTGCTTAATGTACTGAACAGGTTGGCGGTGTTGCGGGAGGAAGTGTGAGGATTTTTTCACGGCTGTAGCTGTTTAGTGGCACACATCTAAGCGAGGCAGCGACAAGAATCATCATTCAGCTGCCACGCAGATAGGGCACTGCAAAAACCATGCGCTCATATAAATAGTTATGTATTGACCCGCGAGCAATGTCGTTAACCTACTTGCCCAATTAAACCTGGTAGGTTGATTTCTGCTCGTAGAGAAAAAACACCGCATTGCAAGCCAGTGGTCGTCAAGAGCCTGGTGGAGGCTGGAAAGGTGCGTTCAACCAGATCAGCATTGTCGGATGGCGCCGCGTTAGGTTTCGATTTTGAGGGGATCACTGATGTCGTCGTGGCGCCAAGTCCAAAAGTTGCTTAAGGTTCTGGACCGTCCCCGGAATTGTTAAACGAGGTGCGCATGGCGTAAAAGCTATAACCTGCCTGACCGCTTGCCGTAAAGGCAGGCACGCGAAAGTTTATTTAAATCACTCATCCCTGACGCACTTCATCGTGTATCCCACGGCCTGACAAAGAGAACCCTAATGCCTTACGAGCTGGACAATCGGTTGGTCATCGGCGTCGCCTCCAGCGCGGTATTTGATCTGCTGGACTCGGACGCTGTGTTTCGCAGTCAGGGTGAGGAGGAGTACCGGAAGTTTCAGGAGAAGAACCTGAACAATCCGCTGCCCAAGGGGATCGCTTTTCCTTTCATCAAGCGTTTGCTATCGCTGAATGACTTGTGTGAAGACCCCTCCGATCCACTGGTCGAGGTGGTGCTGTTATCCCGGAACGACCCGGACACGGGATTGCGGGTGATGAAGACCATCGAGCATTACGGGCTGGGCATGACCCGCGCTATCTTCATGCAGGGGCGGTCGCCTTACGAATACATTCCGGCTTTGAACATCGCCCTGTTTCTGTCAGGTAACAAGGCTGACGTCGAGGCTGCGATCAAGGCCGGGCATCCGGCTGGCCAAGTGCTGGATTCGCAGTTTGATGACGATGAAGACGACAAGACCCTGCGTATCGCTTTCGACTTTGATGGGGTGCTGGCGGGGGATGAGGCCGAGACTGTCATGCAATCGTCCGGTCTGGTGGAATTCCATGCGCATGAAGTGAAAAACGCCATGGAGCCACACAACCCAGGTCCTCTGAAGGAATTCATGGTCCGGATGGCGAAGATCCAGTCCGTTGAGGAGGAGCACAAAAAGCTCAACCCTGACTATGAAAACCGGATCAGGGTTTCCATCGTCACTGCCCGAAGCGCACCTTCACACGAGCGCGCGCTGAACACCCTGAAAAGCTGGGGCGTGATGGTCAACGACGCGTTCTTCCTGGGCGGCATCGAGAAGGGCAAAGTGCTTGCCGTACTGAAGCCACACATCTTCTTCGACGATCAGTCCGGGCACCTGAAGTCCGCGAGTGCCGTGGCACCTTCGGTTCATATTCCTTTCGGGATTACCAATCGCAAGCCGGTTGAGTTGCCTGTAGAGGGTGCCGTCACACATCACACCGTTTGAGCGTCAAATGATGGATTTATGACGGCGTGGCACTTGCGGCGATTGCGTTGTGTTTGACAAGAGATCGCGCGGGAAATATTACCCGTAGAACCGGCTTTAGCCGGGAGGGCATCATGTCTGGAGAAGGATACTCGGCGAATGTACTGTCCTGCTCCCGGCTAAACCCAGTCCTACAGGCCCACCATTTATCCAGCAGGTTATGTTTTTCAGGCGAGTTCTGCCTCTTTGATGTTGGCAATTGGACCCAGAATGGCGGCGTCAAACTCATCCAGCGCAATGCCTTTTTGAAGTTTGTCAGGCAGGTCAGGATTGGCCAGCGCCGCTTTGCCGATAGCAATCATGTCACCGCCTTCTTCGAGGGCTTGTGCAATTCTGGCGGGGTCATGCAGACCTCCATTAGTGATAATGGCTATGCCGGGTGCGAATCGCTTTGCCAGCCGGCTCAGGCTGTGTCCGCCATTATCGAAGGCGGGAGCCAAAGCATCATGCTCAGTCACATGGATAAAATCGACGCCAGAGTCGGCGATCGTTCCGAAGATGGTTTCAGCGTCAGCCTCACGGCCTTCCCATTTGTGCAGGAAGTTATTGACCTTGCCTTGCGATATCCGCACCCCGACCGGGGTGTTGTCTCCCACTTTTAGCCTCACGGCTTTAAGAATTTCAACCGTTAGCCTCAGGCGGTTTTTAAGATCGCCGCCCCACTTGTCCCCGCGCACGTTGGTGTAATCGGTCAGAAACTGGTCCAGAAGATAGCCATTCGCGCCGTGGATCTCCAAGCCATCAAATCCTGCTACTGAAATTGCCCTATGTGCCGCCTGCGTAAAGCCTGCAATTACGTCAGCGATATGCTCATCAGTCATTGCCAGTGGCTGTTTGTATGGTCCGCTCCCATAGTAAAACGCCATTTCCTCGCCGCTGGGCTGGATGGCGGATGGAGCAATGTTTTCGGGCTTGAACCGGTTGGCTTGCGACAAGGCTCCTGCATGCATGAGTTGTGCAAAGACCGGTGTTGAGTGAGTGTGAGCCGCTGTTATGAGCGCCTGCCACGACTGCGCCTGAATGTCGTCGCTCATGCCGGGTTGCGAGCGGTAGCCCTGAGAATAGCGTTGGTCTGTATAGATACCTTCAGTCATCAAAAGTCCGAAGCCGCCCCGGGCGAAGCGTTCGTAATACTGCACCATCTCTTTGGTCACAGTGCCGTCTTCACTTGCACTGACGCGGGTCATCGGCGCCAGCGCAAAGCGGTTTCTGATGAATGTGCCGTTTATATCGAATGATGAGAAAGCATGGTTGTGGTGATCGGTCATCGAGTTATCCTGAATCTGATAGCTGAAAGTAGACGACTGCCAGCGGCTGTTGATAGATAGCAACAGGATAGCGATGACCCTTCAGCGGGAGTACTGTCTGGAGCTGATAAGCCTGTTTAACGATAAGTGATATAACCATGCAACTAACTGATATTGCTGTCCTCGCAACCATTGCGTCTTGCGGAAGCTTATCCGGCGCTGCCAGGCAGCTGGGCACGAGTCCTATGTCTGTCTCTCGCCGTCTGGCGGCACTGGAGCATGATTTGGGTGTTCGACTCCTGCATCGCACCACGCGCTCCGTTGCACTGACACCCGAGGGCGAAGCATTTCTTCCCTACGCCCAGACCATGCTGGAGGCAGAGGAGGCTGCACGGGCGATGCTGGCACCCACTTCAAGTGGTGCCAGCGGCACGCTGCGGATGACTGCGCCATCAGTGTTCGGTCAGGCTGTGATAATGCCGCTGATTCCGGCGTTTCTTGCCAGAAATCCTGCGTCGCGAGTCGACCTGGCCTTTTCTGACAGCCTGATGGACGTGGTGGGTCAAGGCCTGGATTTGGCGATCCGAATCGCCCCCATGCGGGATTCCGGATTAATCGCCAGGCGCCTTGCAGACAACCCGCGATTGCTCTGCGCATCACCTGATTACCTGACTCGCTACGGTGTGCCAAAAGTGATGAAGGATCTTGTCGGCCATTCATGTCTTGTATTGCACGCGATGCCGCAGTGGCCCTTCGTCGTTGATGGTCAGGTGCGACTACTTAGCGTGCATGGGAGTGTTTCGGCAAGCTCCGTCGATTCAATTCGAGCGGCATGCCTGCAAGGTCTCGGGCTGGCCATGCTGACCTACTGGGATGTACGTCAGCAGTTGGAAGAGGGCTCACTTTTACGTGTTGACCTTCTGGACGCCGACATGGAATCGTTATCGGTCTGGGCTGCGATCCCCTCAAGGCATTTCACACCACTGCGAGTGACTGCCTTCCTGGACATTCTTGAAAGTGCTCTGGACCCGTCTGCTTGAGGCGCTAATAACTTAAGCGCGAAGTATTTATTCAGCAGCTCACACTGATCACTAAACATACGTAATCATCTGCCGATACGCCTTCCAGAGCTTTTTCTGATAAGGATGGCCATGACCACTATTAGTACCCAATCGCCTGTTAACAACGATCTGACGTTACTGCAAGGCGTCACGAAAAAAGCAGACACTGAAGCCACTCAGGGTGAGCCGAATGCTGCAGAGTCTGCAGCTGCGCCAGTGGGCGTAAAGGTCTCGCTGTCCGCGGCAGGTCTGAACAAAGCCAAGGCTAAAAACGATAACAGCGACATCACCGAAAGTGGCTTGCCCGGTTCGGTCCAGCAAACCCTGATCAGGATCCGTGAATTGAAGCAGCAGATCGCCGAGAAGATGGCTGAGCTGCAAGCGGCAATGGCTAATAAAAGCATGAGCCCAGAGGCTCGTCAGGCAAAAGTGGCCGGTTTGCAAACAGCTTTGGCGTCGCTCAATTCTGGTCTGATGGCCGCGTCTGCTGCGCTCGATAAAGCCTCAAAAAACGGCACCATGGATGCAACACAGGCGAAACAGGCTGCCGTGCTGGCAATGAAAAGCCAGTAAGCAATCGCTAGTCTTGCGCCAAGACTGTGAAGGCCAAAGCCCTGAACCCCTCAGGGCTTTTTCTTTTAAATGCTATTCAGTCAACGCTGATATGGCTCTAAGGCAACAGCCAGATGCCATTGTGAAATTTCAATTTCGGCCATGTTCTTACCAAGCCTTAGCCTGGATTTTGAGTCCCATTTGTGAGTAATGTTACCCGCCATGCAATTGCGTCATTCATTGATAGTAACGGCACACATAATTCAATAACCCAGACACGTACCTGATATACCAACGTATATTTTGACGTCCTTAGTTTCTGTCGATCCGATCAGCGTCAGTCCTTATGCTTTACCCAAGTAAAGCAAAACTGATTATTGGATCGAAGTGCTTCATGCGTTTGCTTCACCTGACAGGTGGATGCCTACGTTTGAGACGCCCGACAGAGGCTATATTATGCGTTTCTCCCTGCCTTTATCCCTGAGAAGCCCGGTAAACAACACGGCTCAACCCCGCTCTGCATCCCTGCTCGCCGAGGGCGCGCTGATTGCCGCCATTGGTTTGCTGGCGCTGTTTGTTTTTTACAGTGCCGGGCAAATGAATCAGCCGCTCAGCGTTCTTGATTCTGCGCCGATGTCACTCGATCTGGTGCAATTGCCCGCCTATACGTTGCGCACCACCTTGCGCATGTTTGCCGCATTGTTTGTGTCGTTTGTGTTTTCCATTGTCATCGCCACACTGGCCGCCAAAAGTCGCAGGGCCGCGATGGTAATTTTACCGGCGCTGGACATTCTTCAATCGGTACCGGTGCTGGGTTTCCTGACGTTTACCGTGGTGTTCTTCATGAGCATTTTTCCGGGGCGGCAGTGGGGGCTGGAATGCGCTGCGGTGTTTGCCATTTTTACCAGCCAGGTCTGGAACATGACCTTCAGTTTTTACCAATCCCTGAGGACAGTGCCTAACGACCTTTACGATGTCAGTCGGCAGTTTTCGTTCTCGCCTTGGCAGCGGTTCATCAAGGTCGAACTGCCGTTCGGGATGCCCGGGCTGGTGTGGAACATGATGATGTCTATGTCAGGCGGCTGGTTTTTTGTCGTGGCGTCCGAGTCCATCACGGTTGGGGACAGCACCGTCAATTTGCCGGGTATCGGTTCATGGCTGGCGCTCGCGATTCAGCAGAAGGATATCGCCGCGATCAGTTGGGCGGTGCTGGCTATGGTCGGGGTAATCGTTCTGTACGACGTGTTGTTTTTCCGGCCGATCGTGGCGTGGGCGGACAAGTTTCGATTTGAACAGACCGCTTCCCATAAACGGCCGCGGTCCCGGGTTTATGACCTGCTCAGGTCCACACGAATTGTCCCGTTGTTGTTTGCGTCGCTGCGCAGTGTGAGCGAGTGGATGCCAGCGATGCGCATACCGAAAATGGCGCGCATGGGCTTCACGATCAATAGCCGGTGGCAGCGTTACATCGATCTGGCGTGGATAGTCCTGATCGTTATTGCGTGCATGACCGGCATCTATCAGTTGGCGTGCTTCATCGGCAGCACGCTGGGTGTGGAGGAGGTGGTCAATGCGTTTGGTCTGGGGCTCGCCACTCTGGCGCGTGTGGCGGTGCTTATCGTCCTGGCCAGTCTTGTCTGGGTACCCGTTGGTGTCTGGATCGGCCTGAATCCGCGCTGGGCAGAACGTTTGCAACCCATCGCGCAATTATTGGCAGCGTTCCCGGCAAACATTCTGTTCCCGTTCGCCGTGGTCACGATTGTCACCTTGAAGCTGAACCCTGATGTATGGCTGTCGCCGCTGATGATCCTGGGTACCCAGTGGTACATCCTTTTTAACGTGATTGCCGGTGCCAGCGCGTTGCCGACCGACTTGCTCGAAGCGTCACGGGTGTTCCGCGTGCGGGGCTGGCAATGGTGGCGCAAAGTCGTGCTGCCGGGTGTTTTCCCTTATTACGTGACCGGCGCTTTGACGGCTGCGGGTGGCTCCTGGAACGCCAGCATCGTCGCCGAGGCGGTGTCATGGGGCAGCGATCATCTGTATGCGTCGGGGTTGGGGTCGTTCATTGCCCAGGCCACGACGGCGGGTGATTTCCAGCGGGTGGCGCTGGGCATCGTCGTGATGTCCGTATTTGTGGTCGGTTTCAACAGCCTGCTATGGCGTCCGCTGTACCGTTTTGCCGAACGTCGGCTTCGAATTGATTGAGGGTATTCCAATGGAAGTAATCGAAAAACGTTGTCTGGTGGACGTGCAGGGGCTCGGTCATGTTTACGGCACGGCTGGGGGCACCAAACGCGTGGTGCTGGATGATGTCGCCATGCGTCTCAACGACGGCGAGGTCATCGGGCTGCTGGGGCGGTCGGGGTCGGGGAAGTCCACGTTGTTGCGCTCCATCGCCGGGTTGGTGTCGCCCACCACCGGTGTCGTAGCATTCCCGGCAAATACGCCGGGCGTTTCCACCTCGGTGCGGATGGTGTTCCAGAGCTTTGCCTTGTTCCCTTGGCTGACCGTGTTGCAGAACGTGGAAATCGGCCTTGAGGCATTGAGCGTGGCAGCGCCCGAGCGGCGTCGGCGGGCCTTGGCGGCCATCGATATGATCGGCCTCGACGGGTTTGAGAGTGCCTATCCGAAAGAGTTGTCCGGTGGCATGCGCCAGCGAGTCGGTCTGGCCCGTGCACTGGTGGTCAACCCCGATATTCTGCTGATGGATGAGCCGTTTTCCGCCTTGGACGTGTTGACCGCCGAAACACTGCGCACTGACTTGCTCGATCTCTGGAGCGAAGGCCGGATGCCGATCAAGTCAATTCTGATGGTCACCCATAACATCGAAGAAGCGGTGTTGATGTGTGATCGCATCCTGATTCTTTCCTCCAATCCGGGGCGGATCATGTGTGAGGTCAAGGTCGATCTCGCCCAGCCGCGAAACCGCGCAGACCCTGCTTTTCAGGCACTGGTGGAAAGCATTTACGTGCACATGGCGGGCGGCAGCGCCGTTCATTCGCCGCGTGAAAGTCTGTTTGCAGGAAATGGCATCGGCATGGTCTTGCCATTGACTTCCACCAACGCTTTGGCAGGGCTGATCGAGGCAGTAGACAATCCCCCGTATGACGGGCAGGCCGATTTGCGCGAACTGGCCACGGCATTGCGCTCCACCTCGGGTGATCTTTTTTCGTTGGCCGAAGTGCTGCAACTGATGCGATTTGCCGAAATGCGGGAGGGAGATATCACGCTTCTGCCAGCCGGGCGACGTTATGCCCAGTCGGACGTGGATGAGCGCAAACAGTTGTTTGCCCAGCACCTGCTCAGGTATGTGCCGCTGGTCAGCCATATCCGTCGGGTGCTGGATGATCGTCCTGGGCGCACGGCACCGGCCAGACGCTTCCGTGACGAGCTGGAAGATTTCATGTCGCAGAGCGATGCGGCCGTCACACTGGACTGCGTGACCCAGTGGGGGCGCTACGCCGAGCTTTTCGCCTATGACGACGTGGCCGATCAGTTCAGCCTGGACAACCCTTCCTGAGTGGATTGAAGTTTCCAGTGAACAGGCGACGGCGGCCGCTATACACTCTGCGTCTGCAATCCTGCTGGGGGTGATGCGCGATGGTGATCCAGTGAAACGGACTCGATTAACGCTTCGTTTGGTCCTGTTGTTTGCGTTGGCATTGGGCATTGCCGCGATTGACACGGTCACCGATCTTGAAATTGCGGTTGGGGTCTTTCAGGTCATCGTGGTGCTGATCGCCGCCAGGTTCCTGCCCGCGCGGGCGGTGGCGGGGATATCCCTCGTCTGTATGGTGCTGACGATTCTGAGTTACCGGTTCACGCGTTTTGGCGATATGGAGTCGGGGCTGGTCAATGTGCTGATCAGCCTCGCGGCCATTGGCTGCACGACATGGCTGGCGTTGCGCCTGTCCGCAGCCGTCAGCGCAGTGCATCAGACCCGTGCGCACCTTGAGCATGTCGCCCGGGTCAATGTGCTGGGTGAGCTTGCCGCCTCGATTGCCCATGAATTGAACCAGCCCCTGGCTGCCACCGCGACCAGCGGCAGCGCCTGCCTGCGCTGGATCGCGGCTGATCCTCCCAACCTGCCCAAAGCCCGACAGGCAGTGGAGCGCATCATCGAAGACACACATCGCGCCAGTGAAATCATCGCCCGGCTGCGCAGCCTTGCGAGGCATCAGGCGCCGAGCAAGCAATGGTTGAACGTCGAAGATGCGGTCAAGGGGGCGCTCCGGTTGATCGCCGGTGAGTTGGCTGAGCAAGAGATCGCGCTGCACGTGCAGATTGAAGAAGGCTTGCCTCCGCTGCTGGCTGATGAGGTGCAGATTCAGCAAGTTATCCTCAATCTGGCCATGAATGCGGTCGATGCGATGCGCCAGGTAAGCTCCGAGCGGCGAACACTGGACTGCCACGTAGTGCTTGAGTCGCCCCAGCAACTGCGCTTCTCGATTACCGATCAAGGCAACGGTTTGTCGCCACGGGATTGCGAGCGGGTGTTCGAAGCCTTCTACACGACCCGACCGGAAGGCATGGGAATGGGGTTGGCCATCAGCCGCTCCATTATCGAAGCCCATGATGGCCGGATCTGGGCCTCGAACAACTCGCCGTTTGGCGCTACCTTTCACTTCACGCTGCCCGCTATTGCCAGAGAATCCGATGCCTGAAACTGTTAGTGAAATCGCTGCCGACATGGTTTACATCGTCGATGACGACCGATCGGTGCGTGAGTCCCTGGAAGACCTCATGGCGTCGGTTGGCCTGGCATGCATGACGTTCGGCTCCGCTCGCGAATTCATTGACGCCACATTGCCCGATGTGCCCGGCTGTCTGGTGCTGGATGTGCGTATGCCGGGCATGAGTGGGCTGGATTTCCAGCGGGAAATGGCGCGCCTGTGCATTTCACTGCCCGTGATTTTCATCACGGGCCATGGTGATATTCCCATGTCGGTAAAAGCCATGAAGGCGGGCGCCATCGAGTTTCTGACCAAGCCTTTCCGCGAGCAGGATCTACTCGACGCCATCAGTCAGGGCTTGAGTCAGGACAGGCAAACCCGTGAAGCGGCGGCCCGGATTGATCAGTTGAAGCAGTGCTACGCCAGCCTGACCGACGGCGAGCGAGAGGTCATGGAATTAGTGGTTCAAGGGCTGCTCAACAAGCAGGTGGCCGCACGACTGGGCTTGAGCGAAATAACCGTAAAGGTTCGGCGCGGTGCGCTGATGCGCAAAATGAGCGCGGATTCGCTGGCCACGTTGGTCAAGATGTCGGAACGTTTGAAGCTTGAGAATTGATTCCTCGAGTATCCGTTGCGCTGCTCCGGGTTTCTTCATGGCTAGATATCCAGATCAACCCAGACCGCCGCATGATCAGAGCTGGCGTTCTCTTTGCGGGTCAGCTCGGGGTACGTTTCCCAGCGCACAGGTCTGGATCCTGGCCACATGCCCTTGCGGAAAACCCCGCCAGCACTCACTTTTTTGAACAGTTCCGGGGACAGCAGCAGGTAATCGATTTTGTTGGAAGCGTTGCACGAGCCGTACGTTCCCGGATAGCCGCCGTCGTTGAAATGCTCGTGGGTAAATGCATCCTTCAGGGTCGTATCCTCAAGCAGCGGTTTCAAGGCTTCGCTGTCGGGGGTGTCGTTGAAGTCGCCCACCACTGCAACATACTGTTCGCCTTGCTCGATGAGCGAGTTGTAGATTTCCTTCACTCTGCTGGCCTGAGCAAGCCGTCTTTTCGCCGAGTCGGCGAGGCTGCCGTAGCCTTTACTTTTCAGGTGATTGACGAGCAGCACAAGTTGCGCGCCGGAAGGCATGGACAGGTAGAACTCAGGGCAATCCCTGGAGAAAATCAGCTGGCCTCCGTCAACGCTGTCGTCAACGTGGCTGCGCATAAGACCGATGGGGAATCCTGCCCGGGTCGTGACGCCGACATCAATGCCACGCTCGTCGTTACCGTCGATCAACATGACATGGCTGTACACATCGCCGCCAAGCCCGCCGATGATTTCGGCATTGAAGTCACGGAGGGCCGGCCTGCTTTCTGCTTCTACCACCGCCAGTACGTCTGCCTGGAGGTCAATCATCACCCTGGCGGTATTTCGCATGGCTTCTTCGTCAACCGGGGCCTGAATCAGTTCAAGCGATCCGGTCCAGTCCGCACGGCCATTGGCAACGATTGTCATGTCTCCGTTGCGAGGGCGTTTGACCAGATTGCCGCGGTTTTGCCGAAGCATCACGAATGGGCCACGGTCGGAGCGGCTGAGACCTAGCTCAACCAGTAATTTGACCATGGCTGTCTTGTCGGCGACGGAATAGGTTTCCTGTCCCAGCAGCGCATTCAGTTTCGCGAAGCGCTCCAGTGTTGGCCTGCCTTCCGCCCAGCCATCAAGGTTCATCGCCTTGGCGCGATTGAACAGGTTTTCGACGTTGTAGGAGGCGAGTCTCATGGGCATACCTCAAGCAATGGGGCGATGGTGGACCGATAGCGTCCAGCGTTGCACGGCGTAGTGACAGTGAGATGAATGCCGCTCAGCACACAAGGGGCCTGTAGGAGCGCACGAGCACCGCGAGGCCGCGATAGCGTTCTGCCTGACGCACCGTCATCGCGGCCTCGCATTGCTCGTGCGCTCTTACAATTATGAGGGTTAGCTCAGAGCATCGCATCCCGCCCTGAAGCTGAACTTCCCGTCGAGCCCTGTGGTCATCATATCGACACAAGCATGGCGCACTGTCGTCGAAGAGCATTTGCCGGATTGGCTTTGGATAAACGTTTGAAGGAACGCACATGGGCGCAACGGAAGCTGCAACCTCCGGGCATAAAAGCCTGAAAAGACGTGCCACCGTGATCTGCCGTCATCATGGCGAGATCCTTTTCGTTCGCAAGCGCAACGCTAAATGGAACCTGCCAGGTGGCCGTGTCGAGCAGGGCGAGACACCGCTGCAGGCTGCCATGCGTGAAATGGCAGAAGAGACCGGATTGACCTTCGATCAGCTTGCCTACGTTTCGGAATACCAGGACGACAAGGCCGTTCATTTCCTCTTTGAGGCTCAGCGCGCAGAGCATCAGAAGCCGCGAGCGTCCAACGAGATTGATGACTGTCGCTGGTTTAAAGCCAAAGAACTGGGCAAGCGTAATGTTCGTGGCTCAATCAAAGCCTTGCTCAAACATTGCGCAGCCAATATGGAAAAGAGCTCAGCCCGTCTCGCGAGCTGAGCTCTAAATAGCGTCACTTCAGTGTCGGCGTTCTTGGCGGAATCATCCGCTTGCTGCCGATCGACTCAAATGCCGAAGCAAAGCGCAGCAGGTTCGAGTCGTCATACGCACGTCCTGCGAACGTCAGCCCCACCGGCATGCCAATGTCTGCCATCACGCCCATTGGCACAGTGACGGTCGGCACGCCCAAGTGGCGTATGGCGAGATTACCGTTGGCCACCCACACGCCATTGCTCCAGGCGATATCGGCTGATTGCAGGTCGACATCGGCATTGGCCGGGCCCACATCGGCAACGGTCGGGAAGAGCACGGCATCAAGGCCCAGACCTTCCATCCAGTCTTCCAGGTCGATGCGACGCGTCTGCTCCAGCCCGCGAAGGCCATCCGGCAGGGAAGGGATCTCATTCCAGGGCGTGATCCCGCGCTTGGCCATGCGCACATACTCATCCATACCGGCAGCCAGATCGTCTTCACGGTTGGGCAGGGTGCCTGGGTCGTGGGGGAAGATTTTCGCCCCGTCGACATCGGCCAGACGATTCAGCGCCGGGTCGCCATTGGCCCTCAGGAATTCATCAAAGGCCCAGGCCGACAAATCCCACAGTTCGTGATGCAGGAACTCCTTTGAGACCAGCCCGCGGGTAAACACCGTCGGCGCACCTGGACGATCACCCTCGCAGTTCGATACCAGCGGGAAATCCACTTCGATCACTTCAGCTCCAGCGGCTTCGAGCGCCTTGCGCGCCTCTTGCCACAGCTCAATGACGGACGGGCGAGTGATGATGCGCTGGCCGGTTGGACCGCCAATGCCAGGTTTCTCCGCCGTACCTGCCAGCGGATCGGCATTGATGTACATACGCGGCACACCGAAGCGCTTGCCCGCGAGCGTCTGTGAACTCACTGCAAGTTCGCCATAGGAAGCAGGGCGCACCGAAGCCACACTCGGAAGCTCTACCCACGGCTGCAACCGCCAGAGATCGCCTCGGGTGTCGGGATCTTCTGCGACGATCACATCGAGCACTTCAAGCAGGTCAGCCATGGTTCTGGCGTAGGGCACCACAACATCCATGGTCGGCGTCAGCGGCCAGTTGCCACGCACCGATATGACTCCTCGCGATGGGGTGTAGGCACACAGGCCGTTGTTGGAGGCAGGACCTCGGCCGCTGGACCAGGTTTCCTCAGCCATGCCGAACGCGGCAAAGCTGGCGGCGGTTGCGGTGCCAGCGCCATTCGATGAGCCGGAAGCAAACGGAGCGGTCAGGTACTCAGCGTTGTAAGGGCTCTCGGCGCGACCATAGACCCCACGCTGCATGCCGCCGTTAGCCATCGGTGGCATATTGGTCTTGCCCAGACAGATCGCCCCGGCGGCGCGAAGTCGGCCGATGGTAAAGGCGTCATGCTGAGCGACCAGGTCGACAAATGCAGGACTTCCTGACGCGGCGGTGAGGCCTTTGACCAGATAGCTGTCCTTGGCGGTGTAGGGGATGCCGTCCAGCGGGCCAAGCGTTTGGCCATTCGCGCGACGAGCGTCAGACGCCCGGGCCTCGGCAATGGCTTGAGGGTTGCGAACCACCACGGCATTCAGCGCGGTAGGTGTATCCGGACCGTCGTAAGCGTCAATCCGGGCAAGATACGCCTCAACCAGCTCGACGGCCGTGGTCTGGCCTGACTCAAGCGCAGCGCGCAGATCCGCGATGGAAACTTCTGTGACGTTGATCATTGGGTTCTCACGTAATGAGCTCTTTCAGTCATGGCCAGAATAATTTCATAAAGCTCGGACTTCGCCTCGTCTGCGGAAATTTCATCCACTGCGGCGGCATTGGAAAGTGCATCCGCCGCGCCGAGCATGGCGCGTAACTGGGCGTTCGAAATCTGACTCGGTTTGCTGTGACTTCCCAGTGCTGCTCGACATTTGCCCATGAAGATCAGCTCGTAATCACGTTTGATTTTCTCCAGTTCAGGAGAGCTGCTCAGCGCTGCGATCACGCCAGGAATTTCCCGGCCTTGCAGCAGCACACAATCGACGTAGGAGTCGGCAATGACCCTCGCTCGTGCCTGCACGGTCGAATCGCTGTTGCGCAATGCTTCGTCCAGGCGAGCGGTTTGTCGAACATCAAAATCTGCATAGAGTTTGGCCAACAGCAGCGGGCGAGTGGGGAAGTGATCATATACGACAGGTTTGGTAACCCCTGCGATTTGCGCCAGATGCCCCAGTGTCAGGCTTTCCGTGCCTTCCTCGCGAACGATTTGCCATGCCACTTCCAGCAGTTGACTGAGGCGACCTTCCCGGGACATGCGTTGGCGCGGCTTTGCGTCTTTTGGCTGGCTTGACACGCTTATATACCAAAGGTAACTTAACTTTAATGTACGAAAAGTATATAGCTGTGAACATCCATCAGCAATCATTCCGCGTCGGAGCTTTACCATGCACGCACTCATCGTCGTCAGCCATCACGATTCCAGCTCCCTCACTCATGGCATTGCCAGGCGCATCGCAGAAGGCATCAGCGATGCAAGCGAGGCCAACACGGTCGAGCTGGTCGACCTGGCCGCTGCGGGGTTCGATCCACGCTTTACCGCTGCTGATATCGCAGTTCATCGAAAAGAAGGGCCGTTCCCGGCAGACGTGGCAGCCGAGCAGGCACGCATTGATCGCGCAGACGCGTTGATCATCGTGTATCCGGTTTACTGGTGGTCCATGCCCGCGTTGCTCAAGGGATGGATAGATCGGGTCTTCTCCAACGGCTGGGCGTTCGACTTCAGCGCTGAGGCGACCCTGATCAAGAAACTCACGGACCTCGAGGTGCATCTGGTAGGAGTCGGCGGTGCAGATGCTGGAACCTATGAGCGTCACGGCTATGCGTCAGCCATGAAGACGCAGATAGATCACGGCATCTTTGATTACTGCGGGGCCAGGGTGATCACGTCAGAGCTGATGCTCGATTCAGAAACGCAGGAACCTGCCGTTCATCTGAACGCTGCCTACAAGAAAGGCAGCGTCATTTTCCCTTGTGAATGTCAGCCTAAGCCTCGCGTCGCGATTACTCTTTCACATCCATGAACTCTTTGGCCCAGGCCACATAGTTCTCAGGCAGGGTGTAAGTGTGAGTCAACTCGGTAGCGCTCAGATTCGACGTGCTGTGTGTGACCTGACGTTGGGCGCGCAGGGAGTCGTAAGTCGCCTTGATCGCTGCGAAGTAGGCGGCATGGCCTTTGACGATAATGCGCACGCCCAGGCTTGCCAGACGCTGCGAGTCATTGAGCTTTGGATTGCCGTAGGTCACCAGCATCAGCGGCACGGTGAGGTGTTCCGAGATCTGTTCAAGGTGTTCGAAGTCACTGATGCCAACGATACAGATGCCGTCGGCGCCAGCCTTTTCATAGGCCTTGGTGCGTTCGATGATGTCCTTGACCGGCAAGACGCCGGCATTGGTCCGGGCAATGATCGACAGCTCGGGGTCAATGCGTGCTTCCAGAGCGGCTTTGACCTTGCCAATGCCTTCTTCGATGGTAATCAGGTCGGTGGATTTGCGGCCGAACTGGGCAGGCAGCAGCGTGTCTTCAATCGTCAGTGCCGCAACGCCAGCGCGTTCAAGCTCTTCAACGGTACGCATCACGTTCAGGGCATTACCGTAACCGTGGTCGGCGTCTGCGATGAACGGCAGCTGTGCAACGCGGCCGATCCGGGTGGCCTGTTCAGCGAACTCAGTCAGGGTAATCAGCGCGAAATCCGGCGCTGCCAATACCTGCAGCGATGCCACTGAACCTCCCAGGATGCCAACCTCGAAACCCAGGTCTCCGGCGATGCGTGCAGACATCGGATCGAAGACAGATGCGGTTTCGAAGCAGGTTTGTGAAGCAAGCAGCGCGCGAAAATTCTGGCGCAGCGCCAAGTGGGAAATTCTGGGCATGAGGTTTCCTGATTCTAGGCATCTTCTATTCGTAGTGGCGCGAGACTACCACGCACGAAAATATAGGGTTATGACGTTTGAGAATGGCCCATGCACAAACTGCATGATCGCCGTCTGGCAGGGGGTTATGCATGAGCTGAAACGATTTTCATTGCGTATATTCGCGCAACGGGCTTTTTATCAGAGAACTGCAAACCAGAGCGCTGGTTCTTGCCCTCTATAGTTTGATTAAACGCTGTCGCGAGCAAGGTGGAGCGCCGCCCCGGTTACTCCCACAGGACACACTGATGATGTGGGACCGGCTTTAGCCGGGAAAGCTGCCTGTCAGATGCCACATATTCAGCGGATGTCCCGGCCTCTTCCCGGCTAAAGCCGGTCCCACGTCAGTGAATCCTGTGTAAAAGCCCTGCCCACAGGACACCCTGATGAGGGCAGGGAAGGCAGAATTGTCACCTGTCGCTTAACGACGATCCAGCCACACAGTCTGCGCATTGCAGAATTCCCTGAGACCGAAGTGCGACAGCTCACGGCCAAAACCACTTTTCTTCACGCCACCAAAGCTCACCCTCGGGTCGCTGCCGCTGTAGCCGTTGATGAATACACCACCGGTTTCCAGTTCATCAGCCATTTTGCGCGCCTGATCAACGTTGCGGGTATAGACAGTCGCGGTGAGACCGAACTCGCTGTCATTGGCCAATGCCAGGGCGTGTTCGGCATCCCGGGCGGTAATGATCGAGGCAACCGGGCCGAATAACTCCTCCTTGAACGAAGTCATCTGGTCGGTGACATCGGCAAAAACTGTCGGCTCATAGAAATTGCCCGCGCCTTGGGCTTTTTTGCCGCCAAGCAACAACGTTGCGCCTTCTTTCAGAGTGGCCTGGACCTGGCCGTCCAGCTCATCACGCAGGTCGAACCGCGCCATCGGGCCGACGTAAGTGTCCGCCAGCAATGGATCGCCGACCGACAGCTGACGTGTTGCTTCGACGAATTTACGGGTGAATTCCTCGACCACACCTTGCTCGACAATCAGGCGCTTGGCCGCTGCGCAGACTTGCCCGCTGTTCTGGAAACGCCCGATGACGGCGGCTTTTACCGCATCATCCAGGTCCGCATCATTGAGCACGATGAACGGGTCGGAGCCGCCCAGCTCCAGCACGCATTTCTTCAAAGCTGCACCGGCCTGGGCACCGATGGCCATGCCAGCACGCACGCTACCGGTCAGCGTCACCGCTGCGATGCGCGGGTCGGCGATCGCTTTGGAAACGCCTTCAGGTGTCACGTTGATGACTTCAAAAACACCGTCCGTAAAACCCGCGCGCTTGAAGGCGTCCTGCATCAGATAAGCACTGCCCATCACATTGGGTGCGTGTTTCAGCACGTAGGTATTACCGGCGAGCAATACCGGAACAGCGCCACGCAGCACTTGCCAGATCGGGAAATTCCATGGCATCACCGCCAGGATCGGGCCGAGCGGGCGGTATTCGATTTGCGCTTTGCCACCTTCAACCAGCGTCGGTTCAGCACTGAGCATCGCCGGGCCATGTTCGGCGTACCACTCACACAGTTGCGCACATTTTTCAATTTCGCCTCGGGCCTGGGTAATTGGCTTGCCCATTTCCTGAGTGATCATGTTCGCCATGTTGGCGGCGCTGTCCCGCAAGACTTTGGCCAGGGCGATCATGAGCCGTGCGCGCTGCGTGACCGGCGTTTTACGCCAGACAGCAAAACCATTGGACGCTCGGGACAAAGTGGCGTCCAGAGCGGAATCAGATTCAAAAGAATAATGGCCGATCTGTTCGCCGTTGGCGGGGTTGATCGAAATGGCATGGGAAACGCTGGAGATAGTAGTCATTGCACCGTCCTGCTGGGTGGGGAATGAGTTCAGGTTACGGTGTTGTGATTTTTATGAAAACTGAATAATACTGAGCGTATCTTTCACGAAAGGAGAATAGTGTGGATCTGGTTCAGCTGGAAATGTTCAAGGCCGTTGCCGAGCAGGGCAGCATCAGCGCTGCGGCGCAGCACATTCATCGCGTGCCTTCAAACCTGACCACCCGGATCAAACAGCTGGAACAGGATCTGGGCGTGGACCTGTTTATCCGCGAAAAAAGCCGTCTGCGTCTTTCGCCAGCAGGCTGGAGTTTTCTCGATTACGCCCGGCGCATTCTTGATCTGGTAGGGGAGGCCCGCGCCACTGTTGCCGGTGAAGAGCCTCAGGGATCATTTGCCCTTGGTTCACTTGAGAGCACAGCGGCGGTGCGGATTCCCGAACTGCTGGCGGCCTACAACCAGCAGTACTCGAAAGTCGAACTGGATCTTTCCACCGGGCCGTCCGGCACCATGATCGATGCCGTACTGGCCGGTCGGCTGGTGGCGGCGTTTGTCGATGGTCCGGTTTTACACCCCGCACTTGAAGGCGTGCCTGCGTTCGAGGAGGAAATGGTGCTGATTGCGCCGCTCAGCCACGCGCCGATCAGTCGAGCGCTGGATGTCAGCGGCGAGAATATTTACGCCTTCCGTTCCAATTGCTCCTATCGGCATCACTTCGAACAGTGGTTCGCCGACGACGCCGCAGTGCCCGGCAAGATCTTCGAGATGGAGTCGTATCACGGCATGCTCGCCTGTGTGAGTGCTGGTGCTGGTCTGGCGCTCATGCCGCGCAGCATGTTGCAGAGCATGCCGGGCTGTACCACTGTCAGCGTCTGGCCGATGGCAGAAGCGTTCCGTTTTTTGCGCACCTGGCTCGTGTGGCGCAAAGGCACCGTGTCCCGCAGCCTCACCATGTTTGTGCGTATGCTGGAGGAGCGGGGGGTGGTTTAGCCGGCTGTTTCGCAATAATCGGGGCTTCGGAAAATCCAGTAATTTCTAGAAATCATACTGCACCTGC
>NZ_JACONW010000001.1 GCF_014357575.1 Pseudomonas folii | reverse complement strand
CTCGAAACCTCGGTGAGCGCCTACAGGATCGGGGTGCAACCAGAAAAACTATCGCAGCCAAAATCAAACGCTGTCTGAAACGCCCAACAATTGCTTCGTTGTCGTCATCGACGTCTGCAAAGGCTGACCATCGCGTTGCAGCTTGTTGAGCAGGCTGGCACCCAACCACATTTGATAAAGCGTTTCTGCCAGCTGTCGCGCATCGTGGCCGGGCAGGCACCCTTCGGATTGCCCCTGGCGGATACACGCCGTCAGCCGCGCCACAATTTGCTCGGCACCGTCACGCAAGGTAATACGCATCGACTCGGACAAGTCCGCCACTTCAGCACTCAACTTGACCACCAGGCACTCATTGCCGCTGAACGGCTCGACACAACGCTGCTGCCATCCAAGCCAGTAATCCATGAGCCGTTCGCGAGGCGTCAACCCTGGCAAGGCAAGGCGTCTGTCCATGTCAGCGAGATAGCCAGCGAAGTAATCTTCCAGCAAGGCTTGCCCGTACTGCTCCTTGGATTTGAAGTAGTGGTAGAACGAGCCTTTGGGCACGCCAGCAACTTGCAGGAGCTCGCTGAGCCCCACGCTGGTGAAGCCCTTCCCCGCCATCATGCGGTGGCCGGTATCGAGCAAATGCTGGCGAGTGTCGTCATAGGTCGGTTTCATGAAGCGCAAAATACCAAAAATTAGACCAGTCGTCTATTTTTTGAACGATCAAGAGAGATACGTGACCAACCTTGTGGAAGTGATCTGAAAAAAACTCTAGACGACTGGTCTATTCCGAGTCTAAGCTTTGTCCATCGGTGACCTGACGCGCTGATATTTCAGCTCCCGCGTCGCTTCGCTTCATTGCCAGTCCTTCACCTTCAAGGAGTACCGTATGAAAATTCTGATGGTTCTGACTTCGCACGATCAACTGGGTAACACCGGCAAGAAAACCGGCTTCTGGCTCGAAGAATTTGCTGCTCCCTATTTCGCGTTCAAGGATGCCGGTGCGGACATCACCGTCGTCTCGCCAGCCGGTGGTCAGCCACCGCTCGATCCGAAAAGCGACGAGCCTGATGCGCAAACCGCTGAGACCGATCGCTTCCGCAAAGACGCTGAGGCTCAACGCGTACTCGCCAACACTGGCCTGCTGTCAGATGTCCGCGCTGAAGACTTCGACGCAGTCTTTTACCCAGGTGGCCATGGCCCGCTGTGGGATCTGGCTGTAGACAAGAACTCGATTGCACTGATCGAAGCCTTTGATCGCAGCAACAAGCCTCACGGCTTTGTCTGCCACGCACCTGGTGTGCTGATTAACGTCAAAGGCGCCGATGGCAAGCCACTGGTAAGCGGCCGTAAGGTTACTGGCTTCACCAATTCGGAAGAGGAAGCGGTTGGCCTTACCGACGTGGTGCCGTTCCTGATTGAAGACGAGTTCCAGCGTTTGGGTGGGCAGTATTCCAAGCTAGGCGATTGGCAGGTTTATGTTGTTGAAGATGGTCAGTTGGTCACTGGCCAGAACCCGGCCAGTTCGGCAGCCGTCGCTGAAGCACTGCTGAAAAAATTGGGTTAATCCCCCAGTTTTACATTCCCTGCGACACGATTCCCCGTGGACGCTGCGCCTGACGGCAAAGCGTCCATTATTTTTAGATTAGAAATAGTCGACTGGTCTAATAAACACTGAGACCGTTCAACGTCGAACAAGGCAGATCAATGAGCAATTCAGTCAAAAACAGCAATTTCTTCACCCCGACCCAACTGGGACATCACACCCTCAAAAACCGTATTGTCCTGCCACCCCTCACCCGGCAGCGCAGCACTCAGCCTGGCAACGTCGCCAACGAGCTCATGGCGCAGTACTACAGCCAGCGCGCAGGTGCGGGATTTCTGGTCACCGAAGGCACGCAAATCGAACCGCGCGGTCAGGGTTATGCCTGGACGCCGGGTATCTATACACCCGGGCAAATCGCTGGCTGGCGCAAGGTGACGGAGGCGGTGCATGCAGAAGGCGGCGTGATCTTCGCCCAGCTGTGGCATGTCGGCCGGGTGTCTCACACCGCGCTGCAACCGAATGGCGAAGCCCCCGTATCGGCCTCGGCCATTGCTGCGGACCAGGTGAAAGTGTTTATCGAAACTGCGCCGGGCGCAGGTGAACTGGTCAAACCTTCTGTACCGAGGGCACTGACCACTGATGAAGTTCAGGAGCTTGTTCAGCTCTACATTCAGGCGGCACGCAATGCGATGGAGGCCGGCTTCGATGGCATCGAACTGCATTGCGCCAATGGCTATCTGGTCAACCAATTCATTTCTGCTCACAGCAATCATCGCGAAGATCAGTACGGCGGCTCGCTTGATAATCGCCTGCGTTTCCTGCGTGAGATCGTTGCGGGTGTCGCCGAATGCATTGGCAAAGAGAAGGTCGGCGTACGTTTTGCACCTCTGTTCACGACGACGGATGAAGACCGCACTTATCTGGGGTTGGTCGAGGAAGATCCGCACACCACGTACATCGAAGCCATCAGGATTCTGGAGAACGCCGGTATCGCTTATCTCTCCATCGCCGAAGCCGATTGGGATAACGCGCCAGCCATGCCGGAAGCATTTCGTCGTGACGTGAGAAGCACCTTCAGCGGAGCCATCATGTATGCCGGAAAATACACGGCACAAAGCGGCTCAGCGCTGCTGGATTCAGGCTTGGCGGACCTTGTTGCGTACGGCCGCCCATTCATTGCCAATCCAGACCTGCCAGCCCGGATCGCCAATGACTGGCCGTGGAATCCGATCAATCCAGCCACCGTGTATGGCGGCGATGCCGAAGGTTATGTGGATTACCCGCTGTATGCGCAGTAATCGGTCAGGTATGTAACAGATACCCCGAGTTGATCTTATCGCGAGCAAGCTCGGCTCCCACTGGGTCTGCGCGATGGCGCAATGTCGTGGGACCGGCTTCAGCCGGGAAAAGGTGAGGACAGTCACTGAAAATGTGTCGTCAGAGACCTCGCTTTCCCGACTAAAGCCGGTCCCACGTCAACTCGCGGACAACCATAGAACTTCCCACAAATTCAACTGAACTCGCAGAACTGCCCGCTTCAGCCTGCTATGTACTCAAGCGAGCCAGCAAAACCTGCAGCGGATGGAGCACCGTTGTGCCCTCCTGACGTTTGACCTGACTGCGGCACGAATAACCGTCAGCCACAACACGTCCGGACTGGTTGAATTTCTGGATCAACAGCTTCCACGATTGCCCGTAGATGATGTTCGACGTGGCAGCGTTTCGTGTTTCGTGACCGTAAGTCCCCGACATTCCGCAACAGCCGCTGGCCTGGATCTGCAGCTTCAGGCCCGCGCGCTCAAAAATCTTCTGCCACAGGCCGATGCTACCGGGTTCGTTGGTTTTCTCGGTGCAGTGCGGCAGGAAATGATAAGGCTCCGCCTCCTTCAACGCCTCGCTTTGCGGCAGCGCATTAATCAGCCACTCCTGCGCCAGCAGCACCAACGGAGCCTTATCGACATCCAGCGTTTTAGCGTACTCCTGGCGGTAAACCAGAGTCATGGCGGGGTCCAGCCCCACCAACGGCACGTCATACTGCTGAAGATTGAACAGCGACTGGCCATTAAAGCTGGCAGCCTTTTCAAACGCTTTGAGAAAACCCTGCACTTGCAGCGGCTTGCCATTGGGCGCGTAAGGTGCGAGATAAACCTTGTAGCCAAGCCTTGAGATCAGCTCTACCCAATCCGCCAGTAACGGGGTTTCGAAGAACCGGGTAAACGCATCCTGGACGAGAATCACACTTTTCGCCCGCTGCGCATCCGAAAGCACGGAGAGGCGCTGCGGGGTGGCGACTTCGACGTTCCAGCGTCGGCACACTGCGGTGAAGTCCATCAGACTCAGCAACGGGCTGTCGACCATCCCTGCGATGCGCTCAAGCCCCCACCGAACAGGGCGAGCACTCATGACGAAATTATAAAGTCGCGGCATTCTGGCGATGTAAGGAACGGTGTATTCCAGAGAGCCGATCAGATAGTCCTTGAGCGGCCGCAGATAGCGGGTGTGATAAAGCTCAAGAAAACGCGAGCGGAACTCGGGCACGTTCACCTTCACGGGGCATTGCCCGGCACAGGATTTACACGCCAGGCAACCCGCCATCGCGTCGTAAACCTCATGGGAAAAATCGTCCTGCCCGAGCTTTTGCCTGACGGTGTTAACGGCTCGCCGGGCGATGTTCTGCGTCGCGCCCGAGGCCGCCGCCAATACATCAACACCCTGCGCGCCCTGTAACCGAAGCCATTCCCGGAGCAGCGAGGCACGGCCTTTGGGCGAGTGAATACGATTGCGCGTGGCCTTCCAGGAAGGACACATGGCGTCATCGGGATCGAAGTTGTAGCACGCGCCATTGCCGTTGCAGTGAAGCGCGGCGTCATAGCTCTGCCAGACACGCTCATCGATCGTGCGGTCCAGCTCGCCACGCAACCGGACTTCGTCAACCAACGTCAATTTCGCGGTTGGCACGGTACCCGGTGTAGCGATTTTGCCCGGATTGAGCTGGTTGTGCGGGTCGAACGCCGCTTTCAGCGCTTGCAATGCTGGGTAAAGCGCACCGAAGTAGTCAGGCACATATTGCGAGCGTAAGCCCTTGCCATGCTCGCCCCACAACAGGCCGCCATGCTTTTGCGTCAGCGCCGCGACCGCATCGGAAATCGGCCGGATCAACGCGGCCTGAACCGGATCTTTCATGTCCAGAATCGGCCGAACATGCAGCACGCCCGCATCGACGTGACCGAACATTCCGTATTGCAGGTTGTGGCTGTCCAGCAGCGCCCGGAACTCCTGAATGAAATCAGCGAGGTTTTCAGGCGGGACCGCAGTGTCTTCGACAAAAGGCTGCGGTCTTGCCTCGCCCTTGACGTTACCGAGCAAGCCCACCGCTCGTTTGCGCATGGCATAGATACGTTTGAGCGCATCAGCGCCTATCGCAAGGGTGTGGCCAAGGCGCACCACCGACAGGTCGAGCTGCAAGTGCAAAACGAAATCGTGGACTTTCTGCTGGACGACCTCTTCGTCATCACCGCTGAACTCGATGATGTTGATGCCAAGGGTCGGCGTGTCGGGATTTTCCGGGAAGTACTCGGCGACGCCGTGCCAGACGATGTCTTTCATCGCCAGCATCAGTACTTTCGAGTCGACGGTTTCAATGGAAAGCGGCTTCATTTCCATCAACGCTTTTGCGTCACGCAAGGCATCCATGAAGCCGGCGTAGCGCACATTCACCAGAATCGAATATTTGGGGATCGGCAGGACGTTGAGTTTGGCTTCAACGATAAACCCGAGCGAGCCTTCGGAACCGCAAAGCACACTGTTCAGATTGAAGCGACCGTCGGCCTCGCGCAGGTGCGCCAGGTCGTATCCGGTCAGGCAGCGGTTCAGTTTCGGGAACGTGCTTTCAATCAGTTCGGCCTGGGTGTCGACAATATCCAGTGCACAGCGATAAACCTCGCCGATGCGGTCAGTCCGGTTAGCGAACGCCTGCAGTTGTTCGGCATCAACCGACAGGCTGTCGAGGCGATGGCCACCCAGCATGACCGTAGAAAGCTCAAGCACATGGTCGCGGGTCTTGCCATAGGTGCAACTGCCCTGCCCGCTCGCATCGGTGTTGATCATGCCGCCAATGGTGGCTCGATTCGAGGTTGAAAGCTCCGGCGCAAAAAACAGCCCGTGAGGCTTGAGCGCGGCGTTCAGCTGATCCTTGACCACGCCGCTCTGCACTTTGACCCAGCGCTCCTCGACATTGATCTCAAGGATATTGTTCAAGTGCCGTGACAGGTCGACGACCACACCATCCGTCAGCGACTGGCCGTTGGTGCCTGTACCGCCGCCACGAGGCGTGAGCACTACCGAACTGTGCTCAGGTTCAGCGACCAGCCGCGAAACAATCGCAACGTCCTGCTCATCCAGCGGAAACACCGCGGCCTGGGGCAGCCGCTGATAAATGGAGTTATCCGTTGCCAACACAGTCCGGCCGCCATAATCACGCGCAATCTCCCCTCGAAAGCCCGCCGCTCCAAGGGCATCAAGAAAGGCTTCATACGTCGTGCTTTGGGCAACTGCCGGGGACAAACGGGCGATCATATGGAATTCCTGCAGGCTAAGAAGCTAATCTATGCATTCACGTTGCGTATGCTCGGCTTGACGGCACAGAGCATCAGATTCTATTTTTTGTTAATTTTTACGCCTCTCAGCTTTTGTCACAAGCGTAATTCCTGCTGATTTTGCATGAGCTTTATGAATGAACCCCAGAAGACTGACCCCATCAATGTCGCTGCTGATTGCTTTCGAAGCTGCAGCTCGACATGGCAGTTTCACCAAAGCCGCAGAAGAGCTGACGCTGACCCAGAGCGCGGTCAGTCGACAGGTGCAGACGCTGGAGGCCCAACTTGAAGTCGAGCTGTTCAGGCGAGACGGGCGCAAGATCGAACTGACCGCCGCAGGCGCGCTGTATCAGCATGAATTGGCTGCTGCGCTAGGCCGCATTCGTAGCGCGACCCTGCAAACCATTTCATACAAGAATGACGGCGGTCCTTTGAATCTGGCGGTGCTGCCTACGTTGGGCTCAAAGTGGCTGCTGCCGCGCATGCATGAGTTCTATGCCAAACACCCTGGAATACTGGTGCACATCCACTCCAGGATTGTTCAGGCGGAAACCCAGCCCACGACTCACGACATGGACGCAATCATCTGTGTAGGTTCGGGGGAATGGCCCGGCTATATTTCGCATAAGCTGCTCAGCGAAAAACTTGTGGTGGTCGCCAGCCCGGCTGCACTACCCGGGTTTCGGCTAATGACGCCTGCGAACGTTGCCGAGCATGCACTGCTCAACGTAGTGTCCAGACCCAACGCGTGGTCTGACTGGTTTGACAGCCATGATGTCGACCACCGAAACATGAGATCCGGCCCGAGCTTCGAACTCACCGCGCATCTGATTCAGGCGGTATCGGCGGGCATCGGGATCGGGCTGGTGCCTGAGATTCTCGTGCAGGATGAGCTCAAGAGCGGCGAACTGGTTGCGCTGTTTGACGCCATGGACAGCGGCCGCAGTTACTATCTTGTCTATGCGACCCGCTATCAGCACCTGCCGTCGTTGAACGCGTTCAGCACCTGGCTGCTGTCGTTGCCGTTTCCTGACAAGTAAAAACACAGTCTATGAGTTGAATGCATTTATTGCAGGAGCTGCCGAAGGCTGCGAAGCATTTACCGCCATCGCAGCCTTCGGCAGCTTCTACAAGTGAACATGTCTCAGACTACAAATCCAACAAGCGGTCGGCGATTAATCCCGATGCAACGCTCTCCACCGAGCCGATCAAAAATACTGGCCCCATTCCATCCCATCGAACTGTCACGGTCCCGCCATCGCATTCAACCTCGACTGTATTGTCCAGCAGGCCACGACGTATTCCGTTAACGGCCGCGCCACACGCGCAGGAGCCCGAGCCGAGGGGAATACCACCGCCCCGCTCCCAGATACGCAACCGGATATGCTTGCGGCTCATAATCTGGACGAAATGCACGTTCGTCTTGAGCGGAAACAAGTCATTGGTTTCAAGGGCCGGACCGATTTTCGCAATATCAACATCGGCCAGATCATCGACAAAATAAGTGCAGTGCGGATTGCCCATGCTGCAGGCCGTCGGACGACCAGCCACTGGCAGAACAGCTGAGTCCAACTCCAAGGCCAGCGGAATATCTGCCCAACCAAACAGCGGTTTGCCCATGTCCACCGCGATATCGCCGGTCGACGTTCGCTCGCACGCCAACAAGCCGCGATTGGTCCTTAACGTTACAGACGTGACGCCCGCTTCGCGCATCAAAAGATCCGCAACACCCCGAGTGGCGCTCCCGCACGCATCCAGGGGAGAGCCGTCCGCATTCCAGAATATCAAGCGCGCCGCGGCATCATCACAATCAAGCAGCACCGCGAGCTGATTGAAACCGAGCCCTCGATTCCGGTCGCCCAATCGACGGGCGATGTTACTGGTGAACAGGTTGGCGGCGTTTCGCGTGTCTACGATGACGAAGTCATCGCCATTGGCATGCATTTTATGAAAACCAAGCGGCATCACTGGACCCTGCGACAAGACGTGGAGATGATGTTTAAAGCGCTTCAGTCCACCACAAACAACTTGGCACCGGTAGTGGTAAATGACCGATGCCCCTCGGCGTCATTACTCACCTGGTAGCTCATACCGGCAGTGAGGATGAATTGCCGACCATCTTCCAGTTCGGTATGCAACTCACCCTCCAGGCACAGCAAGATATGGCCTCTCCAACACCAGTGATCAGCCAGATATCCGGGGCTGTATTCCACCATACGAACGCGCACCGAACCAAACTCACAGGTGCGCCAATAAGCAGTACCGGTTTCACCGGCATGTTCTACGGGTTCGATTGTCGACCAGTCGGTTGTGCCGAACGGGAAAGCAGTGAGTTCAATCATGGCCGGTTCCAGACAAGAGGGATGCAAACCGTATCAGCCTGAAGGAATGGCTGACAGATACAGATTGCTTGTAGTCGCGGGATACAGAGCGCTTCAGTGACTGCGGCAAGCGCCGTAAATAGGCTGCCGCGCAATACGGCCCCCCTCCAGACAGCATTACAACAAGGCGGAGTCGTACTGAAACATGAAAGCGCCCTCTTGAAGCACTAACGACTTAGCATGGCAGCCGTATCCAGCTGAAACTCATCATCAATGGCGAGTTGCTTCATTTGTGACGCCGCCGGTTCTGCCTCTCCTACTCTGGTAAACTCCACCCTTCATCGCCGTGATCAGCGCTGACTGACACTGCCCAGAATTGGTACAGATACGTTGAACACCATGTCGCCCGAAGCTCTCAACAATATTCGCACTACATCCCCTGAACCCTCCCGCCGCTTCAGCGTTGCACCCATGATGGACTGGACAGATCCTTAGCTCAGACCTTGATGTACGGGCCCTACACTAAAGGCCGTCATTCTCCGTACCACTTTTGTACCACTAACCCCGCCTCTGTGCCTGTTTCAAATGCCGAAGCGGTCCAAGGAGCCCAGCCTCCGCGACATATTTTTATACCATCAATCCAGTGTCACGCAGGGATTCGGCCCAGTAAAACCGGTGGCAGGGAGACGCTTAACCCCTGACTGCCCCTGCAAAAACCCGAATCATTGGCCCAGCTTTTGGCCCAAATCTTCTAGTGCACTGCTTACCGCCAGCTTGACTGAGTGCTCTTTACCCCCTTTAAAAAATCTGCCCAAAGCTTCCGGTCCCCCAATTCATAATTACCAATGTTCGCCAGACAGCGGGCGAGTGTAGTTGCGAGCTAATACAGCATAGATAAAGTTCCATCGAAGCGACTGGAAGCGCTGATGGATGTCTAAGACCTCAGCCTGCAGATAGTGAACGCCTCGCAGACCTAGCCCGCCGAATTACTCGAACTCGACGGGCGAACCAGCCAACAACAGTCAGTGCAGGGGTTGCCCTGATAACGACGGGATCTCACTGAGCAGGTCAGCCAGTTCATGCCAGGGATGTCGTCCGTACTGGCTGGCCACACAGTCGGGCGCATGTTCAAAGGGTTCTTGCGCCAGGCCAATAGACTGCGCGGCCAGACACTGGGTACACAACACGAAATCCCCCATCAAACTCCAGCGCCCGGCCCAGCCGATCTGCCGTTCATGAAGCAGCTCACTGCCATCGAGCGTCACGCAGCGAGCAAACACCGTATCTTCAGTCATACCACACCTCCATCCAGGGAATTGGGCACATCCTCACATCACCCATGCTAAAGCGTAGGCCACGCCTTGGCCGTTGGATGACCGTTCAGCGCCTCACACTTCCACCTGGAAAGCGCGAATCCCCGCCGACTCGGCAAAGCGCCCCACCGCCGTCAGGCTGGCCCAGGTACGCAATGCTTCTCGACGCGAACGCACCGGTAACCAGCGACTGCCTGCGCCGCCCAAACGGATTGCCAACGTCCACTTGTCGTCTTTGCGACTCACCAGCACATCGCGCACCGCGCCGCCTTCAAGCATGGCGCGCAGCGCATCTTCGTGAATCCCTTGAGGCATGATTAAGCGAGCTTCCTGATCCGGTCGGTAAAATCAGTGACCTGCGCAGGCGACAGGCAGTTCAACTGACCAAAGCGCTCCAGGTGCAGGATCATGGCTTCGTGACTGCCTGGCTCACCGGCGGCGATGCGGCGGCAGGTCTTCTCCAGAATCAACCGGGCCAGTTCAGGATTGTCGATGGTCGAGGCGTCGAACGCCAGCGCGACTGCAGTGGCCAGCTCCCCAAGATCGGGATCGGTGCGTTTCAGTGCGCGCAGGGCATTCAGTTGCCGGGCGGTGATGGGTAGCGACACGGTGTCCTCCTTGAACCTGGTCACGCTCTGACCACGAGCAGCGAAAATGGTAGTCCAGAATCGGGGGTTCTGGTGTCCAGCGGGCACAAAAAAGCCCACCGGGGTGGGCTTTGCTGTGGGGGTCGATTTAACGAATGTCCCGTTATGAAAGGTCCCCAATGGGGCTTCAGGACCAAGTCTATGCGGCATGAGGCCGAAACGCTGACATCGACGATTGGCAGACGCCCGCCCATAGCAAATACACGTAACTATTGAGTAGAATCCCTCAATCGTACAGGTCGATTGCCTGGGCATAGAAAAAGGATAATTTCATGCTGGACAAATCTATAACAAATCCAGGGATTCACAAGCAATTCTTGATGTCTAATTACTCACATGATGAGCGCAAAATTTTAGAGAATCTTTCGAAGGACTGGTATCTGACCAATTCAGGCCAAGAGATCAAAGTTGCGCAATCTCGCTACTCTTACTTCTTAATGAAGCCAAGCCAGCGAACATCAGAAATGTTCAATATTGAGCGAGAGATCATCTGCGTTTTCAGTAGCTATGAGTTTTTTGAGCCTCGTTGCTTTGATATATTTGATAAAGTTTTACAGCTTCTACCAAAGATGAGAACGGAAACAGTTTGCGGGATACTGATCAGTCGCGCTAGCGTCGTAGAAGAGAAAGTTGAGCGCCTTCTTAAAGCTGATCCCGAACACTCCATAGTAATCCCGGCAACCTATCAAGAACTAATTAACTCAAATTGTATCGAGGTACTAGAAAATAAGTTCAGAAAACACTTTTATTCCAGAGATCTATTTGCATTTCTTTCTCCACTTAAGAAAGACACATACTTTTTCGGACGATCAAACTTAATCACCGAATTAATAAGCCGATATCAATCTGGCGAGCACACAAGTTTATTCGGGTTACGCAAGAGCGGCAAAACCTCTATCGTATATGCTATTGAGCGCAAACTCACTTCCATTGGCGAGCAGGCCTTAATGCTGGACTGTGAAAGCCCTTCAATTCATCTTTGCAGATGGAACGAGCTTTTAGAAAAACTGGTAAATCTATATGCCAAAGCCAAATCAACGAAAATCAAGATAACTACCCAAGATCGCTACAGTGAAAAGGACGCTGCAGATAGCTTTGAAAATGACATGATAAAAGTCTTTGAATCAAAAAAGCCTTGCAGCATGCTTTTTATTTTCGATGAAATTGAGCGAATCTCACCCGGCACTGCGTCTTCCGAACATTGGAGGAGCGGTACAGATTTCATATACTTTTGGCAGACATTACGAGGTTTTTACCAAAAAAACCCACAAGTGTTTTCCTACATGCTGGTGGGTACTAACCCGAGTTGTGTAGAGGCGGCCTCCGTTGTTGGTCATGACAACCCGATATACGCGTCAATTCCAAGCCAATATGTACCATCATTTTCCGTAGAACAAGTTAAACAGATGGTAGCCCGGCTTGGAGAATATATGGGCCTTAGATTTGACGACCTAATAGCTGCAAAACTTACGGATGACTTCGGAGGACATCCATTCTTAATTCGACAAATGTGCAGTAGCATTCATAAAGTGGCGGGCATGAACCGTCCCATAACAATAAACAAGGTTATTTACAACAAAGCAAAAGAGGAATTTCAGCTACACTCAAAAGAATACCTGGACATGATGCTACAAGTACTGAGTGAATGGTACCCTGATGAGTACGAGATGCTTCGCTTCCTAGCGCAAGATGATAGAGATAGCTTTGAAAGCTTCGCTTTTGACAATACAAGTTTAACTCGCCACTTGATTGGTTACGGCCTAATACAAAAAGGCGATAATGGTTACGCATTCAATCTGGAGGCCATCGCTGACCTCCTCAAGAAGAAGCATCGAAATGAAGTGGTAAACTTATCCAATGAGGATATGGTACAAGAGGTGTCTTCCCGCAGAAACTCATTAGAGAAATCCCTAAGGACTTTAGCTCGCAATGTTTTAAAGATATCATTAGGCGCCAACAAAGCTGCTTCAACTGTTGTAGCAGCAGTTCCAGAAAACAGGAGAGGCTCCTTAACAGGAATTCAAATTAACCAGTTACTTGACCGCGATAAATCCCCGCTCTTCTTTCTGGAGTTAATAAATTTAATCAAAAGGGAGTGGGGATCTTTTGAAAAAAGTCTTGAGACTGATAAGACGAAATTCATAATGATGCTTGAGGAGATCAATCAATTTGGTCGCCCTGACGCACATGCGAAGAATTTGACTAAGGACGAGTTCACTCAGCTGAGACTCTACTTTAACAAGCTAGACGCAATACTAGACTTATAAATCCCGCCGCCGGAGGCTAACCGTGACTACCGTGGCGCCTGACTCACTCCGGCGGTGCCTCTTGGGACCACGTAATAACATCGACGCCCCCTACGCTACGCTTGGGCATGACGATGCCGGCACGTAACAAAAAAATCTCTAGCCTGTTGATTTAAAAGTTAAAAGCATCTTCCTTGTAATCAGTCGCTCTGGAGCTCGATACGTACCTTCAGCCCAGCCCAAAACGCAGAGAACGAATTTCAGCCATTCGGACCTGCCAGTTTCACTCCGACTCAGGGCACAAATAAATTAAAGGACTGACGCAGGTCCAAGCGTAAATCCATGCTTGAGCATTGCGCTTGCCCAACCTGCTTAGAAAAGAGCTATATCACACTGTCTAAACCCTGGCTGTACAAACACGCAAATACTCAATTCAATAAACTATAGTTAAACTTTAACAAAAAGGAGAACTAAGATGACTACGCTGCAGCTCCTGCATCGAATCAAAAACAACACATTTAAATTCTAAATTTTCCACTTTAAAACTTTCCTGCAAATGTGAAAGGAAAACTTCCTTAGCTTCACGGGAGGACTCTTCAACCGGTAAAATTGCTACCAACTCTCCTATCACGTTTAACTCAGCAGTAAAGAACGGAGAATTGATTACCTCCGCTATACTTTGAGCTGTTGTGAGCGCGTTAGATTTCGCTAGCCTTCTCCCTGCAATCAGGACGATGGAAGCGTAGGCTTTACTCAACGAACTATTATACCTGTCTGGAGTTATCCAGTCTGACGTAGACGTTGGTCTAAAACCTCTTAAGCAGCAGGCTGCAAGCAATTTCAGGCCTTCAAAACTATCGCTATTACTAAAAACAAAGCTCTCTACCGCCTCATATACTTCCTCATCAAGGCCCTCAATTATCTCATAAGCCCTTCCCGACATACTATCTAATACACGAATCATCTCTGGGCCTTTAATATATTCTAGCGGTAACACCTTTAGAAACGACATGTGAAGCCATTTTGTGTTTGACCACTCCACAATCTGACTTAAACTATCAAGTTCAAGACTGCCCGACACTAAAGGGGCCACACCTTGGCAGCTTAAAGCAAATAGATATTTGTTTGCGAGCTCTCGCTTCGCATCCAACCTATTGACACACTGCATCAAATTGAATATTTCTGTGCTCACAACGTCTCGAGAATGAAGTATGGAGGCGCCTGCTGCAGCGTAAGGAAAGCCAATGGAATTTATTCTAGCGTCATAAGGGAGCCCCTCATTGGGCATATAATTGAAATCTTTATCGGATATTCCAAAATCATTCCACCTCATTTTGGCCTGTTTCCAAACATCCAAATTCCCAAGCTCACCACTTGCAGCTTTGGCACAGTAAAAATCTAGAGTTCTAATATCATCCAAATTTTTTAGACACATAGCAACGGGCCACGGCACTATCCATAGCCAACTTCCTAATTGAGAAACCTCAAACGCAGGAGAAATCTTTTTAAGATCAGAAAACAATCTTGCCAATTGTAACTCTGAGCAATCCAGCATTACACCGCATGCATCAAACACCCAAAGCCATAAGGGGTGTGCGCTTTTAGAATCGGGTAATGATGTGAGTTCAACGGCGCCGTTATCAATCAAAAACCTAAAGCTTTGAGATACCCCATGGACATTAACTTCCAATCTATCAGATCTTGACCCATTAGCTTTAAACAAAAAATTCGCCCAGGCAGGTATTGGAATTCCTGCATTTCTGGCAATTTCACTCAAAACTTGCAGATCACCCGGCAGCACCTTGGAAGGAACGGTACTAATGAATAAAAAACCGGCCTTTTGCATTAAGAACTCGCTTCCTGCTGTGCTCTTTATGGACCTTAAGATGCCTAACGCACTCTCTGGGTTCATTGGCCAGAATTTATCTGCGGCTGCACAAGCCCACTCAATCTTCTGCGCTACAAGCACCAAAATTACATGCCAAGCGCCATAATACCTCAACTGAGAAGAGTCCTGAAGCAAGTGCAAAAGTGACTCTTCATATACATTTTTCAATACAGGATCGTAGAGTGCCGCCAATCGTTCTTGACATTCGTGAGGAGGAAGTTCTAAAACCCTCATAGCCAGTCTGAGAAAATACCGTCGCTGCCCTGGCTGGTTAGATATAGCGCCATCTTCGAGTATATCTAGCGCCAACTGACTTCCTACTAGCAATAAACTTGAAAGCTTACTCCCTGCTCCACCCTGTACATCCTCATTCAATTCCATGCATATGCTAAGGATATAACTTCTCAGGTGCTGCTTATCATAGAAGCATCTTCCTGCGGCAAACAAGAATACATTCCGCCAATGAGATGCGTGTGCAACAGCTTGCAGTCTTGCTACCACATCTCTATCTGGACCATTCATTAAAGATTGTGCAGCCATAAACTCCTGCAGTGATCGAATTTCAAATCCAACACGGCCTTCTTGCGGCGCAACTAAAAAAACCAGCCGCTCAAGTGCTGCATTCAAGATCTCGAGCCGAAGCCTGTTTCGCTCTTGATCTGGATGTTCTTCTGACTGAAGTCTGAAATCAATAATAGATGAAAATTCCTCCGTACTTAGCAACGCATCGGTACTCCCGCCATACTCCGATTTTTGTTGAAGTACTCTTCCCACTTCTTGGTGTATGACATCAATATCAGCTTGATAAGTACTCAGTAACTTCGCAGCTGGAATATCTCGCTCTTTTTCGCGGCGATTGATCACTTGATAATACTCATTAAACAACCGCCAACGCTCTTTAGGCGGTTCACCTAGACTTTCTACAAGCAAAGTCATAATCGTAACTTGCAGCGGACTTCTCATTAACCTAGCAGTTGATTCCTCCTCACTAGCCCTGCTCATTCTACGATTAAATGTTGATATCTTATCGTGATCATCTCCCCATCTGCGCGAGATCAAACGATCAGCATAATGCAATGCATTTTCTGGTGTTAAAGGAGATAACACTAGATGGCAGTAATATTTTTCTGCAAAGTCATCATTATACCCCTGAGGCCGGCTTGTCGCTACAACCATCAGATCAGAGTTGCACTCCTGCGAGTCGATTAAAAAATCATTAATTTTCTGTAAAACCTCTGATCGATTAGATGATGCAGGCACTTCATCTAAACCATCAAGAGCTACCAGCCAAGGATATGCCCCTAACCACCCCCTCAAGTCATCCGCTACAAGTTCTCTATCACAACGACGTTTAATCATCTCCAATATATAATTAAACAAAGAGGACGCCGCCCCTTTCGCCAAATCCGACGCAAACCTATTCAGCTCAATCCTAATGGGAAACCTTGGGACAGAGGGTGACGACAAACCCTCAACTTTACACTGCTCAATAATCAGACCGAAAGCGTTTCTGACTTCAGGGGTCATCGGCTCTAAGTTGTACTGTGAGAGCAATGCGGCGCGATGCATCTGGCAAAAAAATTGCGTGAGCGTACTTTTCCCTTGTCCCGGCCCTCCGATAAACACTACTCGACCCGGGATTTGGTGTATGTAATCACCACGGCCGTGGACATTGGGTGGAACAGATGCCGTATCGAGACGGAGCCCTGAGATGTGGAGTAGATTTTTTACTGCACTGTAGCTAGTTAACTCGTTCATTTCACTAGATGCCGCGGCCGCGACATCCTTCTTACTCGCCACAATCCCTTCCTTCCTTGGAACTCTTCCACCTTTAATCGGAACATCAACAAATACGCATGCAAGCGGAATTTTATCATCCGCACTGCTGCCGGCCTGGCCTAAATTAACGTATTGCTGAGACGTCAATTCTTTGCGCACAAAGTTAAGCATTAGGCTTTTAAAATCTGCACGTACAGGGCGCATGTTATCGAGCACTGCAGAAAGCACATCGCCGGATGTAATCCAAGCAGAATATGACTTCCTAATACCTTCATACAAGTCTAGGTACGAACATATTTGATCTCGATCCCAAACTCTAAAGTCTTTAATACCAATCTTTTTTTTATAGCTCTCTAGTAATGCGTTTACTTTATCCTTCCCTCCAACACTCGAAACTGGAGTTAAGATAACGTTAGTAGCAAAAATATAGTACTCTGGCTTTCGCAGATTTCGATTTTCATCTAAAAACTTTTCCAGATCAGCACTTAGCTCTGCCAGCGCCCAATCTGCATCCTTGATGCCGGGTTTTTGACGAAACTTTGCCTGAATGACCCCATATCCATTCCAGTGATTAGTAGCGTTCGGAAATGCTACAGCGCCCTCAAACGTCGCCTCCCTTGCTCCATCAGGACCATCTCCAAAAATATTAACCCCGCTTCCTAAACTAGCTAGCGATATTGCCTGAACCAACTGTTCAAAGGACCGCGTTGATAACCTCGAAAAATCATAATCCATTACGCTACCTACCTAAGATAATCCGGGTGCACCCTTTAGCTCACATTCAAGCTTTACAATTATTCCCATTATCAAGCCGTCACATGCCTATATCACCCCGACAAGATGAAAGCAATATCACCAGCATTTGTATTTGCTGTTCCAGGCTGCAGACTTCGTCAGCCCTCCTCCAGCAGCAGGCGCCTTCAAATCCCAAGCACTTATGCAGGCCGGTGTTTCGCATGAATCACTGCGTTCTGTAATGCCTAACGTATGTTCTTGGTGAGCAGTCGCTTTGGCCCTGTTTCAGGCAAGCCTCTGCTGATACGACACAGCCAAAAAATGTGCGTGTCAATTGCACTTAACTACCCAGAGCTGATCAAGTCTGGTCGTAAAGCTCTGACTCATCATTTCCCGCCGCATTCCCCAGTCTGGATCAAAGGGTACGTTTGCCGTGCGTAGCGTCCCGCGCCCCCACTTCAGGTTTATTTCGTCTAGAACGTCCATTACCTTTTCTGCATTTATTGTCTGGTACGGTGCAAAGAGATCACCGGTGAATTCGCTGGGCTGTCGCAGATCCATAAGCAAAACTTCGGCTTTGCTGTATTTGAATCCAGGCCGGAATAAACGATTGACTGCCTCTGTGGCAGCCTTCGTCATCAGGCGGACGTCGTTCGTAGGATAAGGCAGCTCAACCAATGCGCCGTTGGCATACTTCGCTTCATCGGGGTTAAACATTCCAGTGCGAATGCTGACTCTGATCTTCTTGCACAGCGAGTTCTGCGCCCGGAGCTTCTCGGCTGCGCGGTGAACGTAGGTGGCCACTGCCTCTTTTATAGGCTCGATGGTTGTCAGGCGCTTGCCGAACATCCGGCTTGAGCAGATTTCCTGCTTGGGTGGCTCTTCCTCGCCCAGCTCCAGGCAGCTGATTCCGGATAGTTCGCGAGCGGTCTTCTCGATCACCACGCTGAATTTCTTTCCGAGCATTGTCGGATCGGCCCTGGCCAAGTCCATCGCGGTCAGGATGTTCATTGCTTCCAGGTGAGCCTTCATCTTGCGACCGACACCCCACACTGCTGAGACGGCCGTGTTGCGCAGCACCCAGTCGCGCTTGAACGGGTCGCAGATATCCACTACCCCACCCGTATTGGACTGCAACCGTTTGGCTGTGTGGTTGGCCAGCTTAGCAAGGGTTTTGGTGGGGCCTATACCTACGCCGACCGGAATGCCGGTTGATTGATGCACCGCGGCGCGGATCGTTCGACCAAAAGCCGTCAGGTCGCCTGGCATGCCTGTGAGATCAGCAAATGCTTCGTCAATGCTGTAGACCTCGACGGCAGGCACCATCGATTCAATAACCGTCATGACCCTTTCACTCATGTCGCCATACAGCGCGTAGTTGCTACTGAATGCCTTAACGCCGTGCTGGCGTAATACGTCTTTTATCTGAAAATAAGGCGCGCCCATCTTCACGAACGGCTTGGCATCGTAGCTGCGTGCAATGACGCAACCATCATTGTTGCTCAGCACGACAATAGGGGTCTTCGCCAAGTCCGGCCTGAACACCCGCTCGCAGCTTGCGTAAAAGCTGTTGCAGTCGATAAGCGCAAAAACCGGCTTATGCTGGGAGGAGGTCATGATCGCGCACGCTGTTTGTGACAACACCCCAGATGGCCAGCTCGTCGCCTTCCAGTATGTAACGCGGCGGATATCTCTTGTTTTCGGACATTAAAATAATGTCGTTACCCGACTTGTGCAGCCGCTTGCACACCGGCTCACCGTTCACTGCCGCGACGACAATGTGGCCGTGCCTGGCAGTTTTTGAGCGGTCCACCACAATCAAATCGCCACAGAACATCCCCGCGCCCTGCATGCTGTCACCCTCAATCCGCGCCAAGTACACGTGCGGCGCACGGACGTTGCACGTCTCGTCCAGCGAGAGATGTTTTTCAATATGATCCGCGGCCGGGGACGGGAACCCGGCCGGGATTTTGAATGAATACAGGGGGAGCTTGATGCCGCCCTCCATCAGCGGGCCGAGGATTATGACATTCATGACGCTAGCCTTCGGGTGAGTAACTGTATGAATATACAGTTAACGATTTCGTCCGCGCGCGGTCAATCTCATATAGAGAACATTTCGACGGGTGACACCATGTGCGGACGCTACTCGATCTACGAACCCATGGCCCATTACCTGAAAGAGCTGGGATCAAAGCAGATCGTGATCAACGGCTACGACGAATGGCCCCTTGAGCGCTACAACGTCGCGCCGAGCACTCGCGTGGAGATTATTCGAGGTGTAGAAGAAGGTCTAAGCGTGGACAAGGTCCGCTGGGGATGGTCGCCGTTCTGGGCGAAGGGGAAAAGGCCTGACCCGATCAATGCAAGAGTCGAGACGGTGACGACGGGGAAGTTCTTCAAACAGCTCTGGCCGAATGGCCGTGTACTTGTGCCAGCCAATGGGTGGTTTGAATGGGTCAAGGATCCTGACGACCCGAAGAAGAAGCAGCCCTACTTCATCCGGCTGAAAAGCCAGGCTCCAATGTTTTATGGCGGGCTGGCTCAGGTGACGCCAAGTATGGAGCCAAGCGCGGAAGATGGTTTTGTGATTATCACAGCCGCCAGCGATCAGGGCATGGTCGACATCCACGACCGACGGCCGCTTGTGCTCACACCGGACCATGCGAATGAATGGCTTGAGCCGGACTTGACGCCCGAACGCGCTGCGTTGATTGCGATGGAATGCTGCCGCCCCGTCGAGGATTTCGAGTGGTACCCGGTTGGCCGCGCAGTAGGGAATGTTCGAAATCAGGGACCGGATCTAATAACACCTCACAAGCATCAGTAAGATTTTAGCCGCTAAAATTTGTGCTGTTGAGTGGGTAGATGACCAAATCCATTCAAGCCTATTAACGATTCAATTGCTAGCGTCTAACGCACTTTGCCTGAGTATGTGCTGAACCGCTTCCATTTGGAGACGGCCCTCACGTTGCGGCTTGCTCTCTATTTAGCACTTACTTATGTAGTTATAGAGTCATAATTTATAAATTTGAAAGTTTATACCATCATAAGCCTGCGAAAACTCAATCCACTTTTCCCTTTATCCCTTTGACGCTTTATCCCCTTGATGCTTTATCCTCTTGAAGGAATAACGAAATAACGAATTAACGGAATACTGGGCATGCCAAGGAGCCGTACCCTGCGGCCTTGATTCGGCCAAGTAATTTGGATCGTACTCACCATTTATTAGGGAACACGAATTAATGTAGCCATATGGGAGGGATGCAACGCGACCGCAAAGAAATTGGATTGTGCAATCCAAAAAAGCTAGTTGGAAAAAATATTGACGGCGGAATAGGAGTTTATTAAGGTGACTTAAATCTTCGCCGCAACTACAACCCAACGACCTTAACGGGTGCGCTGTGCGCGAATGATTTTGTAAGAACGCAGTCAGCTTTAATGAAAAGGTGGAAGGGTTCGAGCCCTCCCACCTTATTTGCGAAAGCGCATAAACGTAAATCCTGAGGACGTTTAAGCCTTCGGCGTTTAGCTTTTCGTCTTAACTCAGCAAGGAGACGTTAGCATAAGACGCTGCCGGGACCAAGACTCAGGCAACCAGAACCATGGGTGTCGCGCCATGCTCAAAGAGCTGCTAGTCATGCTTTTGATAGAAGTCGTCAAGCTGCTGCAAATTCTACTGACGTAAAGGAGGTAGGCAGGATTTCATGATCCTGCCGCCACCCTCAGAATAGGCCGCCTAGAGCCGATGGTTCCCAGTTCATGATCACCAGCTCACCAGATAGCCCCGCCGCGCCTTGCCGCTGGTTAGTAGTCGTATAGCGAATGTCCAGGGTTTCAAAATGGAATCCATCGAACACCCGCCGAATGTCCGGATGATCGTTGATGCTGACCATCACCTTGCCTTTGCAACGCCGCATGAAGTCGGCCATTCGCTCGTAGTTTTCAAAGGGGAAGTCGACGCCATAGCCGGTGGTTTGCCAGTAAGGCGGATCCATGTAATGGAAGGTGTGGGGACGGTCATAGCGTTCAGCACATTCCAGCCAGGGCAGGTTTTCAACGTAGGTGCCGGACAACCGTTGCCACGCTGCAGACAGGTTTTCTTCGATCCGGAGCAGATTGATTGCCGGAGCAGTAGTCGCAGTGCCAAACGTCTGACCAGAAATCTTTCCTGCAAAAGCGTGGTGCTGCAGGTAGAAGAATCGGGCGGCACGCTGGATATCAGTGAGTGTTTCCGGACGGGTCATCTTCTGCCATTCAAAGACCTGGCGCGAACTGAGCGCCCATTTGAACTGGCGGACAAACTCTTCAAGGTGATTTTGGACAACACGGTACAAGGACACCAGGTCGCCGTTGATGTCGTTCAAAACCTCAACGGGAGCCGCCTGGGGACGCATGAAATAGAGGGCCGCACCTCCGGCGAACACTTCAACATAGCATTCATGAGGCGGGAAAAGAGGAATGAGGCGGTCGGCCAGGCGACGTTTGCCGCCCATCCATGGAACGATAGGTGTGGACATTAATTGCAAACCTTTACTGTATGGATAAACAGTTGCTAGACTCCGCTCCGCTTTGTGCACGAAGCGGGAGTCTTGGCTGGACTTGCAGGAAAAGGGCTGCGGGTTCGGCGTTCAGTCCGGATGTTGACGCATCCGGGCTGATCGCTCCTTTTGATTACTCGGCCTGTCCGAGACAAACCGTTCTGACGTACTGCTGCAGTGCGCTCAGTTGCCGGATGGCGTCGTCGCCGTCTGTTCCGGTATGGAGAATTCTTTCTGCAACCGCTGGGTCAAGTTCGGCTCTACCCTCTTCATCAGGCTGGCCGGTGGGGCTTGGGGCGGTTCGCACAGCGGGACAACTGGCTTTGACGTACACCCGCTGAGCGCCAGTAGCGACAGCAGCAAGCAGGGGCTTATTCTTTTCATCGGCTTTGGCCTGTTCCTGAGTGTGCTGCGTGTCGAGATCAAGCAGCAGCTTCTGGGTTTTCTTTCGCGATTCATTGGCAGCGGTGAGCTGCTTTGCCTTTTCCCGCTCGGCATCACGATCAAGCGTGACCGCATCGCGGATTGCCTTCTCGGTTTCAAGGCGAAGGGCCAGATAGGCAACACTTACCAGCAACGCCACCAGAACCCACACCCAAGCGGGAACCAGTTTAAGGACGGCCGTCACGGCACATCACGGAAAAAGATGTGACGGCCGAGTTTTAGCGTTCGCTTGGCGATGGCCGCCCAGTCCGGAGCTTTTGGCATCGTGGTTGAGTAATAGTGTGTTGCGCCGCCAGTGGGATCGGGCTGCTTGCCATCAATGACGATTGCTGCAGCTTGGCGGGCCTGAGCGAATTGAGCCGGTGGGATCGGCACTGCCCCGCTCAAAAATGGGTAGTTCGGATCGTTCTTGTTCCAGCAACTGAACTGCCAGGCCTTCTGGCACACGCCGGTATAGCCCTCCCCCCACCAATCCGGTTTGCTATCGTTGTGCAAATCCAGCTCCACGCGGTTGCGAATGGACCAGGCCACGGCAATCTGCCCCGCTAACCCTTCCCCACGAGCCTCCCCCCAAAGCGTGCGCGCGAGGATGTCTCGATCCTTATCACTGATAATCATGGTTTCTCCAGACGAAAAAAAACCGTCCATAGGACGGCGTGGGTGATGTGCTTACTCGTTACAGCGCGACAACCTTTAGCGCTTTGTCGGTTTTCTTCTTTTTGCCCTTGGCGTTGGCCTTGCCCTTTTTGCCACCGTTGCACTCGACAGTTGTGGTCCAGCCCGACTGCGTAAACACCTGCTCGACCGAATCGACCAGGTAGCTGCCATCCAAACCGACCTTGAAGCCGCGGGCATCGATCTCGCGCTCGGCGACCAGATCTGTCCGACCCGCCATTTCCAGCCGGACCCCGGCCGTGGATCGGTTGAACCCCGCCAGACGTGCCTTGGCGGCGGCCTCGGCTGCGCTCTTGTTGGGGTGTATGTGTCGGTCGGTATGGATGGGCGGCAGGCCGTCCGTACTGTCCTCATTGTCGAGCTTGACCGTCACCAACTGGCCTTTCTTGTCCGCGTATGACGCCTTGACCGCCGACTTAACGTTGTCGTCACCGAGGCGGAATTGCCACCGACTGACATCGCTACGGTTGATCACAACCACACCCAAACTTTTGCCGCTGGAACTTACGCCGCCCTGACGCGGCAGTACGATCAACTTGCCGTCAGCGACCTTGGCCGTGCAGTCGTATTGCTTGGCCAGGCGCGTGATGAAGTTCAGATCCGACTCGCTCAACTGGTCGGCTCGCTCGACAAGCGTCTGCACGTTACATTTAGGTTTCCAGCCGTTACGTGCCGCGATATCGGCCACAATCTTGGCAAGGCTGACGCCCTCCCAGCTACCGCTGCGTGTGGTCTTGGCGCTGCTGCGCGTGTCGCTGGACTTGCTGCGCACAACGATGGTGTCAGGCGGGCCAGACACCTCGATTTCGTCCACGGTATAGCGGCCGATCAGTGCCAGTTTCTGCCCCTCATAGCCCAAGTACACCTCCGTTTTCCCGCCGCGTTTAGGCAGATTAATGGCCCCGTCCCGGTCATCGAGGCGCAGCTCAAAGTCGTCAGCACTGGCTCCGGGCTTGTCGATCGTTCGCACCATCAACATGCGGTCATTGATCAGTGCGGTGATGTCGACACCGTTAGCGACGATCTTGTAGACAGGCTTCAAGGCAAACTCCAGAAATGAAAAACCCCGCACAGGGCGGGGGGTTGGCGTTGCGGATTAGCGTCAGTCCCAGAGGGTGACGGCCGTGTCGGTGCTCACCTCGATGTCAGGCAGCGTGATAATCAACCCGGCCCGAAACGGTTGAGGCTCATCCGAAAGGCCCTGATTGGCGTCCAGCACTTTCTCAACCGTGCCAATCAAATGCCCGTAGTAGTGCTGACAAATGACGTCCAGGACATCACCATCAGACGTTCTGCATGTCGTCGCCATAGCGCACAAACTCCAGCGTAAAGGCCTGCTTGCGCGGGATGCCGCCTTGCAGCATCGCGCTCTGTTCTTCGTTGAGGTTCACAAGGCACCAATTGCCCAGGACTTCGCCATAACCCGTGGTCAGCATGAGCGGCTGAAGCTTCTGCCCGATGCTGCGCAGGGTGTTGAGCTGTTTCAAACCGCCCTTGAAGCCCGGGAAGATGGCCCCCTTGATGGTGATTTTCTCTTCCCCCATACCCACCGCCTGCTGCGCCGGACGTCGCGTCAGACGCTCCTGACTGGCCCAGCGGAACGCCGTGGTACGGCTCAACTCATCAAAGGCGGCCGTGTCGAGGTTGAAGAAGTACGGCGGCGTATTAGGCGTTAGTGGCTGCATGATAAGCAGATGAGGAAACGGCTTCACCGCCTCCGGCGCGGGCGTGCCATTGGGCGCGATATCGGCTGTCGAGAACGGCGGCGCGCCGTCCGGATTGATCTTGGCCGCCACCGAGTTGACCGCGCTTTTGAATCGCGCCGTCTGCTCGCCCAAGGCACCCACCCGCTCTTGCAGCGCAGCCGCTGCCCGGGTTGCCTTGCCGTACATCGCGGCCGCCTGCCCGATCTTGGCCTGCGCCATGCTCACGGCCCCGGTAATGCGTTTCAGCTTTGCGCCAATGGCAGGCCCGACAAAGGGAATACCCTCAAGCTCATCCGCTGCGCCGGTCATGTCACCTATAGCGCTATTGATAGGCCCAAGCATGCCATCCATGCTCTTGCGGCCAGCTTCACCCGCTTTGACCATCGATTTGAAACCCGACTGAGCGCTTTCCAAGTACGTCATACCACCTCCTTAGAACACCGGCTGATCGCTCATATCGCGACGCGCAACCTGCTGCGCAGTCGTAGCCAGGCGTCGCTCAATTTCAGGCATCATCTGATTCAACAGCGCGGCCGGATCTTTAGCGTCACCCTGCACAGTGATGCTGAACGTCGGTGATAACGTGATTTTCTGATCGATCTTCGGAGCCGCTGGCTTCTCCGGAGCCGCTTTAGCAGCAGCGGCCAGCGTCGCGACCGGCGTTTTAGTGTCGGCAGCCTTGAGCGCGCTCGACACATCCGCAAGACCCGGCATTGCCGACGACGAGTTACGCGTAACGAGCGGCCCGTTTGGACCGAATGAACTGCCCATGCTTGCCAGACTGGGCACCGCAGGCCCCGGCCGGTCTTTCATCAGCAGCGGCGTTATCGGTGCCGTGTTGCTGGCCACCGCCTCCGGACCACCAAACAAAGACTTGCTGACAGAACCGCCCAATGCTTTGCCACCCATACTGCCCAGGGCACCACCGATCATCGCGCCGATAGCTGTACCAATGATCGGCACAACAGACCCGATAGCCGCACCGGCGGCAGCCCCGGCCAACGTACCGACGAACCCGCCGCCGGCCTCGCCATAACCCTCGGCTTTTTCGTCCTTGGTTTTGGCGTTGTCGTACACGTCCTTGGCGTCAATCAGCCCATCAAACAAAGCCGCAGGAATGCTGCCCTTGCCGATCCCCCCCCGCAAAACACCGAGGCCGGACGAAGACGGGACCATGGACGCTACAGCTGGAACGTTTGCCTTTGGCACGGACGTCGGAGGCTTCCAGCCACTGAGCGACTTGGGGGCGTCCGCAGGGCCGCCACCGGCATACACCCGCATGCGCGGCTTGGGAGCAGGATCACTCGCGGCCGGGGCGGTAACGCCTGCACCGCGCCGACGCCACCCACGCTTACCCTTGGTCTTGGTCTTTTCACTCCCCCCGCCCAGATCCGGACCACCACCGCCCAGACCACCGAGGCCACTGACCACCGCCACTTTCTGCACGACGTTGGGATTACCCATCATCGAGCCGCGCCCAATGTTCATAAGGCCTTTAACAATCTTGAAACTGTTGTAGGCCGCGCTTATGCCTGCAATGGCAGCGCCCGCCCCCAGCAAACCCGTGACCAGCGCGGGGGATTTATCGCTGACAGCGGCAACGCCCTTGGCGATAGCCGTCAAACCGGTAGACAGCGTGTCAGTCAGCGGCCGAATAGCATCCCCAGCGCTGCGCAAGGCATCGTCCATGGCCTGCCCGGTCTCTTTCCACATCTGTGCAGATCCGTCGCGCCGCTCGTCCAGGTTCTTGTCCAAGATCCCCGAGGCGTTGCCGGAGTCCTTTTTAAGCTTCTGATACAGATCCTTGTTCTGCATGTAGGCCGTCAATGCTGCCTTAACCTGCATGTCCGCAAACAGGTCGCCGGTACGCATCGACTCTTCGAATGCATTCATCATAGCCTTGGCTTTAGTCGGGTCAGCTTCCTTGCTGATCTTCGCCATGGCTTTAGCCATTTCAGCCGCTTTCTTCGGATCGGTCGCCTCGACGTATTTCTGCGCCAGGGCAAAACTGGCCTCCAGCGTCGACATGCCGTTTTGCATGCCGCCGCGCATCGACTTCTGATAATCAATGCCCGCATCCTTGTAGGCCTTCACCACATCGCCAGAACCGATTTTCTCCATCCAGTTCTTGAGGTTGTTGGCCGCCTCGTCCGAACTACCGGCGGTTTTCATCTGGACCTGAAGCATTGCACCGAGCTGCGCGACCGCGTCATTGCCGGTAATGCCCAGCTTGCCCATGCCTGCCAGCAGCGTCGGAAACCAACGCGCCATATCAGCCGCTTCAAAGCTGCCCGCTTGGCCCTGAAACGCAATCGCCTCAAGGGCCTTTTGCATGTCTTTGGGGTCATTGATCTTGGCGTTCTGGCCCAAGGCGTTGATCATCGCGGCCGTATCCGCACCGCCAGCGCCCTGCCCTACAACGAACTTGGCTGCCACTGGCGCGTAAGCCATGGCCTGCTTCAGCTCCATACCGGCACCGACCAAGGCGTTAACCGTTTCGGCAACCTCGTTGCGAGCCAGACCGGTATCCCGCGAAGTGCCAATGATGGTTTTGGCCATCTCTTTTTCTTCGTCTTTACCCGCTACACCTGCCTTGATCGCAATGTCACGAATCACCGCCCCGAACTCGGCGCTGACCCTGGTCGGCACAATCATCGTGGCCGCTGCCGCACTGGTGGCCAGCGCCGTGTTACGCAAGCCGGTAGCGCCCTCTTTCATCTGGCTCTGACCGGTCGACTTGAGTTCAGCTTTGCGCGCCTGCCGCCCGGCCTGCTCATAGGCTTTGCCAAGATTTCTGACCTCAACGCCCTGTCGTTTCAGGCTTTCAAGGTTAGCGTCGAGTTTGCGCCGCACCCCCTCGGCCGTAGCAGATCCGCTCAAATGCGCCTTGCGCCACTCTTCCTGCAGGCGCTTGGTTTCACCGATCACGGATTGCAAAACCCTGGCCTTGCCCGCCGTCGATTCAAGACGTTTAACGCGGCCCTCGACGTCCTTGAACGCCGCTCCCACAGACTTGCTGACTGCGCCACCAATCACCAGGCCAAGCGCTAATTCCTTCGCCATGCTGTCGCCCCTTGATCACCGTCGACGGGGAAAGCGGCTCATTCCCTGAGCCACCACCACATTTCGAAAAACGGCATCGTTTCAATCTCGGCCAAGGAGAACCCAGTTTCCTTAGCCATACGCTTTGCCATCAGCCGCAACAGTGAAGGGTCAAACGTCGTCCTCTTCGACCATGCGAAAGTAGCCGGACTTCACGCGCTCATAGTCCTTTAGCGTGAGGCCCATCAGGTCGGTTTCGCCAATGGAGGCAAGGCTGGCAAATAACATTGCATCAACGGCCAGCTCGTCATTGGGGTGCGCCTGCTGACAAGCACGCACCTCACGCACAGTCGGGGAGCGCATGACGATCTTGTCCGACTTGACGCCGTTCATTTCACTGGGCGTGGACAGGGTGATGGTCACACCGGAGTCCGTGACAACCAGCCACTTAGGCAGCTCGTTCGGGTAGGTTTTTGCATTGACTGAAGTGTTCATGTAATCCCCTTACAGGCCCAGCTGGTTGCGCATCTGGATAAGCTGGTCGACGCCATTGATCACGCGCACCGAGTTAACCGGATCGATCTCGTACATCACCGTGCCGTCAATTTCGAGCTTGTAGTACGACACGCCGATGTTGTACTTGAACTCGGCTTTATCGCCCGGCTTCCAGCTCCCCGGATCAACCTCTTTGAGCATGCCGCGAAGGGTTGCGGTGACACCCACAAAGGCACCCTTCTGGCCCCTGAAAGAGCCACGGAACGACGCATTGAACGCGGTGCCGTCTGCCAGGCCGAAGAACTTCATGGCTTCTTTACGCACGCCGTTGGTAGAGAACGAGGATTCAAGCTTCTCCAGGCCCATATCCATATCAATCTCGGCATCCATGCCGCCAGCACGATAGGCCTCGGTTTTAACTGTCACTTTGGGCAGAGACAGCTCCGGCACATCGCCGGAGAAGTTGATGCCGTCCACGAACATGTTTGTATTGAAAAGCGTTTGAGGAATCATGGTGCAGGCCCCCTTAGGAATTGGCGTCGAGCACTTCGGTCAGCCACTGGTTGGTGACTTCCACGAGGAAGTTAGGGTTTTCAGCAGGCGGCACGTCAGTGAAGCGAATGACCCAGAACACTTTGCCCTGCTCGATCTGGCTGGCCGTGTTGCGCTCAGGGTCCGGATAGACTTCAAAGTTGATGATCGCGCCTTGGTTTTTAAGGTCGCGCATAAAGTTCTGAAGGCCTTCCGTCACGTCCTTCACGTAGGTCTTGGTAATCGGACGATCCACCGCCCACTTGTGCCCGTAAAGGATCGCGTCCATGACGATATCCATGGTCCGCACACGGGTGACAAAGGACCACTTCGAGTCGCTGGACTGGGTACGGTTGCCCCACAGGCGGTAGCCGTCGTCACGGATGATGGTCGTGATGTTGGCCGCGTTGAGCAGGTTGGCCCGGCAGGTCTCGTCACCGTCCAGGAACTCGACCGGACGCGTGGTGCCAGTAACACCGACGAACTCTTTGTTCGACGGCGACGCCCAGAATCCAAACTCGCTGTCGGTCCAGGCAAACAAGCCAGCGGTGTACGCCGAGGCCGGTGCGTCGACGGTCGCGTTTTTGGTCGTATCCCAGAACTGAACGCCCGGATCAACGAGAAAAATCCGCTTGCTGCCGAAGTTCTCGGCATAGGCAATAGCGGCTTCATCCGTGGTGTTCGGACCGTCAATGATCGCAATGGCGCGCAGCTTCGCAGCCAGCCCGTCCATGGCGGTGGCTACCGGCAACGTCGAGGAGTGCCCGGGCGCGATCAGCAAACGTGGCTGGGCGTTGAACTTGCTCTTGCCATCCAGCAGACCTTGCAGGCCGGTACGCTGACCGTTAGCCAGAACCCCACCGATGATGGCCGAGGTTTGTGCCGCCGCGTCAGTGCCCAGGGTGACGCCACACGCCACGATCACTGCCTTGGCACGAAGAAACACCGCTTGGCAGGCCTTGGTGATAGCAGCATCAGCGCCCCATGCCGCAATGGCCTCGCTTTCGCGAGTGATCAGCTTCAGTTCATTAGGGTTAGCGCTAGGCACTCCATCCGCCAGCGGCCCTGGGGTGAAGGTGTCGCACAGTCCGATAATCGAACTCGACGGCAGCGAAATAGTGCGTGCTCCTACGTCCAGATTCGTGACCGTGACGCCGTGAAAAAAACCGCTCAGGCTCATAAAGCTTTTCTCCAGAAACGAAAAAACCCCGCTGGGCGGGGTTGTGTGTGATGTCTGCATTACGCGTAACGGAAAAGAAAACGCCCCGTCATTGCGGGGCGTTTATTGCGTCAGGGAGTAAAGCCATATTGGTACAACGGGGCGACTGTCAGCCCAAGGAAAATCAGCAGCTTCCGGCCAACCGCGCAACAACCGACGGTATGCCTGCAACTCGACGTATTGATCTTGGGTTAGGGTAGTTGGAGAGCCTTCTTCCACTTCATCACGATGACGCGTTACTACGCCGTCAGTAGCGGACAACTGCGCGTTGCGCCACTCGCGTTCAATATCAGCCATCTGCTCAATAGACAACGGAGGCGGCTCGATAAGCATTGGAAATCCAGTCTCAGGATCAGCCGCTACCACAAGCGGCGCTTGCGACTTGAGCGCGAGCAGCTGCTGCCAGTCTTCCAACGGATATTTCACGACATCGTTCGGCATGTCGGCACCATGCACGTCGAGGTAGTAAGCACCTAACGTGCTCGGGCTGAAATAGATCATGTTTTGTGGTTGTAGCTGTTCCATTTAATTGCCCCTGGCTCGGTAATAAACGCCCCAGTTCGCTGCGACGGCACCCGCCGCGCTCCTGATTCTCAGCTGTATTCCTGTTTTTGTATTTGTTCCAGCCACTGCGATGACAGAAGCCGCATCGCCGCCACTGTGCATAGCCACAATAGATCGACAGGCGTTTGGCCATGCCATGGGGAATGACACACCGATATTTCCGTTTGCATCGCTTACTGCATACCCCCATTGCTCGTACATACCCGACGCTTCGCGAGACCAGCCGTTATCCCCATTAAGCGACGCGAACATAGGCGTATAAGGAAATGTCGCCGAACCAGACGCGAAGTAGGAAGTACCCTGCAACACAACATCCAAGGACGATCCGGCAGGAACTGCAATGCTTCCGAAAGGGGCGGTAGCAATAGCGCCAATCTTGTCAGCTCCCGCTGGCACAACTGTCACTACGGCGGTACCCACGTTCCTGAATGTGATTACAGCACCGTTAATCCCACTAAGAGAGGGCGGCAAAGTAACAGTGAAGGGTAGTGATGAGTTAAATAAAACCAGATTCCCGAAGTGAGCAGCCGATAAACTTACAGCCGCGCTATAGATGGTGACGCCACTGTAATTGCCCAATGCCCGCTGAACGAATTCCGTCGTCGCCAGCTTCGTAGTGCGATCAAACTGAGGCCGCGTTATTGCCGTTGGAGTTCCCACAAACGCCGGGGAGTCAATCGGCGCATAGCCCTGCGTGACGTCTTGAAACGTCAGGCCCGTCGCGCCCAGCACAATCACGCCGTCTGTGACCAACTGCCAACGAGAGTCGGCCAGCGTAGCGCCCTGCTCAACCGATACGACCATCGCAGATGTCACTTCGGCATCGACATCGGCATCCGCCGCTCGCCCCCATACACCAGCTCCGGCGATGTACAAGCCATTATCCTTGGCGACTAACTGATTTTTCACCAGAACCCGATCACCGGCCGCCAAGGCAATCGCGTCGATGGTTTGGAGCCCGGCCAGTGAAATGTTGGCCGTAGTAGCCACGCGCACTGACTGCTTGCTATCGAGCTTGTAAAGCTCCTCCAGCACCTTTGCATCAACGTAGGCACGCGTCGCCAACACTACAGCCGGGTCAATCTTCAGCTCTACGTTACCGGCATTGGTCACAATGATGTTCAGTCGGACGATTTGCGTCCGGCCGGACCCTTGCACCAGCAACGGCTTGAACGACGGCGCACAGTTAGCCACCGCCACAAAATCACCGTCTGCGTCGTACAGGCCAATCTCGCGAATCCAGAAACCGCCGACGTCGGCCGGAATCACCTGCTCGGCAATGATCACCGCCGCATTGGCCGGGTCGATCTTGAGCGTGTTCAGCGGAGCGCGGCGCACCTCGTTGATTAGCTTGGTCTGTGTCACGGCCGGAACAGGATCTGCGCCATTTGCATCACCAATTGCCATGTGCGTGATCTTCCAGGGCAAGCCCAGCGCATCGGCGTTCGCCTGCTTAGCCGCGCCGACGTTGGTCAGCGTGGCAAAAAACTGTGAATTCAGATTGATCATGAAAAAACATCCAAGGTATCGGTAGAGGTTTCACGCCCTACCAGACCGAAATAGCCTGTGACCTCGATGTCACGCGGCACAGGTGGATAGACGTCGATTTCGTCCCCCTCATAGAGGCAAGCCGACATGTACTGGCGGCCTGTACTTTCCAGGCTGATAGCCAGCCCGGTCAGGTGTCGGGAGACGGGTTTGGCGTCATCGATCAGCTGAACCAGTTCCTGATAGGTCTCTTCGGTGATCCCCGTTTCAAGAACGCCCACCTCAAGCTCAAAGGTGGCAGGCTCGCCCTCCGGCACCTTCTGCCACCACTCGACGACATTGACCAGATAGCCCAGAGGCTCGACCACGCGACGAATCGCACCAATCGTGCCCTTGTGCTTATGGATGTAATACGACGCACTGATTGCCGCTCGCTTCACCGCTACAGGCCATGTATCCACCCATCGGTCTACCGAGCATTCCCACGCCAGAAACGGCAGCAAGGGCACCGGGCACGTCATAGGGTCGTAAATGGATCGCAGCGGAGCTGGAGTAACTTCAGCGGTTGCACCCTCAATGGCGTGCTCCAGCGGAGTACTGTTGTTCGGCAGCAGGCTCATGTCATACCCCCAACGTCACGCTAACTGAGGTGCAGTAAGCCGCTTGTTCCTTGGTGGGCTGGATGTCGTCCCAGCCCACCAGCTCGACGCGGCGAATACCCGCGACATGCAACTGGGCATCAATGGCTGAACGGGCCACCTCAACGCCCAGTCGCCGCCTTGGATTCATCCACTTAGCCAAACGCTCCTGAGCGTCGGCCAGCGCCGCCTCACTTTCAGAGCCGGTGCCAACTGGATGAAGAATGGCGGTGATCGTGTAGCGGAGAATTTCAGCACCCTTCACCGTGAGACGGTCGCCCAAAGGCCGCACATCCTCGTCACTGAGAGCAGCGCGCACCGTACCTAGCAACGCCTCATCGGCCGAGCCATCACCGTCAAGGCCTAGAACAGTGACCACCACAACAGCAGGAGACGGGCTTTCTGCCGTGGCATCCGCCACCAGTCCGGAGGCGTTACGCGCATGCAAGATGTAGCTGTTACGCGGCCCCGCCGTGGACAGGCCTTCCCAGCTCATCTGGATGCGTTCGCGAAACGGGTCATCCTCTTCCATCACTTGGGCTGTGGGAGGTGACGTCGTGAGGTCTTCAGCGACAACCACAAGACGCTTGAGGTTTACCCGGGCACCCAACTGCTCAAGGTCTGCGCGTTTGGCGTAAGCCAGCATCAAGGCCTTGGCCGCATCATTGACCCGCGCCCGATTGCCCACCTTGTTATAAGCGGCTAGCTCCAGCAGCTTGACTACCGGATCGCTCTCAAGCTCAGCGCTCCAACCCTCCCCCATCAACAGGCGAAAGTTCGCCAGCTCCTCGGTGTAAATGTCCTCAAAGTCCAGGGTTTCCAGAACATCCGGGGCCGGTAGCGATGACAGGTCCACAATGTTCATGCAGACACCTCCAATAGCTTGCTTTCGCCCTGGTACTCAGCCACGAGGCTGAATGTGATTTTGCCGTTGAGCACCGCTACAACCTTGATGCTGCCGAGCTTCACTCGTGGCTCCCAACGACCTAATGCCCGGGCCGCTTCGGCCTGCACCGCGCCTTTCCAGCCCTCGTTAACCGGCAGGTCAACGAAACGACGGATGCTGCTTCCGTACTCAGGCTTCATCCGGCGACTGCCCAGCGGGGTGGACAGAATGTCTTCAATGGACTGCCGCAGATGTTCAAGGCCGCTGATCGGCAGGCCGGTGCGGCGATCCATTCCGATCATTGAGGTCACTCCAACAACTGCTCGAAATCTTTATGGGCGTTCAGGTAGGCCAGCAGCTCGGACGTGCTTGCCGCGATCAGGCCCTTGGCAACACTTGCCTGTCCACCACCGGGCAAAATCAGGATTCGGGAGGTGAAAACCTTGTCGCGAAAAATCGTCGCTGGCACTACTTCTGCTGCCACGACTTGGGAAACCATCTGCACTGGTCGTGCGTCATGGATTTCGGGGCTTTCCGAATTGGGTTTATCAGTTGTTTTGTTGACAGCCATCGGGTTTCCTCCAGGCATAAAAAAACCGCTCAAGGCGGGTGACTATTGGGAATACATCAGTGCTTGTGATTAGCCGTGTTGCCGCCCGTATCGATGATTTTGCCGCCGCCGTGGATATCACCCGCCACGCGTAACGTGCCGTTGATCTCGGTTGGACCGTTCAGGGTGATGGCCGCAGACCGGACCGATATGGCGTTATCCGAGACGACTACCGAGGATCCGCCGACCTTGATAGTGACGGTGCCGGTCGGCAGCGTGATTTCATACGTCTTGGCCATCCAGTCGTAAACCAGCGAGCCGCCGTCATCAAAGCGCCAGACTTCTACGTGATCCCGGTTGTCCGGCTGGGCACCGGCATCGCTATACAGCCCAGGAATAAACCGCCCGAGACCGGGCACGCCGCTCGGATTGATCAACGTACCCTGCTCGTTCAGGCTCGGCGCTCGCCAATGCCGCGCCTTACCAGCTGCAACGCTGTGCCAACGCACCCATGGACTAACCCAGCCACGCGACTCAACGCGCACCTTGCCCGCGATCAGATCTACCCCAACGACGGTGCCGGGCATGATCATGGCCTGAATCATCCGGTCATGTTCGCCCAGGGCTTCGCTGCTCATAAGGCTACTTCCTCGCCCTCGACATCCAGCACCAGAGTAACTGGGGCAACATCAGGCCACGGCCATTGCTCGACCCCGAGGTATATCTGCTGAGTCCACTCGACTTTCCAAACCGTGTACCCATCAAGTTCAGGCTTGGTCCAGTCGGGTCCTGCCTGTATGAACTCCGCGGCTTCTACATCATCAAGCCCCCAGTATTGCGCACGCAGCAGAACAATAAGCTGGGTGACCAGCTGCGCAACGTGATGGTGATGGCCGCTGACCTCTGACCCCACAATGAGGTAAGCCTCTAATCGACAGACCATACCCACACGGCCCGTGCCAGGATCGGTACCAGGCTCAAGCTCGGCGAGTTCCAGAAACAGCGCTGGCAGATGAACCCGGTCGCGAATGTCGGGCCAGGTCGCTACCGTTTCCAAACCGGCCAACTGGCTGCCGAGTTCACGCTCAATGGTTGAAAACAACAAATCAAGGGTCAGCACGACTTCATCCACCGGCGCTACCTCGCAGATATTTTTGTAGCTCGAAATTCAGTTCCTGCCTGAGGACTTCCAACAATCTGGCGTCAGCCTTGCGCGTCCAGCTATTGAACAAGGGGCGGACGTCCTCAAGTGAGACTTTGGCTTTTGCCAACGGGAACCGGGTGCCGTGCTCCGCGATCCAGCCGGAACTCGGCCCGCCGCCTGACACTTCGCTATTCGGGTAATCATTCGCCGCGAAATGCTTGCTGGCCGTGCGTATCCAAATATCTGCGCTGCTGCCGTAGACCCGCTTGTAAAACGCCCCGCTGTAGCGTCGACGCCCCACGGACACGCCCGACTGTGTCTGACGTGCCCGCCCGGTTCGGCTGGCTTCCAGCGGGTTAATGCCAAACCACAGCTTGCCTTGCTGCTTGCCTGCTTTGACCGAATAGGCCTTGAGGCGCTGACGCACAGCACGCATGGCGATCCCCTCTTTGCGACCCACATCGCGAGCGATGTGGGTACGCAGCCAACCGAGGGTTTTGTTGATAGCCCGGCGCTGAGCATTGGCAGCAGCCTTCGGCATCAGCTTGGCGAAGTCAGTGAAGGCCTTTAACTCAGCGTCGGATGTCTGAATGGTGATCAGCGCGCTGCTGGAGGATGACTTGTAGAACGAACCAATGCTCATGGCTTAAGCCTCAAGACCAAGGCGACTAAGCCAGCACCGTCAGGCTCCGGCCGGACCAGCGTGTATTCTCCGCCGCCGTCCATGGCTGGCAGATCGATGGTGACGCTCTGCCCCTTCTCGACCCCTTCGGCGTCACCAACGCGAATCATGAACGTCGGCTCACGCAACCCGGTATTCAAACGTCCGATGTTCGGCTGGAGCCAAGGCGCAGAGAACATGCCTAAGACCGGACGCCCTTCGATTGAGCCAGAGTCGCCCAAGGTTTCGAATACGGTATCGTCGACCGCAGCCACAAGATCCCGAAAGCCCACGGTCAGAGCTCCAGCAGGATCTGCGCGAGCGGACGGGTGCACAGGTGCAACGGGTTTGACTGTGCTTCACCAGCCATGCCCTTGTTGAACGGCAGCGGCTCAATCTTGCTGTAGTAAGGCACGCCCTCGGTGTTGACCGTTTCCATGTAATCGGCCGGCGCGTACACCGAGATGTACAGATCCGGAACGCCCTCAGGAATCAGCAGCGCTTTGTCGTCATGAACAAACGAGACGCCAGCAATCTTGCCGCGATAGCGCTCCCAGACGATGCCACCAAACTCGAAGCTTTCACGCGCGTCACCGCGCAAAGCAGCGGCCTGCTGACTGTTGAGGTAAGTCTCTTTGACTGATTTGTGAACCAGCAGCTTGTTCCAGAAGTTCTTGCCGCACAGGGCACGCGAGCCGCTGCTGGTGACACTGCCCAGAGCTTCTTCCTGCAGGTCCAGCGCCTCGCCACATTTGACCCGAAGTTCAGTGTCAGGGTTGTTAAGCTCCATCGACATTTTCTTGCGGGACACCCCGAAGGTCTTGTAGATGTCCAGCAACACCGTTTTGCCATCCGCATCCAGGATCTGACCGTTCAAGGCCCCCATGCGCTGGTATTCATGCGTGGCGTCCAACTGGCGGCGGCACTTGGCAAGCCGTTTGTTGACCACGTCCTGTACCGCCTGCAATTCGGAACGGGTACCGAAAGCGCGAATGCCTTGGATCTCGTCGGCTTTGATCGAGAAACGCTGTGGCAGATGCACTGTATTGAACGGGATCAGGTTGCGCTTAGTGCCCGCCACCACCAAACCAGAGGTGCCACGCTCACCAGCAGGAACGAGCGCCAGGGTGTCGCCATCCTTCTCGATCTGGACCGTCAGGGTGGTGATGCCCTCTTCCTGAAACAGCCCGAGACTACTGATACGGCCTGGCAAGTACTCTTGGTCGTTGATCGCAGCAGTCAACGAAGAGACGGAAAACGCGTCATCGTTAAAGATTTCAATATCAGCCATGAAGCTATCTCCAGAAAACAAAAAACCCGCACAGGGCGGGCTGGATCAAATCGAGTGGATCGTCTTAGCGAACGATCAGGAAGTGCGCTGTCAGGGCTTTCTCGGCAGCCGGATCAAGCCCCGTCAGATGCACTTCGCTGATTTCAGCGAGGCGAACCACTGCACGGCCGCGACGGGTAACATCAGATTCGCCCAGCGGCCCGTAAAGAATGGCGACCGCGTTTTCGGTACCGTCTTCGGCCAACGGATCGTAGGGCGCAAATTCACCAGTGAGGCTGATCAAGCCAAGCACCTGGCCAGGTTCCAGTGCCGCACCGGCAGCAACGTTGATGGCCTCACGTGAAATTGTGCCGGGTGCCTCGGACAGCAGGAATTCGCCTGCATGCATCGGCTCGCGTTGAATGGTCATGTTCTTGCTCCTTTTGCAGATTGGGGTTTACCTGTCTGCGCGGCTTGCCGAGCTGACCAGATTGAGGATTGATCCAGTTGTTTAGCCTGCACCTTCGGTGCAGGGTCATCATCCAACGGCAAGCTGTTGTCGATTTCGAAGCCTTTGCCACTGGTGACAATCTTGTCGAACAGGCGCGCCCGGACGGCGGCTGCATCCAGGCCAGCTTCAACATACTCAGCGCTGAATTCAGGCAGTCGCGCTGCCACACACAGATCGTTCACGGCCTTGGCACGAATAAGCCCCGCCTGGACGATGGACTCGCTGGCCAACTGAGTGGAACTCACCAACGGCGCAACCAGATTACTAATGCCTTCCTCTGCGCACCGCTGAGTAATCATCAACGCTAACTTGGCCGAGTCGACAACTGGCGGCGTAGAGGGTGGATCCACCGGCTCGACATCCGGATCCGGCTCGGGCGGTTCTTCCAACTGCGCCAGCAGTTCAGCCGGAGCATTCTGGTAGCGCTGCAAGGCTGAACCTTGACCCAAACAGGCCTTGACCTTGACGCCCTCGCCCACCTCATCGGCAAGGCCTAAGGCGACCGCCTCACTGGCCGTCAGCCAGGTCTCAGCCGCCACCAGCCGTCGCAGTTCGACCTCATCGATGTCAGGTGCCTTAGCCTTGTAGGCCGCGATGATCGCCTCCATGGTCTGGTCGAGCACGTCGGCCACTTTGCGGAAGTCCTCGGCGTCTCCAGCCGCATACGTCCATGGGTTGTGAATCATCAGCATCGCGTTGGAGGCGATGACCACACGGTGCGCGCCGCACACTGCAACGCTGGCAGCACTTGCGGCCAGCGCATCGACACGGCCGGTGCAACGCTCACCCAGCCGTGACAATGCGTTATGAATGGCCAAGCCGTCGAAGAGGTCACCACCAATGCTGTTGAACGCAACAATCACTGGTGACGTGCCGTCATCCATGGCGCGCAGATCCTGCACAAACTGATTAGCGGTGATACCCCAGGTACCGATCTCGCCGTACACGAATACCTCGATCACCCGTGCGGCGGCTTCGCCTTCGGCCTGCACGGCATACCAGCTTTTGTCTTGCACTTGGACTTGTTTGCCCGCCCGGTTATAAACGCGTGGTCGCGCTTTCTTACTCATGGTTGCTCCTTCTCGTCGACAACAACTAAGGCGTCGAGAGTGCTGTAATTGAGGCCGAGGTCTGTGGCCCGTTGAAGGTCAGCAGCATTTTCCGCATCGACTGTTTCGGCGTCGTAGCCGGTGCGCAGGACCATCTCGCTACGTGAAGCAAAGCCCGCCCGCACTTCCATCTGCCGTGCCTGAACGTCTTGCACCGGCTGGATGTAAGCCCAGCCTTGCGGCACCCAACGTGTGCGCAGGTATTCGCGACGACGCTTGGCGTAATCGGCTAGAACCAGCGCGCCCGAGAGCACGGCCATATCCATCCACGCTGCCCGCACAGGACGGCACAGCTGGTGTACGTAGACGCTGAACTGAAGCTGTTCCAAGCGACGCCGGAACTCGTTGAGCACAACCCGCAACGCCCGGTCGTTGATCTCGCGCATGTCGCCGGTGAGGATCTCGTAAGGCGTGCCGGTTCCTGCTGCTGCAGCCATCAGTTGCTGCCGCATGAAGTCGGGGTAGTTGTTGCCCGCATCGGGCGGTTTGGAAAACTCCACCTCCTCGCCCGGCCCCAGCTCCTGCATGGTGCCGGGTTCGAGCGCGACCATCGGCGTGAAGCCGTCCCGGTCCAGGCTCAAGGGTTGGCCGGTGACCGGATCTCTGGGCACAGGTCCCGAGTCCGGTGCCGGTCGGCTGATAAAACCTGCGAACAGATTGGCCACTTCCTGACGGAACAACACGGCGTCATCGTAGTTATCCAGACTTCGCAGTCGCTTGAGCACCGGCGACAATCGCGGCACACCACGTAGTTGACCTGGCTCTACCGGTTCAAAGATGTGCAGCACCTGAGCCGCAGGTACGCGCACCAGTTGGTTGTAACCGGCGTTCAAGGACGTTGAGTCTCGAGGGTGCGACAGGTACATCCAGAACGCGACCCGCTTACCGCCCGGGGTGAACTCGATCCCGGCGCGGATGATGTTGCCGTTTCGGGTGGTCTCAAACTTATCGTGCGGGACAAATTCCGGAGCCAGCACCTGCATTTGCAGGGGAACTGCCAGCCCTTCTTCCAGACTGCGGGGACGCAAGCGAACAAAGCATTCACCCGACGTTTCCACCGAGCGTGCAATCAGCGCCTGCAGGCCGTAGAAGTCGGTACGCTCATCGGCGTCAGCTTCATCGACCCAGTCATCCCACAATTCCTGCTGCAGCTTTCGAAGTGCTTCATCGTCTGTTTTCGGTCTCGGCGTAATGCCTGTGCCGATCAGGTTGCTGACGCGCTTGTCGATTACATTGAAGGCATAGGGGTCATTGCGGACCGCTGCCCGGGAGCGTGAACGCAGATTGCGCAACGCCGGTGTGTTGATGCTGTTGATTCCGTTGTCGGGAGCATCCCAGCCAGTGGATCGACGGCCCTCTCCGGCACCTTCGTAACTGGCCTTGATGTTCGACGGCAGCAAGAATCCGTTACGGGTAAGCGTCGGATAGTGTCGAGCCATCAGATTCCCTTGCCCCCGTGACACAGCCGAACCACGCGGGAGCGCGGACCGGCAGCATTAACCAGCGACGAGCGAATCTCTTCACGAGCCTTGAGCAGCTCGTCAACCGTGCGGTATTCAACAGTGCGGTCGGTATAGCGGACGGTTTTTTCACCGCGAGCAATGGCCGCCTCAACCGCGTCGAGGTGCTTCTGGGTAAATGACATATCAGCGTCTCTTCAGGTAACCGCTTGTTGAGCTGCGGCGTTGAGGTGGCGGTGCTGCTGGCCGTGGTTGAACGACAGGGGCAGCAGGTTGCGGATCGGACTGTGAAGCAACAACTGGTACTGATTGCTGGGGACTGGTGACACGCTCGCCTTGAACCGGCTTGATGCCCAACGCATCGTCGAATAAGCCGGTCTGCGCGAGGGCTTGTCGCACCCGCTCCCAGTCGTGTTCCTTGTAGCGATTCAGGCCGAGGTAATGAGCCATCGCCAGGCAATACACCATCAGGTCGAGTGCTTCGTTGCGCTCTGCCTTCCCCTTGACCCATTCGATACGCTTGTGGCCACGTACATAGCGGGCGACTTTGCGCTCTGCCACACACTGGTCAAAGAAGTCATCCGGCAGGTCGTTGGCAAAGTGCAGCGCACCCGGGCCAGATTCAAACGGGTAACGGTTGTATATCCAGTCCTTTGCCGTGTCGGTACCGACAAACCACAGCTCAGCACCGTTGCGCTCGGTCTGGCCCTTCCAGGTCACGTCGACCATTGAAGGCCGCTGAGCAATGACGGGCTTGCCGGGCTTGCTCGCCCCTTTAATGGCGAACACATTGCGCCAACGACGAACACGGCAAAACTGGTAAACCTCATCGGTGTGGTGACCGCCAGAGTCGACGGCGACCGCTAGGATGCCAAGCCCGACGCCGCACGGATGGCGGTACTTAGCCTTGAGTAACTCATCCAGAGCCGCCCATGTACGTTCATCAGCGGGGTCGCCAGAGACGATCTGATAGTCAACAACCCAACGCTCCATGCCGACGCCCCAGCCCATGGCCATGAACTCCAGGCGATTGGCTTGCACGTCGACGGCACCGGTGATCATCAGCACAGCGGCCGGAAGCGAGCCGAGCGTGAAGCCTTCCAGACGCGCCCGCTCTTTCAGCACGGTAGCTTTGGTTTGCTCTTGTGCGCTGTCCCAAACCTTAGCCAGACGGGTGTTGTAAAACACCTGCATGGGTTCAAGATCACCTTTAGCCTGGGCTTTCTTGGCCTTCTCAAACTGCTTTGCCAGTGATTTCCAATCCATCCAGCCCAGCGGTGAATACAGCGCATTGAGGTGGAAGCCGACAGTCTCCCCGTCGCCCTCAGAATGGCTGCGCCACTCGCCTTGCCCAAGCATCTCGCCCTTGTGGTACTCCTCGATCAGCACATCACATTCAGGGCCAGCGCACTGATAATGCACAACGCTGAAATCCTTCGAGTAGTGCAGTCGTTCCCACTCCAGAACCTGCATGTGACCGCAGGTCGGACACGGCACGTAGTAGTAACGTTGATCGCTACCTTCGAATAGGTCAGAGATCCGCGAAGCGCCCTTGATCGTCGGGGAGCTGGAGAAGTAGAACTTGGCATTGCGGCCAAACGTACTGCCCCGGGTTTCCGCAAGTTCAATCGGGTCGCCCTCTTCGCCGATGTCCACTTCCCAGCGGTCGATCTCGTCGCCATAAACGTAACGTGCCGAAAGCTCGGACAGGTTGGCCGCCGATCCAGCGGTGGTCACGTACAACGAGCCACCCTCAAACTCTTTGGTGTCCATGGTGTTACGCGAATCGCGAGAACGGCTCGATGCGACACGCTCGCGCAGCACCGGCGTGGCCTTGATTGTCTTGCCGATCCGCGACGAAACCCGTTTGGCCAGACCAAGACTAGGCAGCAAGGTCAGAATGTTTGACGGTGCCATATGGATCAGGCCGCCGATCCAGTTCAGCGCGATCTGGGTCTTCATCAACTGCGAGGCCACCATCGTGACGACGCGCTTGCAGGGATGAGCCGGTGACAGGCATCGCATTGGCTCGCGGGCATACGGGGTACGCGAGGTGCGGTACTTGCCGGGTTCAGCAGCGCCGGTATCACGCGGGATCCGCATGTATTCGTCGGCCCACTGATCGATCCAGACATCCGGGTCTGGCTTCAGTCCACGGAAATACGCCTCACGGTACACCTCTGCACCGTCAGGAATTTCCGGGGTCATAGGCTTAACTCGTGGTCAGTGCATGTTCAAGGTCAGCAGACGACATGCGTTCTGCGTCTTCGAGGCAACGGCGAATGGCCGCCGTCAGGTGCTTCTCGATTTCCCAAGGGTCGGTCAGGGACGCCAGCTCGGGTGCTAGTTGCGGAGGCATGCCCAGCAATTGATCGCGCAGCATGCGCCCGGCGTTGAAGGCACCGTCCTTGACCGCAGTCATGGCGACCAGCGATCCCTTTGCTTTGTGTAATTCGATCTCGGCGAGCTGTGCCAGGTTGTGCTCACGCAGTGCGCGTGCCTTTTGGAAATCCGGGAGCTGCCCCGCAGGGGTTAACGCGAGCGGCGGCGCAGCCGTTGCAGTCGGCTCGACATGGCTGGAGAGCTGGCTGTAAACGTCTCGCTGGACCCGGTCTTGGTGGTGGCGATCCGCGACGGCGGCCTTGCTGGGGTCAGCGGTGTCTAGAATCAATGCTTCGCTGGCCACTACATCGACCTGCTTACCGTCGGCGCTCAGCACAAGTCGGTCGTTGTTTTTCAACCAGGTGATGTAGCTGGGTGCCCTGCCAATCCGAGCCGCGAAGGCGCTCTTTGACAGGTACATTGGTTCTGTCATAAGCCCTCCTTTTCAACGGCTTTTCAATGGAAACCTTTCAATTTCAATGGATTGAATTTCAGTAAGCTGGGAACTCAGCCGCTAACGCTTTCCCGCGGGTTTGCGACCCCGTACCCTCCGAATAACCCTAGGGTCCCCGACGGTTTCAGGCTGACCCGCCGCCATTCGGCGGAACATCGCACACGCCAAGCCGCTTGGCAGCCCAGCGTTCGTACAAGCCGATGGCAACATCCGCGCCCGCCATCGCGGTGAGGCAACCCAAGGCGCCCGCAGTCCAAAGCGACATACCCGCCGCGATCATCAACATCATCGCCGTCACCCCGCAGACAATGCAGGCACCCGACCGAAGCGCCAACCTGCGCAACAACGCCCAGCCCCGCGCCCCATCCTTGTCTGCTCGCCACATCTCCCCCGATACGCCACCGACCAGAGCCAGGACGATCACTAACCAGATCGGCATTTCTGCCAGTGCTTGTTGCTCGCTTGTCATCGCCTACCCCATGAACGCAAAAAACCCGGCGCAATGGCCGGGTTTGGTGGTGTGGTGCCTGCCGCTCTCTGCGGTCGCACCTATCGAAGATGACTACTTTTTACAGGTCGATTCCGGTGGCAGCAACCCTGTTTTAATGCCACCTGGTGAATAAGTGGGCAACGCAGGGTGAACGCCTAGCGAATGTCGGCGAATACACCACCACGGCATTCTGTTTTTGCGGCGGTGTCCCATACGTCCCACTTTTCAGAATCGAAGTGGGACGCCTGAGAGCGCCTGACTTCGGGGCTTCGCCCCACTGTCCTACTTATCTTTCTACTTTCTCGTGTAAAGGAAGAAATTTAAAGAACACGCGTTCGCGCGTAAGCGCGTACTGCTTGCCCGCTACGCTCACACGGGCGGGAGGCACGACTAGGCGGGACGGTGGGACAACCCAACAACGACAAGGCCCGCACCTGTCCCACTGCATCAAAACGCAGCAAGACAATACGGGCCAGTGGGACAACCACAACCGGAAGGATGCTTGGGGTCACGCAGCCAGCCCCATCATCACGCCGAAGATCTGCAGATGCGCATCATGCAAGCGCTGGTAGTACGTGTCGCGACCACAACCGCAGTGGGCATACCGCAAGCGCATATCCACATCGAGCGTGCAGTAATGCTCACGCACCACCGTCACCAGCTCCGGCGCGAGGTGCTTGGTCACGATCAGCTCAATGTCCAACGAACTCTCCAGCGGCGCACGGAAAGCACGCCGCCCCCTGATCAGTTGCCCGTTGCTCTCCATCATCATGGCAACCATATTTCCCCCAGCCAGCCCTCCTTTCGAATGTTCTGAATGCAGCTCCTGCGCCCACAACCGAAGCAGCGAATCGATCTCCTTAATCATCGAAGCAAGGCTCTTCAAACGCTTCGCGCTGCAACGCCGAAGCACCGCCCCACCCTGCCGGCTTCTTGTAAGCCCAAGGCCGCTGCCCGCTCTTCACCAATGCAGGCAACCGCACCCGCCGCCAACCCAACCGATGCATGATCGCGCCGACGCGCATCTGCTCAGGTTTGCCCCAATGCCCAAAGTCCAACTTAAGGGCATTGGCCAGCACCTCGCTCCCAGTGGTGGTCTCACCTATCTGCGACTCTTCCAACCAGGTCAGAATCGGCCCTTCCCATTCATCCACAACAAAACGCTCGTCCTGCTCTTCGCCGAACATTGTCGCCTCATCAAGCGTCACCCACCAGAGGTCGCCCGCGTCGTAGCAGAACAACGCCTCAGCCCACAGCTGATCGCGCATCGAACGCAGCAGATCCAGATCCACCTTGGTACACGCAACCGGCCAGTAACGCCGGTTACCGGTGGCATCCTTCAGATACTCGTCTTGGTTGGTCGTCCCCACGAAAACACACTGGCGTGGCACGTCCATCGTTCTGCGGCCGTAGCTCTCGCGATAAGTGTCGGTGGATGCCGAAAAGAACTGCTTGGCCTTCGTACTCTCAGCCTTGTTGAAGCTGTCCAGCTCCCCCAGCTCAACGATCCACTTGCCCCGGATCGCCTGAAAGCCGTCCTTGTCGCCCAGCGCAAACGGCGTATCCATGAACCACTCGCCGCCGAGGATGCTCATCGCGGTCGACTTACCAGCGCCCTGCGCACCTTCGAGAATCATCACCGAGTCAGCCTTGCAACCCGGCTTCATCACCCGAGCCACGGCCGACAACATCCAGCGCTTGCCGACCTTCGACGAGTAATCGGTGGCCTTCACGCCCATGACATCGGTAAGCCAACTTTCAAGCCGAGGCACCTGATCCCACTGCAGCTTGCGCAGATACTGGCGCACTGGATGAAACGCATGGTCATGCGCAACCACACTCACCGCCTCGATCACATGCGAGGCCTTGACCCGCAAGTTGTACTGCTGCGCGAGCCACTTCATCACCCGCACATCATCAATGTCCGCCCAATCGCCCGTGCCGCCGCCATAAGGCGCCGCACGCAGCTTCACGATCTTCGAACTGAAAGCGCTGTAGCTGATCACCCCGGCCCAACGCTCATCGTTGGCCAGGATCAACTCGACATTCTGCATGTGCGCAATCAGCGCGCCGCTTTCGCTGCGTGCCAGCAGATCCTTCCAACCACCAGCGGCCGGGGGCTTGACCACCGCCAACACTTGACGGCGCACAGCCTCCAAACCTTCCGCAACATGCAGATCATTGAAGTCGGTCCACTTGGCTTCCCGCTCACTGGAAAAGATCGGCGCAACCACCTGACCACCGACAATCAGCGCCGCGTTGCTTGCTTTCTCTTCGCCAGGGTTCCACGCATCGCCATTCGGCTTGGTGGTCTTCCAATCATCGTCCCGGCAGATGATCAGCGGGCAACCGGCGAACCGCTCGCGCATGGCCTTGCAAACCACCAGCAAATTGCCCGCATCAAACGCAACGGCCACGGTCAATGACGTGGCCATATGCAGGCTTGCGCCGGTCGCGTAACCCTCACACACCAGCACCGGTTCGCCCGGATCCGGGTGCGGCCCGATCAGATGGAAAGCACCCTCTTTAGACATGCCGTAAGGCCAATAGGATTTGTCCCGCCCGGTGTCCTCTTGCTTGGTCGGGAACACCACCTGCAAGCCGACAATCTCGTCCCGCACATTGCTCATCGGTACCAGGAAGGCGCCAGTGCGCGGCGCATACCGAACGCCGAAGCCGACAATCTGCTTTCGGTCCAGATAGTCGCTACGGCCCTTCTCCGGCATGCGCTTGAACATACCGGCCGCTCGCTTGGCCGCGCGACGTGCCGCGTTGGCCGATATCTCAGCCGCCCGGCGCTTGGCCTCTTCCTGTCGAGCGCGCATAACCTCACGCTCTTCAGGCGACATCCGACCAGCCTGGACCTTGATCTTCTGAGACTCGCCCGAACGCCAGTCACCGAACGCACCGAAGATCAGCGTCTCGCCTTTCTCCGTGTGCTGTTCATGGACGACATACCAACCGTTCTTTTCCTTGCCCTTGTCTTGCGAAGTCTTACACCGGGTCAGCTTGCCAAACACCAGCGGCTGCGCAGGCTCAAGGCCGTAGCCCGTGAATTGCCCCAACACTTCATCGAGCATGGATGGCCTCCATGATCTCCTCTACCTCTTGGCAGCTCACGCATTGCGTGCAGCCAGGAACAGCTAAACGCCGTCCCTCGGGGATTGGGCTATCGCAGTTTTCACAGAATAGAAACGAATACGCCACCAATGCAGGTTTAGCGGCGTTGCGTGCAGCGAGCGCCTGATCGATACTCTCTTGCACCAGGTCATTTGCGAAGTCAGCAATGTCAGCCACGATCAACACCCCGCGTCGTCTGGTTGACATATGTGGCGCGGTTGAACAACCCCAGCAACCCCTGAATCCCACGAAACACCTGCAGGCGAATCGCGGCGAGTTCCTCATCGGAAACAATCCCGTCGCCAATGCTCTTGGCCCAGGTATCCGCCAGATCCGCCACCTGCCGGAAGTACTCGGCAATCCCGGTGGTCAACGTCTCGGGCATGTCGTTGGTATAGGCCTCAGCCAGCTCCTGCCATGTCGTGTCACCAACCAACGCATGCACCGCATCCAGAATGCGGCGATCCTTGGTCAGCTCCAGAATCTCGCCGAACTCTTGAATGTTCACCGTGTGGCTTGGGTGAGTTGGGGAAAGCTTGTGCTGCAGTGTGGTCGCATTCCGGCCGGTGGTGGCGGCGATGGCTGCGGCACCGCCGGGGTAGTCCCGTGCGGCATGGTAAAGCGCAAGATCGAGCGGCAGAACTTCCCGTTGCGCCCGGTCTAGAGAGCTCAGAATGATACGGCTCATGGCATTAATCCTTGTAAGTTGCCAGTGCCGCGCGACATGCAGTGGTGATACATTTGCCGCGTGGCTTGAAAGGGCCCAAACGCCGGCTAGATCTTCGGGATCGATACCGGCACCGTGCCGGGGCGAGCAATCCGTTGCTCACCCCTGGCGCAAAAGCTGCCAAATCTGTGGTGGAAAAGGCAGCAACACCAAAGCTTCCGAGCCTTGGAAAAGCGCGATAAAGAGAGGTGGTTGCATGTGGTGTGCCCATCTATCTTTATCGCGACCCGGCAGCGCTGTGGTGGTGCGTGCCGGGAGGAACTGGGCGACCTTTGGGTCGCCTTTTTTCTGACTACGCTGCAGCTTTTTGTGGAGCCGAAGCGTTCAACAGCCAAGTCGCTTGGAATGCGTTGCCTTTCTGCTTCGCAGCAGTCGCTAACAGCTCGGCGTATTTAGTTTCACCTGTGTAATCCGTTCGCGGCAGGCATGCAGCCTGACGCCATTTGTTCAGCGCCTGATAGCTTCTATTGCATACCTTCGCAGCGGCCCCGATGCCGCCTACGGCTTCAAAAGCGAACGCAATCGCACTCGGAAAATCTGCGGGGTCCAGCATGACAACCTCCATTTATCAACTTGCGGTTGATGTTATAGATCAACTGACTATTGCGCAACCTTTATGAGACTCTCAACTCATGGTTGATAAAAATTCTCTCCGCGCAGCTTTCAGCGAGCGCCTACACGAAGCTCTGGACGAGGCTGGCGTACGCGCCCGTGGTCGTGGAGTGGATATTCATCGTCAGTTGAAAAGCGTGGGTGTCGATAAAACGACTCAGGCAATCAGCAAGTGGCTGAATGGCGAAGCGATGGCTGAGGCGGATAGCATGTCTGCCCTGTGCTCATGGCTTGGAGTCAGAAGGGAATGGCTTGAGTACGGGGTTCTGCCGAAGGAGCAGACTGGCCATAGCAACGTTCGCGCTCTAGCCTCTGCTGACTTGTGTAACGTTAGTCAAATCAATCAGCGTTTTGGCAAGGTTCCACTGATCTCTTGGGTTCAGGCCGGAGCTTGGTGCGAGGCGATCTCAAACATTGAGAACTATGATAGTGACTCTTGGTTGTCATGTCCCGTTCCGATTAGCGCCCATGGCTACGCCTTGAAAGTTCTTGGTGATTCAATGACCAATCCTGGACCTGGGCGCAGCTATCCAACTGGATGTATTATTTTTGTTGACCCTGAAGCGGAGACAAAGACTGGGGATCGTGTAATTGCCAGAGTGCCACGTACAAATGAAGCCACCTTCAAAATATTAGTAGAGGACGCTGGCCGACAATTTCTAAGACCCATCAATCCGCAATATCCAATCATTGACATTACGGAAGAGACACATATTTGCGGCAAAGTCGTTGGCTCATTCATCCCAGAATAAAAGCTTATTTGAATCAGTCACATCATATTTATCATTGTTTTAGCTTCGCGATATATTTTGGAGTGCCCTAAAAACCATGAGGCGAAGCCGGAATACTTTTCACTTTCTCGTGCAAGCATCTCAATCCTATCGATCGCCTCACGTATAGAGCGCAGTCTGTTAGCTTTTTTCCTCAATGTATTTACGCTGTGATAATTCGCAATAGCTCGTTTTAGGGATAGTTCGAAATCGTGGAGACTCACATGAATTTTCGAACGAGGCTCCCATAACCGCAGAGTATTGAGCCCGCAAACCTCTATAGTTAGCTCGGCAACATCATACGTCGGCCCCGCCCAGCTCTTTATATTCAACCCTTCGTAATAAAAATATTGAGCAGGATCCAAATCATAAGGATTGACTATAGGCTCTTTGCCTGTATCGTGATCATCTTTATTCCCATTGCAGCGCCTGCACGCTGGCAATAAATTTAACCACTCAAAGGTTTGGTCTGGATAAATTGATTTTGGTTTAAAATGTTCAACCTCAACATTCCCACCCTCTGACGGAATGCATTCGCAAAACGTACATTTCCCATTGGAAGAACGAGTAAGTTCTGACTTGACATCCTTGTGCCTGTAAGGGGCTATTAACAGCTCCTTTTCTTTTTCCGGAATGTTCTTATAAGAACCATGAACACTAATCGCTTCTTTCAGCTTCCGAGTCAACTCGACTTTATTATTTTTCAAATATTCTGGCTCAGTTCCTCTATTAAGCTTAATCATCCTTAAGAGCCACCAGAGATGCAAGTTTAGCCTTTAGCACGATCACTATAGTATCGCTTGGATGTGCCACTCTCTCTAGGCTAGCGATAGCCTCCTCCAACCCTCCCAGGTCTCTCTCTTCTGCCCTAGAAATAGCCGCACCAATCAGACGTTGATAATCCTTATTTTCTAAGCTTTTAACATCCATAACATCGGTCAGAATCTGATCAGTTGACCATCCTGAATATAGTTGATCAGATGACGTTATTTCGCCGCCCACTGCGTTTGCAGGCATGATTAGTACTTCATTCTCTTTAGCAGACGCAAGCAAGTGGGGCGAATGCGTTGTAACAATAAATTGCAGCTTAGGAAAAAGTTTTAACAACCCATCGCGCAACGTAAATTGCCACTCAGGATGAAGATGCAGATCCAGTTCATCGATCAATACCGTTCCACTTGCGGTAGCCGCCAAACGGTTTGACTGACTAGTTGTTTCCACCCATTCAAATATCATCACAATTATGGTAAAAACCGCTTGAAACCCAGAAGAAAGTTCTTCTAAATAGCACCGTCTCCCATAGATAGAAAATATTGGCTCTAAATCTCGACCGATCTCAATAAACTTAAAATCGCTACCATCAGGACCAATGTATTGAAGCGCATCTGTAAACCTAGAAAAATTTTCTCGCTCTACAGCCGCCCAATCCTTATCAATAATAAAATACCTATTAACGAGCCATTGCTTAATATCTCCTGCCCACTCGCCATGCAAAGACTTTACGCTGTTTTGCCGATAGGTCTTAATAGCATCTTGAACAGGTAACTCCCTTGCCACACCCTCTATCAACTTATACCTAATACTCCGATTTGCACCAATAAATAAAGGCGAAAGTGACTCGGCGCGATCCTCGTACGTTTTAATGTACTGCCGCCCCTCTTCAACGGAAACCCCTTGATTTCCTATTTTAAAACTTCCTTTTCGATATCCGCCACTTAAAGAGTTCTTTCCCAAACCGATTCTTAATTTTTCGTCCCCATCCACCATATCTATCCACATGACAGACTGTTCACTAACTGTAGAATATCCGACGCCAGACACGTCAAAACAGTGAGCTATGCACACCAAGACTGAAGTTTTTCCACAACCATTAGGTCCAGCGATGAAATTAAAGCTCGGGCCAAACCCAATATTAAGAGTTTCAAACTTCCTAACATTTTCTACGTGAAGCTTTTCTAAATATCTGACTGACATTGCTGTTCCTTGCAAGCTGGATGCATCGATATCCAATAATGATTGTTCACAAGGCAGAAAGCCACTGCCATAAGAAGCCGAACAGAAAAATCAACCAGCAGTTGACAGTTATCAATTTTCGGTTGATATTCGCTTTACTCTTCCACCACAGAGCAGAGAAATGAATATCAAGACATCAGTGCATGCACATCCAGCAGCAGTAGACCCCCGGGTAATTTTTGAAATTCGCCGTCGAGCCCGCGAATGCGGCTGCACGTTTGTTGCAACCAAACGGAAGATGACAGCACGCACCACTCCTGCCCCAGTCAATCCGAACGGCGGAGGGCACGCAGCATGATCAAGTACAAAATCGACAACCGTACCCTGCAGCTGCTCAATGCCCAGGTCAACCTGACCGAGACCTTCAACCACGTCCTGAGGACTGCGCCTAGGCGCGAGTGCCTGGCGTTTCGCCTCAAGGTTGAACGTGGCATCTCAGCAAGCACCTTCATCGTCGAGCTGGGCAGCGAACGCCACACGCTGACCCTGCCGAACGAAAAGAAGATGCATCTCAAGTTGGCCGACTTCATCGAAGAGATAGCCAACTGCCCGTTCGACGAGAGCAATACCAGCGACCTGCTGCATCGTCCACACGCCAGTCGCGAATACGGCCACTTTGAGGTATCGGATAAGCAGCGGGTGTTCGAACTGGTACGCACCGGCGGCGTGCTGAGCCTCGACATGGGTTTCGACTACCCACTCCAGGTTGCGCTGCACCGCACTCAATCGCGCTCAGGCGTCACCACCATCCTGAGCATCGGTAACAAAAGCCCGCACACCCGGTGCTTCACAGTGTACGGCAGCGATGCAGAGATCTACGTCAAGGTCAGCGAGTCCATCAACCACCTTGCTGCAGCGGCAACTCCAGCTGCGCACGCGGCATGAGGGGCACACCATGGAAAGCACCCTCGCCCAAGCCGCAACCCACCTGGGCCTGACCCGGCCCAAGCTGATCGCACGCATGCGGGAAAAAGGCCTGCTCAACGAGCGAAACCTGCCGGCCTACCCCAACCGTGATCGCGACTACCTGCGCATCAAGGACGGCCAGTGGTACCACGACCATCTCGGCATGCAGTACAGCCAATCCACCCGGGTCAAACAACCCGGCATTCGCTGGCTGGCCGAACAGTTGGGAATCGACCTACCCGCCATTCCGGCAGACAGCCGTGACGTGGCCTAGGGAATACGCCCGCCAGATCATCGCCATGCGGACACGAGAGGAGCGCAACGCCGCGCTCCTCGAAGTGCCCGAACATCTGCGCGAGTTGACCAAACGGCACTGCCTGAACGCCTGGAACCACCCGGCCAGAACACAACGCAAGGAGGCCCAACAAAGCCATGAGTAACACAGCACAAAACCCGCTCCGCCTGCACCCGGCACCAGAGTCAGCCACCGTCGAACTGCTTTACCGCATCTTCGGCGACGTCTTGATTCCGCTCGACAAAGTGCGTGAGCAGTACTTCCGAAACCTCAACGAGCAGTCATTCGTGGCCGAGATCAGCAGCGGCCGAATCCAGCTGCCTATCACAACGCTGGACACCAGCCGCAAGGCACCGAAGTACGCCCATATCCGGCACATCGCCTCACTGATCGACATCCGCGCCTACAAGGCCGACGAAGACATGCAGCGACAGCAGGACGATACCAACGAGTAACACCCACAAAACCGAACGGCTGCCACCACCAGCCAATGAAATCACCAAGAGCACACCACATGACCGCAATTCAGATCTGCGCACTCATCGTTCTGATCGTTTTCGCCGGACTACTCGTCTGGGCTGTCTACTTCATGGGTCATAGCGACGGCAGATCCGCCGGCGCGAAAGAAAGCGACGATATCCAGCGTGCCGAAAGCGCCAAGACGGTTCGCGAATTAAGGGCATCTCTCGACTTCATAAAAGCCGACCACACCCGGTTGTCGCAACACTGTAAACGTCTGCAGATAGCGATGGCATTCGGAGGCCCCGAGCGTTTAGCACTTCTGGAAATCGCCGAGAAACTTCGCATTGCCGCCGACACATTCAGTGCATCCCGCACAGGCAAAAAACTGGAGCGCGACACTCGCGCGCTGCGCGACCGAGCTCTCGACATGGCTGAGCAACTGGCTCCCTTTGATGTGGGAGACGCCGCATGAACGAGATCCTTACCCACTCCAACACCCACCGCGACACGGCATACGCCTCACCAGCGCCGGACGAACCAGCGCGCAATCGAACCTCGGAGAAAAGCGGCATGCAAATGGACCAGCACAACACCCAATCCACGACCGCTTTGCTCTGCGAAGAAGTGAGCGTCGACACGCTAGAAACAAACAGCCTCTGCTGCGAAGCAGCAGGCATTATTGCTCCTCTAAGCAGCACCACCGAGGCGCTTCCCCCCCACGAAAAGCTGCGCGAGGCAGCCACACCCAATGCAACGCTAATCGCTCAGAATCGCCCGCCCGCGCAGCCTGCTGTGGGGTATACGCACCCTGAATGTATTCTCGAAAGACCGCCAAAGATGGCCGTCAACGCAGTCCAGATCGACGAGCGCGCCGAGTTCGAGAAAGAGTTTCCAGTACCTGAAGGCCTGGAGTACTACAGAAAGCGCGTGACGTACATTAGAACACGAGGAGCAAGCACATCTGAGACGTTCGCCCGCGAGCATTACGCCTGCAAAGCGGGGTTCGCAGCATGGATGCGTCGGTCTTGGAAGCAGGCAGCACTGGACTGGTCGAAAAACAGCAGTGAACAACAGGATCAACCCGCACCGCAGGAGAAAAAATGAACACTGCTTTCATCCTGATGGCTCAGTACAACGGCCAGGCGATCATCCCATTGGACATGGTCTGCAAGGACTACTTTACGCACCTGACCACCGACATGTTCCAGCGCAAGGTCATGGCCGGGCAGATCAAAATCCCAATCACTCGGCTGGAGCCCAGTCAGAAAAGCGCCAAGGGTATCCACATCACTGATCTGGCGGCCTACCTTGATTTACAACGGGAAGCTGCGGTGAAGGAATTCAACCAGCTCAATGGATACCGCCGAGCCAGTTAACTCACTGCTTACCCCAGGCGCCCAGCTTCACGGGCGCCTGAATGATCTTCTCTAACCACGGCCATTCGGCATAGTGGTCACCTCGCCCGCGCAGATGCGTGTATCTACGCAATGAATTCCAATCCCGATGCCCGGAAACACTGGCCACTCGAGGGATATCCCAGTCCATCTCAAATAACCGGCTCACTCCGTCGTGCCGCAGGTCGTGGAAATGCAGATCTTCAATCATCAGAAACTTGCACGCCTTTGCCCAAGCAGTGGCGATTGATGACGAGTTGTAGGGAAAGATCTCTGCACGCTCCTTCGGCATGCTCTTCAGAATGCGCCAAGCTTCATCCGGGAGGTGACACCAAACATCGTTGCCAATCTTCTGGCCTGGGTTCTTCATGTCCCGCACCATCACCCGCTGACGTTCCTCATCGATGTCCTCCCAAAGCATTCGACTGATCTCGTCTTGCCTACGAGTGGAGAACAATGCGAAGCCGGTGACTTTGAGCATGTTGATCGAACTAGGGCGACGCTGCTGAATACCTACAAAGTGCTCCAGAACCTTATCCAGCTCGTCCTTGGTCGGCCGCCGATCCCGCTCGCGGCTTTTCATGTTGTAACCGAGCTTCCTCAACACCTTCCGAGCGTCCGACATCGCGTGAGGGTCTACCTCATACCCCCAAGCGGGACGCGCAATCGAAAGGACAGCCCCAAGGTGCGCCAGATCGTTGCCAGCCGTCTGCGGCTGGACGCCCCCGCCCTCTTTACTCATTCGCCAGAGTGCAAAATCCACCAATCGTTGACTGTTGATAGCCGAATCAACGGTCTGGCCAAACTCCGTCGCTGCGATAGCATTTAGAGTGGCCTCCTTGGTTTTTCCCAACGGTCGGACTTTCTCCATTTCATCCAGATACTGCTTGATCATGTCCTGAACTGTGACGCCCTTGCGGTTCGCTCGCTCAATCGCACCAGGCTGATCTAGCTCTGCCTGACGTCGCCGTACCCACGCTTGTGCCGCCTGTTTCCGGGCGAAGGTCTGGCTCTCTTGGTAGACTTGCGCTCCATCGCGAAACAGGCGTATCTGTGCCGTGTAGCTGACTGAGCCATCGGTGCGTTTTCGTGCTCTGATCGTTGCCATAGTCGACTGGTACAATTCCGAAAGTGACTGGTACATTGTACCAGTACCATCGAAAAAACGCCTGAAAACGCCCAAAAACACGCTATAAATACGTTGAGCAAAATGGTACTAAACACCCACTCCAGCCCAGTAAACCCAAGCCCTGCGCTATCTCGGCGGTTTTCCGTTGCGCCGATGATGGACTGGACCGACCGACATTGCCGCTTCTTCCTGCGCCTCCTCTCAAAGAACGCCCTGCTCTACACAGAAATGGTCACCACCGGTGCGCTGCTCAACGCTGAACCGCATCGCTTTCTCCAGCACGACGAGGCGGAGCATCCGCTGGCGTTGCAGTTGGGGGGCAGTGTTCCGGCGGATCTAGCGGCGTGTGCGCGGATGGCTGAGGCGGTGGGTTATGACGAGGTCAATCTGAATGTGGGCTGCCCGAGTGATCGGGTGCAGAACAACATGATTGGTGCAGTCCTGATGGCGCATCCGCAGTTGGTGGCGGATTGCGTCAAGGCGATGCGTGATGCGGTATCGATTCCGGTGACGGTCAAGCATCGGATCGGGATCAATGGCCGCGACAGTTATGAGCAATTGTGTGAGTTCGTCGGTACGGTTCGCGACGCGGGCTGCACCAGTTTTACGGTGCATGCGCGGATTGCGATTCTTGAGGGGCTTTCGCCCAAGGAAAACCGTGATATCCCGCCGTTGCGTTATGACGTTGCCGCGCAGTTGAAGCGTGATTTTCCCGATCTGGAAATCATCCTCAATGGCGGGATCAAGACGCTCGAACAATGCCAGGAACACTTGCAGGTGTTCGACGGCGTAATGTTGGGCCGCGAGGCGTATCACAATCCGTATTTACTGGCCGAGGTCGATCAGCAGTTGTTCGGCAGTCAGGCACCGGTAATTTCCCGGGCTGAGGCGCTGGCAGCAATGCGCCCGTACATTGCCGCGCACATTCAGAGCGGCGGTTCCATGCATCATGTCACCCGCCATGTGCTGGGCCTCGGTACGGGGTTCCCCGGCGCAAGACGCTTCAGGCAGCTGCTATCGGTGGACATCCACAAGACTCCGGATTCGCTGGCGCTACTGGATCAGGCGGCCGGGCTGCTGGAAGGTCGCTGAAAGCAGGGAACAAGCACGGCGGATCGCGCTCCAACCAGTCTGGATCGAGTTTTCGCCCGCCCGGGCAACAGGCCGCCCTGTTCTGGCGCGGCGTTATGCTTTGCGCCCTTGAGTGGGCGGCACCGCTCGGGTAATGTCACCTAACCGCACAGGACAGAGCACGCTCATGACTTCCAAGCTGGATCAACTCAAAGCATTTACCACCGTTGTTGCCGACACCGGCGATTTCGCAGCCATCGAAAAGCTCAAGCCGGTCGATGCGACCACTAACCCTTCTCTGCTGCTAAAGGCCGGTTCAAGCGACAGCAATGCTGATCGCCTCAAGGCGGCCTTCAGCGGCGCCAATGGCGATATCGGTCTGGCATCTGATCGTTTTGCCGTCGCTATCTGCCAGGAAATCCTCAAAGTCGTTCCTGGCCGCGTTTCGACTGAAGTCGATGCCCGCCTCTCCTTCGACATCAACGGCTGCATCGAGCGCGCCCAGCGCCTGATCGACATGTACGAGTCGGCCGGCGTCAGCAAGGATCGCATCCTGATCAAGCTGGCTTCCACCTGGGAAGGCATCCGCGCGGCCGAAGTGCTGGAAAAGAAAGGCATCCAGTGCAACCTGACGCTGCTGTTTTCTTTCGCCCAGGCCCAGGCGTGTGCCGATGCTGGCGTATTCCTGATTTCGCCGTTCGTAGGTCGTATCTACGACTGGTACAAGAAGGCTGAAGGCAAGGACTTTGTAGGCGCGGAAGACCCGGGCGTGAAGTCTGTAACCCGCATCTATAACTACTACAAGGCCAATGACTACAAAACCGTGGTCATGGGTGCCAGCTTCCGTAACCTGAGCCAGATCGAGCAATTGGCCGGTTGTGATCGCCTGACCATCAGCCCGGATCTGCTGCAGAAGCTCGCAGAAGATACTGGCACGCTGGAACGCAAACTGGCACCGGGCAATGGCGGCGAGCCACGCGTAACGCTGAATGAAAGCCAGTTCCGCTGGGCGTCCAACGAAGATGCAATGGCGACCGAAAAACTGGCGGAAGGCATTCGCCAGTTCGCACGCGATCAGGAAAAACTGGAAGCGTTGCTAAGCGCCAAGGTCTGATCTAAACGCGAGAAAACAAAAGGGCGGCATCCTCACGGGTGCCGCCCTTTTTGCTATGTATCGTTCAGCCTTTGATCAATGGCGCTCGAGGGCATTGACCAGATCATGGAAGGCTTCGCGATTGGAGTCATTGAGCCCCATGAGTATCTTGTGCGCCTCCAACACCTTGGCCTTGACCACTTCCTCGCACTGGTCCTGGGACGGCAGGTCCGTCAGGCACTCAGGGCACGGGATCGGCCGGTCAACGATATTGAATACCTGATCGAAACCCATCGACTGTAAAAGCCGGGTAATGTCTTCATGGGTGGTGACCAGCGTTGGCAACAACCCTACTTTTTGACGCGACAGGATAGACAGCTTGGCCAGCAAGCCAAGTGTGGTGCTGTCTATGCTGCGGGTTTCGGTCAGATCAATCACTACCGTTGAAAAATTCAGCGCAGTGAAGATCCGCTCAATCGTCGCATCCAAAGCCGAACATAACGTCAGACGCACTTCCCCAACAAACTTGAGGACAAACGTGCCTTCCTGCTCGGCGAACTGGATTCTACCGGTACTCATTCAAGGTTCCTGCTCAACACTAACAAGGCGATATCATCCGGCATCTCCCCTAGCGTGGCCAATCCAAAAGTCTGGCGCAAGCCATCCAGGCTGCCGCCCGCCGCCTTTACCAGTTCAGGTAACGCGGCTTCTTTCTCTTTGAGTGTATCACCGGGAAGCAGGTCCAGAATGCCATCAGACAACAGGGTCAGACTAAACGACTCGGGCAAGTCGATCACATGATCCTGATAGGTGGCTTCGTTGAAAAGCCCTACCGGCAAACCACGACCTTCCAGATAGCGTGCTTCACCCGGTGTATACAGCACAGGCAACGGCAGATGACCGCCGACTGCGTACGTCAGTTGCCCCGACTCCTCGTCAATCACACCGCCGACCATCGTTACATGCTTGCCCAGCTTGCAACTGATCAGACCGCGGTTGATATGGCCAAGAACATCAGAAGGCTTGAATTCCGGTAGCGTACCACCGCGCTTGGATTCGAACAGCAACCGCGTGGTCATGAACTTGAGCAACACGGTGATGAACGCGGACGAAGCACCATGACCGGAGACATCTGCGAGATAGAACGCCACCCGGCGCTCGTCAACGCGGAAGTAATCAACGAAATCACCCGACAGGTAGAGCGAGGGGATGATCTCATGAGCGAAATTGAACTGATCGATCGACCACGGGCTGATTGGCAGCATGTTCATCTGCACCTGGCGACCGGCATCCTGGTCTTCCTGAAGCAGATGCAGGCTGGCTTCCAGCTCACGGTTTGCCGTTTCCAGCTTCTTGCGATATTGCTGGTTTTCCTGCAGCAGACGCGCACGATCAAGCGCACGACGCACTGAGTGCTCCAGCACGGCCAGATCTTCCAGAGGCTTGATGAGGTAATCGGCAGCCCCCAGACGGAGCGCCTCGACAGCGTCATTCATGACGCCAGCACCCGACACCACGATCACAGGCGTTTCCGGCGCGATGGCCGTCACCTGACGAATCAGCTCAAGCCCGCCCATTTGCGGCATGCGCAAATCGCAGATCACCAGATCAGGCTTGTCCTGTTCGAATATCTGTATGCCCTCCAAGCCATTATTCGCTTGCAGGACGCTGAAGCCACTGTCTTCCAAATAGGCGGCAAGGCTCGCTCGCACTACTTCGTCGTCATCGATTATCAGCAGCGTGGCACTGGTTTTCTGCATGTGGGCAAACGGCGCCAGATAAGGTTGGCGTAGGCACCCCGGTTCACGGGTCTGCGTACTGGATTCGCTTCTAGCCACTCTGACCGCACGACCGGACTTATGATCCCGTCAGTGGCGTTTCAGAGGTGCCCTTCAAGGCGCAGACGGTACTCCCATCCGACGGGCGTTTCAAGCACGCGCCGGTGCCGACATTGCGTCTTTACACGGCAAATCGCTCAGAGTTATAAGAACCCTGAATTCAGCAATGGAAATGAAGGACTGGACATGAGTCTAAATGATCGAAGCTACGAGGAGAAACGAGACTTCATCCGGATGCGCGTGGAGGCTGACATCAGCTTGATCTACGCCGGTCAGATCATCCCGGCTGTATGCATTGATTTATCGAGCTCCGGGATGCAGGTACAAGCACCCAGAACCTTCAAGGTTGGCGAAAAACTGAGCGTGAAAATCGATTCTGACCATGTAGCCCTCACAGGCCTTGAGGCAGAAACAGAGGTTGTATGGGTCACTGACGAAGCCGATGGCGGACAAAAACTGGGCCTGACCATCATCAAGATGAACTGAGATCCGGCGGAACTGGTTCACAAATGGTAAAAAATAAAGGCGACCACAGGTCGCCTTTATACATTCAGCGGATTGCGATCAGAAATCGTCAACCACCTGACCATCCTTGACGCGGAATTCACGGTTCTGCAGATACGCGTTTCGGATGAAGATGTACTTGTCGCCATTGATCAGCCGCTCGGCCGACAGCAGGCTGGCGCGAGTATCCACCAGGTTTATGCCCAGCGCAGTGTTACGGGTGGGCACGTGATCAATGTAGCGGTACGGCGAGGTGTAGGTGTCCGGGTACTTGGCGACAGCGTCACGCACAGTGCTCGGACCAAACAATGGCAGCACTACGTACGGACCGCTTTGTACGCCCCAGTAACCCAGCGTCTGACCGAAGTCTTCGTCACTGCGCTGCAGGCCCATCTTGGTGCCGACATCAATGAAGCCCAGCAGGCCGAAGGTGGTGTTAAAGATCAGGCGTGCAGTATCAACACCCGCTGCCGCCGGTTTAGCCTGCAGCACGTTGTTGGCGAGGTTTCCGACATCACCGATGTTGTTGAAGAAATTATGCACGCCGTCTTCAACGAATTGTGGAGCAATGAATTGATAGCCCTGAGCGATAGGCTTGAGCGCATAGGTATCAATGGTGTCATTGAAGCGGAAAGTGAGCCGGTTGACGCTTTCCCACGGATCTTCTTCAGCGGCCTGCGCGACCACTGGCACCAGCGCCATACCGGCACAAACACAAAGCTGAGCAAGACGATTGAACACACCTGCACCGGTCACGGGCATAGCTGAAACTCCTGGTATAAGTAATGAAGCGGGCGCTACGCCCCCACACGTCAAGGCGAGGAGTATAAGGCCATATGACAGGAATTAGGCAGCACCTTGGTGATTCAAGTCTGTAAGACCGGTGAAACACCTGTAAACACCATCACCGGACATTCATCTTACTGTCACAAATGACCCGTAGCGTTCAGCGTTATTTCAGAGATATCGCCATGCTCGCGCCTGTGACAGCTCCCCTGCCCGCTTTTACCGCCGTTCTTTTTGGTCTCAGTGGCTGCCTGGTGGACTTTGGCGCCCAAGCGCGTAATGCGTCCGGGCTGAGTGATGAACACTCGCTGCCCACGCCTGGCGCCTTGAAAGCATTACAGAGGCTGCACCAGCAGGCGGTGCCTTGTGCGTGGCTGGACGAATTGCCCAGCGACCTTACACATACGCTGGCTCAACCATTGAGCCATCTGATTCGTGCCACCCCTGCCGCCCAGGCACAGTGGCCCGCCCCTCATGCTTGCTGGCAGGCGCTTATGGAGCTGAACGTCAGTCAACTGGATGGCTGTGTCCTCGTCAGCGGCGAGCCACGCTTGCTGCAGGCCGGTCTGAATGCCGGACTGTGGACAGTAGGCCTCGCATCGTGCGGTTCACTGTGCGGCCTGTCTCCTTCGCAATGGCATGCCCTGACCGATGCAGAGCGCGAATACCGCCGGGGCCAGGCGACGTTGCAGCTTTACGCCCTGGGCGTGCATTCGGCGATTGATCATCTGGGCGAACTGGAGTCCTGTCTGGCAGATATCGCGCTGCGCCGGACCAAGGGCGAGAAGCCCTGACCCTGGCATGAAATTTTCGGGTGCACCCCGCACGCAGAGTCGCAGGACCGGCTTTGGCCACGAGGGCATCAGGATTGGACGCGCGATTTGAAGGCAACCCGCACCAGAGTAGATTAGTCTTGTCACATACCCATTAAGAACCTTTGGCCCCGGGCCGGGGTCCATGGGACAGACTTATCAAAGAAGGAGCACGTCATGCCTGCCCGCGAACTGCAAGAACAACTCAATACCCTGCGCGAGCAACTGGAGCAGAACCCGCCGCTCAACCCAGAGGAGCGCGCCGACCTGGAAACACTGGCGCAGCAGATTCAGTCACAGATCGAACTGGAGTCCGCCACTCAGGACCCGAGCCTGGCCGATGGCGTTAATCTTGCCGTAGAGCGCTTCGAGCTTGAACACCCAGGTATCGCAGGCACTTTGCGTAATATCGTCGTTACCCTGGGCAATATCGGTATCTGATGTCGTAAGACGTCAAACCTAGCCGCCTGCCGCCAAGTAGCAAAAAGCCCGTCAATGACGGGCTTTTTGTTGCCTACTGCCGGGCCAGTCTACGATTATCCGGGCTGATCGACTCAGTGCTGCGATACGGATTGATATCCAGCCCGCCACGACGCACGTAACGCGCATAGACGGTCAATTTCTCCGGCTTGAGCAAGCGCTGCAGATCGAGAAATATCCGCTCTACACATTGCTCATGGAAATCCGAATGCTGGCGGAAACTGACGATGTACGCCAGCAGGCTCGCGGGTTCCAGCTCGGCGCCGCGGTACTCCACTGCTACGCTGCCCCAGTCCGGCTGACTGGTCACCGGGCAATTGGACTTGAGCAAGTGGCTGTGGAGGCTTTGTTCGACAACACGGGAATCATCGCAACGCAGCAGTTCTGGCTGCGGTCGGTCGTAGCTATTGATGCTCACATCAAGCTCGTCGATACACAGGCCTGGCATCGTCGCCACGCCTTCGCCTTCAATATCCGCCAGAGTGCGGATACGCACACCTACTGGCTTACCCGCCGCCGCCGACAGGTCTTTGACCAGCGTCGCGGTCAGTTCGGCGCGATCAGCAAACGCCGTCTGATTAAGCGAGTTGAGGTACAGCTTGAATGACTTCGACTCGATGATATTCGGTGAATCAGCCGGAATGCTGAACTCGGCGATGGCCACCACCGGCTTGCCGGATGGCAGCAGCCAGGACAGCTCGTAGCAATTCCAGAAGTCCACACCTTGATACGGTAACGTCTCGGCAGTCAGACCCAACTCGGCCCATTTGGCGGCACGCGGGATCGGGAACAACAGAGACGGCGTGTAAGTGGCGATGTATTCGCTGGACTTGCCTAGCGGCGAATGTTCGGCTGCGGGGTGCATGAAAGTACCTGAATCACATAAAGCTGACGGAATAAGCGCCAAGTTTATAGGGTTTGCGCCGAGCTTTCAGCGGCTAGTCGGTAATTGTCAGTTTGCCGACCATACCGGCCTGATAGTGCCCAGGCAGATTGCAGGCGAACTCCAGATTGCTGGCCTTGGCAAAGGTCCACGTCAGTTCGGTGGTTTTGCCCGGCTCTACCAGCACACTGTTCGGATCATCGTGCTTCATTTCCATGGAGCCATGGCCCATGTCGTGATGCGCCATGCCGGTCGGCGTCAGCATGCCGCTCTGTTGCATCTTGATCATTTCCTGTTGATGGCTGGCGTGCATCGCCGCATCCCCCAGGTTGAACTCATGCAGCAACTGGCCTTTGTTGATCAGCACGAAGCGCACCGTCTCACCCGCCTTTACCTGCACCGCTTTAGGGTCGAAATACATATCCCCCAATACCAGTTCGATAGTGCGCGAAGCCTGGGCGGCAGGCGCAGCATGTCCGAACGTGAGGACTGGAGCTGGCGAAGCGAGCAATGGCTGGCTGAGTGTCAGCAGCGCAGCAATCAGTGTGAAGCGGGCAATAGAGGGCATGGTGTTCTCCAGAGTGGCGACGAACAATGGCTGAAGTTAATGCAATGAATTACCGGGCCTGACGAACAGATCAAGTCAGGCCCAGACCATCAATCACTCATACCGCAATGCATGCGCTGGCTGAATCTGCGCCGCGCGCCAGGCTGGGTAAAGCGTTGCCAGGAAGCTCAGGATAAAGCCTGCGCTGCAGATCAGCACCACATCGCCCGCTTGCAGCTCGGAAGGCAGATTGCTGATGAAGTACACATCAGAGCTGAAGATGTGCTGACCACTGACCCGCTCTATCCAACCCACAAGGCTGCTGACGTTGATAGCAGCAATGATCCCAAGCACACCACCAATGATCGTCCCGACGATACCGATGACCGTCCCCTGGACCATGAAGATGGTCATGATCTGTCTAGGGGTCGCGCCGATGGTACGCAGGATCGCAATGTCTGCACCCTTGTCGTTTACCACCATGATCAGGGTGGCAATGATGTTGAATGCCGCGACGGCGACGATCATCAGCAACAACAAGCCGATCATGGTCTTCTCCATCTTCATCGCGCTGAACAGACTGCCCTGGGTGTGGGTCCAGTCATCGGCGCGATAATCTGCTCCCAGGCCTCCGGCAATCGCTTTCGAGACTTCAGGCGCCTTGTAAAGATCCTTCAGGGCCAGACGCACGCCTTGCACCTGATCAGGCTGCCAACGCTTTATCTGCGCAGCGTCTGCGACGTTGATCAAAGCCATGGAGCCGTCAAGCTCGGCACCCACCTTGAAAATACCGACCACCGTCAGACGTTGCAGGCGTGGCGTAATACCGCCCGGTGCGTTGCTGACTTCCGGCACAATCAGGGTCAGCTTGTCGCCGACATTCAAACGAAAGCGACGAGCGCTCAACTCGCCCAACACGACACCAAACTCGCCTGCCTTGAGATCTTCCAGTTTGCCTTGCACGATGTGCCGGGTGACGATCGACACCTCGTGCTCCAGCGCCGGATCGACGCCACTGATCTGAATCGGCTGCATCGCGCCCTTGTAGGAGAGCATCCCGTCCATTTCGGTGAATGGCACAGCGGCCGTGACTTGCGGATTTTTCAGCGAAGCGTCGGCAACCGGCTTCCAGTTATCCAGCGGCTTGACGCCCGCGATCACTGCATGGGGCACCATGCCGAGAATGCGCGAGCTCATTTCCCGCTGAAAACCATTCATCACGGACAGCACCACAATCATCGCGAGCACGCCCAGCGCCAACCCGATCATCGACGTCATTGAAATGAACGAGATGAAATGGTTGCGGCGCTTGGCACGTGTGTAGCGCGCGCCAATAAATATTGATAACGGTCGAAACATTCGTATAGCACCGTGGGAAAGATTGCCGCAAAAATGAAACCCCGGCGCGATCGATTGCGCCGGGTTGGACAGGTCAGGCTTCTACCAGACGACCGCCTTCCAGGCGCCATACTCGATCCATCTGTCTGGCCAGATTCATGTCATGGGTCACCACCAGAAACGCAGTACGCGACGAGGTGCTCAGCTCCAGCATCAGGTCCTGAATACCTTGCGCAGTGTGGTGATCGAGGTTACCCGTCGGCTCATCAAGCATTACCAGGCCCGGCTGGTTGACCAGAGCCCTGGCGATCGCTACCCGCTGACGCTCGCCGCCGGACAATTCAGAAGGTTTGTGAGCCAGACGATGTCCCAGCCCTACCCGCTCGAGCAACGCGGTGGCACGCTGACGAGCCTCCGGGATTGCAGTCTTGCCAATCAGCAGCGGCATGCAGACGTTTTCCAGCGCAGTGAATTCCGGCAACAAATGGTGGAACTGATAAACGAAGCCCAGCGCCCGATTACGCAGCAGGCCTCGGGCCTTTTCACCCAAGGCGGAAAGCTCTTCGCCAGCCAGCCAGACACTGCCTTCGGAAGGTGTATCCAGACCGCCCAACAGGTTGAGCAAGGTACTTTTGCCAGAGCCTGAACTGCCGACAATCGCCACGCGCTCGCCCGGAAACAACTCCAGTTGCAAACCCGACAGAACCACTACCGACTCAGGGCCTTCCTCATAGGATTTGCCCAGGTTACGGCAACTCAATACTGCTTTATCACTCATGCCCGACTCACTCATAACGTAACGCCTCCGCCGGTTGGGTACGCGCTGCGCGCCAGGCCGGATACAGGGTGGCGAGGAAACTCAGGACCAATGCCGCGCCGCAGACCATCAACACATCTTCGGCCATCAATTGCGACGGCAAGTAATCGATGAAGTACACATCGGCATTGAGAAACTTGTGGCCAATCAGGCCTTCCAGCAAGGAAATGGCAGCACTGACGTTGAGCGCTGCGATAATCCCCACGACAGCACCGATGAAGGTGCCGACCACACCAATCACTGTGCCCTGGACCATGAAAATCGCCATGATCTGCCCGGGCGTGGAGCCCAGGGTGCGCAGGATCGCGATATCGCCTTTCTTGTCGTTGACCACCATCACCAGCGTTGAAATGATGTTGAACGCCGCCACGGCCACAATCAGCAACAGCAGCAGCCCGATCATGGCTTTTTCCATGCGGATCGCCTGATACAGGTTGCCGTGGGTGCGGGTCCAGTCACGGGAATAGTAGTTGTGCTCGCCAAGGGTCTGGGCGATTTGATAAGAAGTGCGAGGTGCCTCGAACAGGTCCTCGAATTTCAGGCGCAGCCCCTGCACTTCGTTGGCTTTCCAGCGATGCAGGCGCCCCAGATCGTCGATATTGGTCAACCCAAGGTAGCCATCCAGCTCACCGGCCCCCACGTGAAAAATGCCCGTCACGGTAAAGCGCTTCATGCGCGGGAACATCCCCGCAGGCGTCACCGTCACTTCAGGGGCAACGAACGTAACCTTGTCACCAACGCCAACCCCGAGCTTGGTGGCAGCCTTGTCGCCGATCACGATGCCGAAGTCACCGGCAGCCAGATCATCCAGCTTCCCCTGCTTCATGAAGTTATCGATGATCGAAACTTTCCGCTCTTGCGCCGGGTCGATGCCATTGAGCAGGACCTTTTGCACGTTGCCGTTATTGGTCAGCAAGCCCTGCATCTGGGTAAACGGGGCAACGGCCAGCACCTGAGGGTTTTGCCTGACCTTGTCAGCCACACCCTGCCAGTTGCCGATCGGCTCACCGGCTTCGATGGTGGCGTGCGGGACCATGCCGAGTACGCGAGTACGCATTTCATGATCGAAACCATTCATGACCGATAACACGACTATCATCACCACTACGCCCAGGGCGAGACCGATCATGGAAGTCAGGGAAATAAAGGAGACGAAATGATTACGGCGTTTTGCACGGGTGTAACGCGTGCCTATGAATACAAAAAGAGGTCTGAACATTTAGGGACTTGTTCGGAGGAATGGGAACGTCCTTGTGGCGGGCCTGAGCAGGCAGCTTTACACTCGAAATCACTCTGAGCACTGCGAGCAACCACTATGACCATCGCCGCTACCATGGGTTCGCCATGTCGACATTAGATGAAGAAGAACGCCGCGAATACTACCGTATCGAGGACAGCGTCGCACTGGAAATTAACCTGTTATCCAGTACCGACGAGACGGGGCACCAGGCCATGCGCGAGACCTCGGCCCTCTTCGAGCTGCTCAGCGAGCTGCACATTGCCGAGTTCGAATCCCAACATCTTTTACGCCAGCTGGACGACCGCGACCGGGTGGTGAACAGCCTGATGCAATCGTTCGGCAAGCGCATTGAGCTGCTTGGCCGGGTGGTGGCGCAAACCACGCTGGGCAAGCTGGGCGCCCCGCAACCCGTGACGATTTCCGAAGGTGGCGTGCAGTTTCAAAGCGCCACAAGCTTTGCCGTCGATGCCCAGCTATCGATAAAAATGGTCTTGATGCCGCAGGCGTCAGCACTGATGCTGCACGCCAAAGTGACCCATTGCGACATCCTGCTAGATGGCCAATTCGAGATCGGCACCGAGTTCATCGACCTGCCGGACTCGCAACGACAGCTGCTGGCCCGATACATTTTGCAACGACAAGCTGCTATACGGCGTCAGGCGCTTGAGTCGAAAGAGGCGCAATAACCTGTCTTCGGTAGGAGCGAACTTGTTCGCGAGGCGATGTGTCAGGCAAGACGTCTCGCCAACAAGTTGGCTCCTACCGGACAGTGCTCGCTGCGCGACAAAACTCTCCGGACTCAGCATCATGCAACTACACCAAAACCAACGCCTTAAAGGCCACCAGGAGTAGACGTGACCCTTATTTATGGCCATCGCGGCGCCAAAGGCGAAGCACCGGAAAATACTCTGACCAGCTTTCAGGAATGTCTGAAGCACGGCGTACGTCGTTGCGAGCTGGATCTGCATTTGTCCCGTGACGGGGAATTGATGGTGATTCACGACCCGACCCTGAAACGCACCACGGACAGGCGCGGCAAGGTCATCGAGCACAGCGCCGCCGACCTGGTCACGTATGACGCACGCAAAGGCGGTCCTGGCTGGATCAATCCTTGCCCGATCCCACGCCTTGAAGAGCTGTTCGAAAAGTGCGCTTTCGAGCATTGGCAGTTGGAAGTCAAAAGCGCATCCCGCACCCGTGCCGCATCCACCGTGCTGGCCATCCGTGAAATGGCTCAGCGCCACGGCTTGCTGGACAAGATCACCATCACTTCAAGCTCTCGGGAAGTGCTCAAAGCAGCACTGGAACTGACACCGGACATCTCACGCGGCCTGGTAGCGGAGTACGCATGGCTCGACCCGCTGAAGGTCGCGCAAAGCTATGGCTGTGAGTACCTGGCATTGAACTGGACACTCTGCACCCCTGAGCGCCAGCAAAAAGCTCAGCGTCAGGGCTTGCATGTGTCGGTGTGGACGGTCAACGAACCTGCACTGATGCGCAGGCTCGCCGACTTCGGCGTGGACAGCCTGATTACAGACTTTCCCGGTTTGGCCAGCGCCACCCTCGAGAATCACTGAAATCGGTCTCCCCGGCCGGCTCAGGCCACCGGCCGGAGTCGCTTAAAAAAGCCGGTTCAGGCCGTCGTAAGCAGCTACCCGATAGGCTTCTGCCATGGTCGGGTAGTTGAACGTGGTGTTGACGAAATACTTCAGGGTATTGGCTTCACCTGGCTGGTTCATGATCGCCTGCCCGATGTGCACAATCTCCGAAGCCTGGTCGCCGAAGCAATGCACGCCCAGCACTTCCAGCGTTTCACGATGGAACAGAATCTTCAGCATGCCCACGCGTTCGCCGGAAATCTGCGCCCGCGCCATGCCTTTGAAGAACGCCTTGCCCACTTCGTAAGGCACTTTCGCCTGGGTCAGTTCGTGTTCGTTTTTGCCGATCGAGCTGATTTCCGGAATCGTATAGATGCCGGTCGGCACGTCATTGACGTAACGCCAGCTGCCGTTGTCGACCACCACGCCCGCGGCTGAACGGCCCTGATCGTATGCAGCACTGGCCAGACTTGGCCAGCCGATCACATCACCCGCGCCGTAAATATTCGGCACGTTAGTGCGATAGCTTTCATCGACTTCAATCTGGCCGCGACCGTTAGCCTTGATGCCAACATTCTCCAGACCCAGTTTGTCAGTGTTGCCGGTACGGCCGTTACACCAGAGCAAGGCATCTGCCTTGATCTTCTTGCCGGACTTGAGGTGCAGGATCACACCGTTATCCAGGCCTTCGACCTTTTCATACTCTTCGTTATGGCGAACCATCACGTTGTTGTTGCTGAAGTGATAACTCAACGCCTGAGAAATTTCCGAATCCAGAAAGCTCAGTAGCTGATCGCGGTTATCCACCAGTTCGACCATGACGCCCAGACCGCTGAAGATCGAGGCGTATTCACACCCGATCACGCCGGCGCCATAAATGATCAGCTTGCGCGGGGTGTGGCCGAGACTGAGGATCGTGTCGCTGTCGTAGATACGCTTGTGGGAGAAGTCGATATCTGCAGGGCGATAAGGGCGCGATCCCGTGGCGATAATGATCTGGTTGGCCACCAGCTTCTCCACAACACCGTTGCCGCATACCACGTCAATGCTGCGCTCGTCAGCAAAACTGCCGGTGCCGAAAAACACATCAACGCGGTTGCGGGCGTAGTAGCCGGTGCGCGAGGAAACCTGCTTGGAAATAACCATTTCGGCGTTTTTCAACACGTCCGGAAACGAGAACCAGCGTGGCTCGCCTATGGCCCTGAACATAGGGTTGGTGTTGAAGTGGATGATCTGCTTGACCGAATGACGCAATGCCTTGGACGGGATAGTGCCCAGGTGTGTGCAGTTACCGCCAACCTGCCGACGGCTGTCGACCATCGCTACCTTACGCCCTGCCTTGGCGGCGTTCATTGCCGCGCCTTCTCCGGCAGGGCCGGAACCCAGTACCACTACGTCGTAGTTGTAGACAGCCATGCGTACTCCTTAGAACAGGCCGAGGTGCCACTCTGGCATCTCTGGCTAAATCACGTCGCGGCCAGCGACATGAAGGATCAGAATCTGGTGCGCAGTTTAAACCGCCACCGAAGCGTGGAACATTAACCGTTGGTAGCGCCGCAAGCCACTTTTGTCTGCGACAAAATGACGCTGCTGTTTTTTACCTGGCATTCCACGTCATGCAGACGGCAAACAGTCGAGCCCCACAAGGCTGCGAATGATAAAGCGCTTGCCGTCGCAAATCACAAAAAAACACCAATGCAGCTTTTCAAGCCGCTATCCGACCGATTCCATTCAAGGGGTCAACACCAGAAACAGGCGCTGAGCGACCTCCTTGCCAATCGAACTGCGGTAAATACTGACCACGTCCTGATTGGCCTTTGCTGCCCTGACCAGTGCCTTGTAACCCAGAAGCCGCTGCGCCGGTAATTTCAGATGCGCCGCCGTGAACGCGTCAGGGCTGGCATTTTCAGTCGTGTAGTGAAAATGCGCCCACCAGAGTAGTTGATGGTCTTTGTCGCGAATGGCGAATTCCTGGAGGAAATCATCACGCCGGGCGCCAGACATATTTTTTCGGCTGCCGAAACTGGAAATATCGATTTCCCGCTGCTGATGGAGATAATTGATACGCGCGGCAGTTGGCGGCTGTGCCTTGATCATTGCGATGCGAATCAAGCGTCCCTGATCCTTGAGCCGGGCAGCTGCCGCAGTCAGTTCCTGGATATCCGTGGCGAAAGCTGAAGCAGATGCCTCATCACTTAAAGCCTTCATCTGCTCAATCAGCACGGTCAGCTTTTCAGCCCTTTGCACCAGAATATCTTCCATGTCCTCCGGTTCGCTCGCCCGTTTCGATTGCCTCCAGGCGCTGTTGATACTGCCCTCCACTCTTGCAAGGTGTTCTCTGGCCTGTCGCTGCAACTCTGTCGGCGAGGCGCGGGAGATGAGTGGCTTCGCGGCGGGCTCGGGCGTCACGATCTCAACCCATTCACCGCCAGCGTGCTGATGCCATGAGTTGATCACTTTACTGGTCAGCGCATCGGAGACATCCACCACTTCGCCCTCAGCCTGCGCGTCACCCTGGCGAACGCTGCCGATGAACGTCCGGTGGCCGCGGGTTTTGATCACCCGCTTGCCAGGCCTCGCCACCTTCGGCACCTGTTCAAGGAATGTATCTGCTGCTTCGGTATTTTGCTTGATCAACAAGGTAAGCCGTTGCAATGCAACATCGTGAAAGGCACTGAGTTGAGCAATGAACTGCTCAAGGTATTGCCCTCTCCTGCCCGAGAACTCCAAGGTATGAATGTAGGTGCTGATGTCACTCGCCCTGCCGTACTCTTTGAGCGCACTTTCCAGAACACTGATGCTTTCAGCCAGTGAATAGGTATTGGGCCTGTCCAGCTCCAGATGGGATGCAATCGCAGCATGCAGATTCTGGTCGTTACGCAGCATCCTCAACTGCTTCAGGTCTTCACCGAACATGGTTTCGGGACGACTGAACACCAACTCAAGCGTCGAAAACATATGGATCGCCTTCCACTCCAGATTCGAAGGCTGATTGTGGGCATATGCCTCTGTGACTTCACTGCGCCAATATTCCTGACCTACCTTTGGAACGTCACGCAGTTGCAACCATATCGCCTCTCGCTCCTGTGACCAGTGCAGCCCCTTTGTCTGGGAGATCGTCAGCTTGCGGAGCATCTCGAAGTAAGCGTCAGCATTCTCAGGTGTCAATGAGGCGCCAGAGGCCAGGGTTCGCAGGTTCACGAGCTCATTATTCGCAATCACTGCTTGATCCTTGAACAGCAGGCTCTCAAAGTAGCAAATTTGCCGGGCCAGACTTTGCAGATCACTGGCAACATCCTTTTCTGCTGGACGGTCGCCCGGCCGGTGTTCCTGCGCTAATTTGACATGCTCTCGCATCACACTGACCAGCTCAGTCAGATCGCTTTCATAACGCTCCATAAAAAGCTGACGCACTGTGCCTTGCGCAGTGTCCAGCTGCAGATCGTAGGCTTGAATGTTTTTCAGCAACACATCACGCCGTTTCACGAGCTCCGACAGGCCATCGTTGATACGCCGAACATTGGCTGCGTTGGCCTGCGCCAGTTTCCGGGCATTCTGTTTTGGGCCGCCACCGCGCAGATGCAGCCCCAGATTCAGCCGCCATTGCAGCCCGCTCCGGGTCAGCCATGGCCCCGTCACGCCAGGATCATCGTCCTGGACGATATACGCGCGGCCTTCATCAGCAATGACGCGAAACAGATTGCCCTCAACGCGTGCGTACCACTTTCCATGGTCTTCGTACAAACCGGCGTAAATGCCAGAGTTGACCATTGCGCCAAGGGGCGGCTCGGGAAAGACATTAAAGGTCAGGAGCCTGGAGCGCTGGGTTGCGGTAAGACGAGAAAGCGGGTTGGACCAGCTGAAATCGAGCCCGTCCCTCCCGGCCGCCATATCCAGCGTCTGCGTGGCCATCGGGCTTGCATTCATCTCTTGAGAGGTGAGCGGCGCATCAACCAAAGGCTCACCACTGCCAATCACCGGGCCTGTGGCTGATATGACGCCCTGATGCAGAACAATCATCGCAACGTTGAGCAGCAAATCCGCAAGGGCCGCCGAACGAGCCCCCTGATCGGCATCAGCAGGCAGAGTGAGTATCTGGTCGGCGCTACTGAGCAATTGCAAAAGCCATGCTGACTGACCCAGCGAGCCACCAATCAGGGGCAGCAACGTGTCGAGCAACAGCCAGCCTCCTTCCTTCAGGTTCGCCCAACGGTTTTCGACATTGGAGACCGATTCGCGATCTGCCAACTGCACCAGCGCCATGGCGACGGCCTTGAACAACGCCTCAAGCGGGTCTCCCGCCATGACATCGCGACTCAACACCGTTGGCTGCGGCCGCTCAAGCGGCTGGAACTCGGAGCCGAGCCCGAAACGGATGATATGCGGCTCATCAAATCCTCCGTTGGCATAAACAGGACGTGCCGTATCACTCAGCCAGATCAGTACCTGTTGTTGCAACGCACCAGGCTGAGCAATGGCATCACGCAGCGTCGTCCAGTTGCTGAATTCAGTCAGGGGCGTCGCCTGAAAGGGTTGATAAAGCAGGTAAGGGCCCGACTCGATGTTCGCCGGGCCAATCACAAACATATTGCCGACCCTGTCCACCTGCCCCGTTGGCCTGGCCTTGAACCCCAGCATGCGCAGAACAACAGACTGCGCGTCCTCTTCATGCATGGGCGACAGATCGTCCATCAAGGCAGAAATCAACCGGCAACCGGCGTCACTTATCGCACCTTCGCGTTTGAGCTTCTGCTCCAGAGCCTTCAGGGGAAGCTGGATACGCAATTGATTGCAGAAGAGTAATCGACGTCTGTCAGCCTCTTTGGCATTGGTAATCAGCAGCGTGCGCAGTAATTGCGGATAGGCCTGGCCGACATTGACTACCTGAATAAGGCGTTTGGCATAAGCTACCGTCAGCCAGTCCGGCAAAGGCTGATCAGTGGTCCTGCGTAACGTCACGGCACCAACCGGTAATCCAACAAGATTCTCCAGAGCACAATCACACAGCGTCATGCGAACCTGTTCCACTTCACCCTGAGCAAACATCTCTCCACCAGACGTGGCGGCCACAGCCGTCACTTTGTCGATAACCAGCTCTATCTCGTTCAAAGGCACCTGTACGGCGTCTGGATGATCCTCAAGCATCTGCCTGGCCATGACCTGAGAGGCAAACTCCGCAATGGGCGGCAAGTCCTCGTTAAACGTCCTGCCTTGCGTATTCGCCTGCAATACCGCCAATGCGGTCATGGATCGACTGTAGGAGATTCGCTCCGAATCGCTGGCCTTGCCGAGCCAGTCGGGAAGCGATTCGGCATAAGCCTCGGGTTGCTTGACAAACAAGGAGCCGACATCTGTCGACGCTTCCAGGTACCGCTCAAGCTTCGCAACTTCCAGGTCCGAGTAATAATTCAGGCAGTGCACGTCTCTGATCTGATTCTCCAGAATGGCACGGGCAAGGTCATCGAACACATCGTTATCCGGCTCGTAGAAGCCCCAGGCCAGCGATTGATGCCGGGGGTCCTGAATGAAATCATCCCGCAGTCGCATCACCCAGCTAGTCAGTGTGTAGCGTTCACACTGCCCGAAAAGACGGTAAACCAATACCTCCGGGTTGGCTGTCGACTGGTCGAGTGCCACCAACGCCGGTATCGCCCGTGTTTCGGAAACACCGCCTTGAATCAGCGTGACATACGCAACACCCGCCTGCCCCTCAGACGGTTCATCTTTACCGCACAGGGTATTGATCGTACTGAGCATGGCACGCTGATCTGAAAGAGACGTATCGGGCGCTGCCAGCCGGTCGCGCACGTCTCGCCGAATCAACGTCGAAAGCCAGGCCCAACGGGTCGTGAGCTGGCTGCCGATAACGCAGGGCTGGCTCCAGAAATCAGCGATAGCTTGTTTGAGGCCGGTGATCAGACCCAATGCCGACTGGTCGACGATGGTGCTGATTTCAGCCATATCCACTGCTAATGGCCGCGCAGGCGAGTCGCCAGGATTGGCGATGAGCGCGAAGCCAGCGTCTGTCCATTGCGGTGTTGCCCGGCGTAGAAAATGCTCCAGCAGGGTATCCACCAGGGAAAGCCGCAATGATTCGGCCGACATAGCCGGGACGCCAGAGGTCAGCGCCACTACCGAAACCCGCTCGGGGTCGATGACGAGGTCCGGATAACGCACGTTTAAAGCACTGCGCAGGCTGCTCGTCGCCAATTCACGCAGTGAAGGACGGGAGGCGAATTGCTCCGCCACGGCCAATTTGATTGTCATGGGTTGAACTCGTGATGAATGAAATATCTCACCGGAGTTAACACCTTCGACGGGCTGGCAATGACATACAAAAGTAATGCAATCCGGCCCCTGCCAGCGGTCTGCCAAACCCACTTGCAAAGTATCAAGAGTTGTCTTTAAGGCGTTTTACACATATCGTTACAATTGTGCAGCGCGTGCAGGCAGGAGCCTTGACCGGTGCAGCAGGACATAAAAATACAACGGATCCTTTGGGCCCTTGTCGCGTCAACATAACCGGGCCAGAGCCTCCTGGCTAATGTTGAACACGCATGAGGCCCTGACCAGATAGCCCAAGCGAGTAATTTTCAATGACCTCGAACACCGGCAAAGGCAAGGCGATATTTCGCGTTGTCAGCGGCAACTTCCTTGAAATGTTTGACTTCATGGTCTACGGCTTCTATGCCACTGCCATCGCCAAAACCTTCTTCCCTACCGACAGCGCATTCGCCTCACTGATGCTTTCACTGGCGACGTTCGGCGCCGGCTTCCTGATGCGTCCGCTGGGGGCGATTTTCCTTGGCGCTTACATTGACCGTCACGGCCGTAAAAAAGGTCTGGTGGTGACGCTGGCAATGATGGCGATGGGCACGGTGCTGATTGCCTGCGTGCCGGGTTATGCAACGCTCGGCGTCGCTGCGCCGTTGCTGGTATTGCTGGGTCGTTTGCTGCAAGGCTTTTCGGCTGGCGTGGAACTGGGCGGTGTCTCGGTTTATCTGGCAGAAATCTCTACCCCGGGCCGTAAAGGCTTCTTCGTCAGTTGGCAGTCCGCCAGTCAACAAGCCGCGGTGGTCTTCGCAGGTTTGCTGGGTGTTGCGCTGAACCACTGGCTGAGCCCGGAAGAAATGGGTGAATGGGGCTGGCGCGTGCCGTTCCTGATCGGCTGCCTGATCGTGCCGGTGATTTTCGTGATTCGCCGCTCGATGGAAGAAACCCCGGAATTCGAAGCCCGCACTCATCGTCCGACGCTTAAAGAAGTGGTGCGCTCGATTGGCCAGAACTTCGGCCTGGTCCTCGGCGGCATGGCACTGGTGATTATGACCACCGTGTCGTTCTACCTGATCACTGCGTATACGCCGACATTCGGTAAAAACGAGCTGCACCTGTCCGACCTCGACAGCTTGATCGTCACGGTTTTCGTCGGGATTTCGAACTTCATCTGGCTGCCGGTGATGGGCGCGCTGTCTGACCGTATTGGCCGCAAGCCTTTGCTGGTTGCCGCAACCGTTCTGGCCATTGCGACGGCCTACCCTGCCCTGTCCTGGCTGGTGGCCAATCCAAGTTTCGGTAATCTGCTGATGGTCGAACTCTGGCTGTCCTTCCTGTATGGCTCTTACAACGGTGCGATGGTGGTTGCCCTGACCGAGATCATGCCGGTGGAAGTGCGCACGACCGGCTTCTCCCTGGCCTACAGCCTGGCAACTGCAACCTTTGGCGGCTTTACCCCGGCAGCGTGCACATACCTGATTCATGCGCTGGACAACAAGGCTGCACCGGGCATCTGGCTGACGGGCGCAGCAGTGTTGGGTCTGGTGGCAACACTGGTGCTGTTCCGTAAGGGCGGGCAAAAGCTGCAAGCGCCTGAGGCCGTGACTGCCAGTTGAGTAACCCTGTAGGAGTGAGCTTGCTCGCGATGCAGCTTTTCTATCGATGGATCATCGTCTGACCCGACGCTATCGCGAGCAAGCTCACTCCTACAGAGGCGCATTTCAACCCAAGGACTCGGGATTGTTGCGCAGTCTTGTCAGGGCGGAATGAGGCGAACGGCAGCTCCTACAGACACCAGAACAACAAAAAACGCCCCGACCAGTTACCCGGTCGGGGCGTTTTCGTTTCTGCTTGTAGCTTGCCGCTTAAAGCTTGTAACTGCTCTTAACGCGGAAACGCTGGTGGGTTAACACCCGCCATGTCTTCCATCACGCGAACCACCTGGTGGCTGTAACCGAACTCGTTGTCGTACCAGACGTACAGAACAACGCGGTTATCGTTGGCGATGGTTGCTTCAGCATCTACTACACCGGCGTGGCGCGAGCCGACGAAGTCAGTGGAAACAACTTCCTGCGAGTTAACGAAATCGATCTGCTTGTGCAGGTCCGAGTGCAGCGCCATATAGCGCAGGTACTCGTTGATCTCTTCGCGGGTGGTCGCTTTCTCAAGGTTCAGGTTGAGAATCGCCATGGACACGTTCGGCGTGGGTACGCGAATCGCGTTACCGGTCAGTTTGCCAGCCAGCTCAGGCAGTGCCTTGGCAGCAGCAGTGGCAGCACCGGTTTCGGTGATCACCATGTTCAGCGCGGCGCTACGGCCACGGCGATCGCCCTTGTGGAAGTTGTCGATCAGGTTCTGGTCGTTGGTGTACGAGTGAACCGTTTCAACGTGACCGTTGACGATGCCGAACTTGTCGTTGACGGCCTTGAGCACCGGCACGATGGCGTTGGTGGTGCAGGACGCCGCCGAAACGATCTTGTCGTCAGCGGTGATTTCACCGTGGTTGATACCGTGCACGATGTTTTTCAGCTTGCCTTTGCCTGGAGCGGTGAGCACCACGCGGTCAATGCCCGGGCATCCAAGGTGCTGACCCAGACCGTCGGCATCACGCCATACACCGGTGTTGTCCACCAGCAGTGCGTCCTTGATGCCGTACTGGGTGTAATCCACCTCGGTCGGGTTCTTCGCGTAGATAACCTGAATCAGGTTGCCGTTCGCAGTGATGGTGCTGTTGGCTTCATCAACCGTGATGGTGCCATCGAAAGAACCATGCACAGAGTCGCGGCGCAGCAGGCTGGCGCGCTTGACCAGATCGTTCTCGGCGCCTTTGCGGACGACGATTGCACGCAGACGCAAGCCATCGCCGCCGCCGGTTTTTTCGATCAGGATGCGCGCCAGCAGGCGACCAATCCGGCCGAAACCGTACAGCACAACATCAGTGCCCTTACGTGGAGAAGCATTCTGCTGCCCCACCAGCTCGGCCAGTTCTTCACGAACGAACTGCTCGGCGGTGCGGCCGTTGCCTTCAGTCTTGAACTTGACGGCCAGTTTGCCGAGGTCCACCGAGGCTGAACCCAGCTTGAGCTCGCTCATGGCCTTAACGAGCGGGAAAGTCTCGTGTACGGACAACTCGCTTGCATCGGACTGGCGGTGACGCGCAAAGCGGTGGGCTTTGAGAATCGCGATAACCGATCGGTTGATCAGGCTGCGGCCATAGATCGAACTCACCACATTATTATTGCGGTAGAGCTGACCGATAAGCGGGATCATCGTCTCGGCGAGAGCTTCACGATCAATCCATTCACCAAGACACTGGTCGGGCTTCTGAGTCACGGGAACCTTCCACATGTAGGGGCTGAAAAAAGGGGCTACATTATGCCGCCGCCTTTGTTTAAGGGCAATGCGCGGTAGTCAGATCAGCGAGCACTACATTTTGTTCCGCTGCACTTCAGAAAATGCCCGGGCGTGCACTTCTGAATCACAGCGTAGTCTTAGACCTGACATTTGCACCCTTCCCCCGGTACAATCGCGGCCCTCGTCGCAACGCTTGGAGCTCAATCTTCCGTGCCTGTTCTGCGTCTACCGCTACTCCCTGCCGCGGCAGGCAAACAACACTGGGGCAACCTTCCCGGTGCCTCGCTGAGCCTGGCGATTGCCGAGGCTGCCAGCGCCGCCAAGCGCTTCACCCTGCTTTTGACCGCCGACAGCCAAAGTGCCGAGCGCCTCGAGCAAGAGTTGAAATTCTTTGCGCCCAGCCTGCCGGTGCTGCATTTCCCGGACTGGGAAACCCTGCCCTACGATTTGTTCTCACCGCACCAGGACATCATTTCCCAGCGGATTGCGAGCCTCTATCGCCTGCCAGAGCTGGTCCATGGCGTTCTGGTAGTGCCAATCACCACAGCCCTACATCGTTTGGCACCGACCAAATTCCTGTTGGGCAGCAGTCTGGTGCTGGATATTGGCCAGAAGCTCGACATCGAGGCCATGCGCACCCGCCTGGAGGCCAGCGGTTATCGTTATGTCGACACGGTTTATGAACACGGCGAATTCACAGTACGCGGCAACCTCATCGACCTGTTCCCGATGGGCAGCAAACTGCCGTACCGGATCGACCTGTTCGATGACGAAATCGAAACGCTGCGCACCTTTGATCCCGAAAGCCAGCGCTCCATCGATAAGGTCGACTCGGTCCGCCTGTTGCCTGCACGTGAATTCCCCCTGCAAAAGGAAGAAGTGACACGCTTCAAGGCCCGTTTTCGCGAACGCTTCGATGTGGATTTCCGCCGCAGCCCGATCTTTCAGGACCTGAGCAGCGGCATCACACCGGCCGGTATCGAGTATTACCTGCCGCTGTTTTTCGAAGAAACATCGACCCTGTTCGACTATCTGCCTCAGGACACTCAGGTGTTTTCCCTGCCGGGCATTGAACAGGCCGCGGAAAATTTCTGGAATGACGTTCGCAACCGTTATGAAGAACGCCGCGTAGACCCCGAGCGACCTCTGCTGCCTCCCGCTGAATTGTTCTTGCCGGTAGAAGACTGCTTCGCTCGCCTGAAAAGCTGGCCGAGAGTGGTTGCCAGTCAACAGGACGTTAAAACCGGCGTGGGCCGCGAGCGCTTCCCGGCGCAGCTGTTGCCGGAGCTGGCCATTGAAGCCAAGGCCAATCAGCCGCTGGCTGCCTTGTCGAAGTTCATTGAAGAATTCGACGGCCGTATCCTGTTTACCGCTGAATCAGCGGGTCGCCGCGAGGTGCTGCTGGAGCTGCTCGAACGTCTGAAGCTGCGACCTAAAACCGTCGACAGCTGGAATGACTTCGTTGATGGCAAGGATCGCCTGTCGATCACCATCGCTCCGCTGGATGACGGCCTGCTGCTCGAACAACCCGCCATTGCCCTGATCGCTGAAAGTCCGCTGTTCGGGCAGCGCGTGATGCAGCGTCGGCGTCGCGAGAAACGCACCGACGGCGGCAATAACGATGCCGTCATCAAAAACCTGACCGAGTTGCGTGAAGGCGCGCCGGTGGTGCATATCGACCACGGCGTCGGGCGCTACCTGGGTCTCGCGACACTGGAAGTGGAAAACCAGGTCGCCGAATTCCTGATGCTGGCCTACGCCGAGGACGCCAAGCTGTACGTCCCTGTAGCCAACCTGCACCTGATCGCCCGCTACACCGGCAGCGATGACGCTCTGGCGCCGCTGCATCGACTGGGTTCGGAAACCTGGCAGAAAGCCAAACGCAAAGCCGCCGAACAAGTGCGTGACGTTGCAGCCGAGCTGCTGGACATTTATGCCCGCCGTGCAGCCCGGGAAGGCTACGCATTCGCTGACCCCAAGGCCGATTACGCCACGTTCAGCGCGGGCTTCCCGTTCGAAGAAACGCCGGACCAGCAGACCACAATCGATGCCGTACGCGCCGACATGCTCGCGCCAAAACCCATGGACCGGCTGGTCTGTGGCGACGTGGGCTTCGGCAAGACCGAAGTGGCCATGCGCGCGGCGTTCATCGCTGTACATGGCGGCCGTCAGGTGGCGATTCTGGTGCCCACCACCCTGCTCGCCCAACAACACTACAACAGCTTCCGCGACCGCTTCGCCGATTGGCCCGTGAGCGTTGAAGTGATGAGTCGCTTCAAGTCCGCCAAGGAAGTCAACGCCGCCGTCGCTGATCTGGCCGAGGGCAAGATCGACATCGTCATCGGCACGCACAAGCTGCTGCAGGACGACGTGAAGATCAAGAATCTGGGCCTGGTCATCATCGATGAAGAACACCGCTTCGGTGTGCGCCAGAAAGAACAGCTGAAAGCGCTGCGCAGCGAAGTCGACATTCTGACCCTGACCGCGACGCCAATCCCGCGCACGCTGAACATGGCGGTGTCGGGCATGCGCGATCTGTCGATCATCGCCACGCCACCGGCTCGACGCCTGTCCGTGCGCACTTTCGTCATGGAGCAGAACAAGCCAACGGTCAAAGAAGCCTTGCTGCGTGAACTGCTGCGCGGCGGTCAGGTGTATTACCTGCACAACGACGTGAAAACCATCGAGAAATGCGCTGCTGATCTTGCCGAACTGGTGCCCGAAGCACGGATCGGGATCGGTCATGGGCAGATGCGCGAGCGCGATCTTGAACAAGTGATGAGCGACTTCTATCACAAGCGTTTCAACGTGCTTATCGCCTCGACCATCATCGAGACCGGCATCGACGTGCCTAGCGCCAACACCATTATCATTGAGCGCGCCGATAAATTCGGTCTGGCGCAATTGCACCAGTTGCGCGGCCGGGTTGGGCGCAGTCACCACCAGGCATACGCTTACCTGCTGACACCGCCACGCAAGCAAATCACGCCGGACGCAGAAAAGCGTCTGGAGGCTATCGCAAACACTCAGGATCTGGGTGCCGGTTTCGTTCTGGCCACCAACGACCTGGAAATCCGTGGCGCTGGCGAACTGCTGGGCGACGGCCAGAGCGGGCAGATTCAGGCAGTAGGCTTCACGCTGTACATGGAAATGCTTGAGCGCGCGGTGAAGTCGATCCGCAAGGGCGAACAACCGAACCTTGATCAGCCGCTGGGCGGCGGACCGGAAATCAACTTGCGCGTGCCGGCCTTGATCCCGGAAGCCTACCTGCCGGATGTACACACACGGTTGATTCTCTACAAGCGCATCGCCAATGCCGCGGACGAAGACAGCCTCAAGGATCTTCAGGTAGAAATGATCGATCGCTTCGGCCTGCTGCCGGAGCCGACCAAGAATCTGGTGCGTATCACCCTGCTCAAATTGCAGGCCGAGCAACTGGGTATCAAGAAGGTCGACGCAGGCCCGCAAGGTGGCCGCATCGAATTTGCTGCGGACACGCCGGTTGACCCACTGACCCTGATCAAATTGATTCAGGGCCAACCCAACCGCTATAAATTCGAAGGTGCCACGCTGTTCAAATTCATGGTGCCCATGGAGCGTCCGGAAGAACGCTTCAACACCATTGAAGCGCTGTTCGAGCGCCTGACCCCGAAAACTCCTTGAAGGATCCATTCATGCGTGTGCTCCACTCACTCATCCTGCTGCTGACGCTGATCGCGCCCGCAGCATTTGCCGATGGCAATTTTCAGGTGGAAATGATCCTGTTTCGCCAACAGGGCGAACCGGCTGCAACCCGTCAGGTCGCACCTGAGAACTGGGCAGCCAATGCACAGAAGATTGACGCGCAGAGTGAGCGCGGCGTTGCCTTGAAGGATCTGGCGGACAAACTGAATGCCAGCGGCACTTATCAGGTGTTGCTGCACCGCGCCTGGCAACAGAACCTCAGTGCAGAACCAGGCAAAGTGGCCGTCACCGGCGGTGAAGAACAGTGGGCCCACTTCCCGATTGAAGGCACTTTGAGCATAGGCATTGCACGCTTTACTGATATCGCGGCAGACTTCTGGGTCAATCAGCTTGATGCCCACGGCGTGCTGACCAGCAGTGAACGCCTGAAACAGACCACCCGGGTCAAGAACGGCGAATTGATCTATATGGACCACGGAAGTCTGGCCATGCTGGTGAAAGTATCGCCTCTTTAACCATTCAAGTAGCGCAACACGTGCTTCTTTTCCCATTCGAGCATCGCTACGGCGTAGGGCTGTCCTGAACTGTGTCGTCCAATCTTGAAAAAGTCCTCGCTTCGTCCTGGACGTATATCTTTACCAGCAAAACCGTTGAGCGGGGGTTTGACTACGCCCATGAAGACCGCATCCAGCTTGAGGATCTCAATCCAGACTCGGCTCGCACCTTGTGTAAAGGCTCGGGTTCCGAGGTATACGTCCAGACCCTGAAATTCAGGGATCCCGAACGCTTCAAGAATGCTCTGGTTTGTAAATGCACGTGCCCCGTCAGGGAAAACTGCAAGCATTGTGCGGCCGCCCTGTTTTATCTGCAGGCCCCGCAGAATCGAAATGCGTTGCAGGCTGCACTGGACCAGACGCCGTCCGTGCAGGCACCGCGCATCGAGAAAGCGCCCGCCCTGCCTGAGCGACTGGTCGACGACATCAAGCCGCAGCCACGCCTGATGCTGGCCAGCGTCGAGTTCAGCGCTTATGAACCGCGTAACGGCCGCATGCAAAGGCACATCCAGCATCGCGCGGCACTCGCCTTTCGTTATGACAAGCACTACGCCATTGGCACTGCCAACGTCAGTATCCTGGTCAGTTCTCTGGGCAGCGACCTGGTTAACCAGAAAAGCGACATCATCGAGCACAGGGAAACCGAGACCCTGCGCATCCGGCGCCAGGGCGAGCTGGAACGACAGCAGCGTCAGGTCCTGCAGGACATGGGGTTCAGGGTCGCCACCCGCCAGAGCAAGGCACTGCCTGACACCGCCGGTGACATGTTTGACCTGCCCAACGACAAAGCCTGGCTGCACTTCGTGCTCAACGACTTGCCGCGCCTTGAAGAACAAGGCTGGGAAATCGTCATCACCGAGGATTTCGCTTTCGACGTGACGCCCGTGGACGACTGGTACGCGGTCATCGACGAAGAGGCCGAGCGCGACTGGTTCGATCTGGAACTGGGCATTATCGTCAATGGCGAACGCCTGAGCCTGCTGCCGATTCTGATCAACCTGCTGCGCAGTCACCCGGAATTGATGAGCGCGGCCGGGATCGCCAAACGTGGCGACGATGAACAACTGCTCGTGCAGCTCAATCACTTCACACAAAATGGCGGCGGCCCGGTGCAGATTGCCCTGCCCTACGGCCGTCTGAAACCGGTATTGGCCACCCTTGGCGACTTCTACTGGCGCGAAGAAGGCAGCAACTCACTGCGTCTGAATACTGCCGACGCCACGCGCCTGGGTGAGCTCGATGATTTACCCCTGAGCTGGCAAGGCGGCGACCGCCTGCGCCAGTTCGCGGACCGGCTGGCCAATATCAAGGACGCTCCGGTCGACGTGCCCGAAGGTCTCAACGCCACGTTGCGGCCCTACCAGCACGAAGGCCTGAGCTGGATGCAGTCGCTGCGTGAACTGGAAGTCGGTGGCGTGCTGGCCGATGACATGGGTCTGGGTAAAACCCTGCAGACCCTGGCCCACCTGCTCATGGAAAAACAGGCCGGTCGTCTGGATCGTCCGGCGCTGGCCGTGATGCCGACCAGCCTGATCCCCAACTGGCTGGACGAGGCCGAAAACTTCACCCCGCAATTGCGGGTGCTCGCTTTGTATGGCGCCAATCGCCACGCTGATTTCGACAACCTGGGTCAGTACGACCTGATTCTTACCACCTACGCCCTGCTGCCGCGGGACGAAGAAGTGCTGGCGAAGCTGTCGTTTCACACCCTGATCCTCGATGAAGCGCAATACATCAAGAACCCCAACAGCAAAGCCGCCCAGGCCGCGCGCAGTCTCAATGCCCGACAACGCCTGTGCCTGAGTGGTACGCCGCTGGAAAACCATCTGGGCGAGCTATGGTCGCTGTTCCACTTCCTGATGCCGGGCTGGCTGGGCAGCAGCAAGGAATTCAACAGCAACTACCGCAACCCTATCGAGAAGCACGGCAACATGGAGCGCCTGCAGCATCTGAACGCGCGAATCAAACCGTTCCTGCTGCGCCGCACCAAGGAACAGGTCGCCACCGAGCTGCCGCCCAAGACCGAGATCATCCATTGGGTCGAACTTAACGAAGCCCAGCGCGATGTGTACGAAACTGTGCGCCTGGCCATGGACAAGAAAGTCCGCGACGAGATCACCCGCAAAGGTGTGGCCCGCAGCCAGATCATCATCCTTGAAGCGCTGCTCAAGCTGCGTCAGGTGTGTTGCGACTTGCGTCTGGTCAACAGCGCTCCGGCCAACCCGCGCCAGGGTCACTCCGCCAAATTGCAAAGCCTGATGGAGATGTTCGAAGAGCTGCTGGCCGAGGGCAGGAAGATTCTGCTGTTCTCGCAGTTCACTTCGATGCTCACCCTGATCGAAGCCGAACTCAAGCAACGCGGTATCGAATATGCCCTGCTGACCGGTTCGACCCGAGACCGACGCACGCCAGTCCAGGCCTTCCAGGCAGGCAAGCTGCCGATCTTCCTGATCAGCCTGAAAGCAGGCGGTACCGGCCTGAACCTGACCGCTGCCGATACCGTGATCCATTACGATCCATGGTGGAATCCGGCAGCCGAAAACCAGGCCACCGACCGTGCTTACCGCATTGGTCAGGACAAGCCGGTATTCGTCTACAAGATGATTGCCCGAGGTACCGTGGAAGAGAAAATCCAGCGCCTGCAGCAGGAAAAATCAGCACTCGCAGCCGGGGTGCTGGATGGACGGGTAACGGGTGACTGGAAACTGCAAAGCGAAGACATTGCCGCACTGTTTGCGCCCTTGCCAGCGCAGACCAAGAAGGGCAAGAAGTAAGGGCATACCGCAGCCTTCGGCAACGATTTACTGTTGGAGCGAGGCTTGCCCGCGAACCAGACGACGCGATATGTCAGACTCACCGCGTAATCGTTCTTCGCGGGCAAGCCTCGCTCCAACAGGTCCCGACAGCACGGCGCCATGGAGTCAAACCGCGCTTAGCACCCGCGCCAGTGTAGCCTTCACTTTGCCCATCCCGTCATGCAAGGCCTGTTCGATTTCGGCCATGGTGATGACTGCCGAAGACTTGCCCGCTGCCGGATTGACCACCAGCGCCAGGCAGGCATATTCCAGTTCCAGCTCGCGAGCCAGCGCTGCTTCCGGCATGCCGGTCATGCCCACGATGTCGCAGCCATCACGCTCAAGGCGGATGATTTCGGCGACAGTTTCAAGACGCGGCCCTTGAGTGCAGGCGTAAACACCCTGCTCGCTGAATTCACAGCCTTCGGCAGCCAATGCTGCAATCAGACGCCCCCGCAGCGCTTCACTGTAGGGATAGCTGAAGTCGATGTGGGTCACTTGCTCAAGGTCGTCGGCGAAAAAGGTGTGCTGACGACCACTGGTGTAATCAATCAGGTCGTGGGGCACGCAGAAATGCCCTGTGCCCATGGCAGGATGAATCCCGCCCACCGCATTGACTGCCAGAATCGCCTCCGCACCCGCGTGCTTCAGAGCCCAGATGTTGGCTCGGTAATTCACCTGATGCGGCGGGAAACGATGCGGGTGGCCGTGGCGCGCCAGAAACATCACCTCGCGACCGGCGTAATCGCCGATCTGGATCTCCCCCGAGGGTACGCCATAGGGCGTATTCACCGGCAGAGACTGACGAATGCTCAAGCCCTCAAGCTGAGTCAGCCCGGTACCACCGATAATCGCGTAAACAGTCATGGAAAATCCTTAGTCGATCAATTGCGCAGCGCGCAAGGCTTCAAGCGCGGCAAGCCAGCGCGGATGTTGACGATACTCGGTGCTGGCAAAAGCCTGACCGCGCATCCTGGCAATACGTGGCGAAGGCTTGACCTTGAGCCGTTGTGCAGCCGTCAACGCCAGTTCTGCAGCAGCACGATCGTTACAGACCAGCCCCATGTCACAACCGGCACTCAACGCCGCTTCAATGCGACTGGCCGCATCGCCGACCACATGGGCACCGGCCATGGACAGGTCGTCGCTGAAAATCACGCCGTCGAACTTCAGCTCACCGCGCAAGATATCCTGCAACCAGCGCCGGGAGAAACCGGCAGGTTGAGGATCGATCTGCGGATAAATCACATGCGCGGGCATCACGGCCGCCAGTTGCTGGCTCAGTCGGGCAAATGGGACCAGATCGTTGGCGCGGATCTGCTCCAGGCTGCGCTCGTCATTGGGTATCGCCACATGGGAGTCAGCCTCGGCCCAGCCGTGCCCTGGAAAATGTTTGCCGGTCGCGGCCATGCCAGCGGCATTCATCCCACGAATGAAAGCGCCCGCCAACAACGCCGCCCGCTCGGGATCACCCTCGAAAGCGCGCGTACCCACAACAGCGCTACGTTGGTAATCCAGATCAAGCACAGGCGCAAAACTCAGGTCCAGGCCCACTGCCAGAACTTCCGTCGCCATCAGCCAGCCGCAATGCTCAGCCAGCATCTCGGCATTGGGCTGGTGAGCAATCGAACGCATGGCTGGCAGTCGCACAAAGCCCTGACGCAAGCGCTGCACGCGACCGCCCTCCTGGTCCACTGCCAACAGTAGATCAGGCCGCACCGCGCGAATCGCCGCGCTCAGTTCGCGAACCTGACGGGGATGCTCGATGTTGCGGGCAAAAATGATCAGCCCGCCCACTTCGGGCTGACGCAGAAACTGGCGATCTTCGGCGGTCAACCAGGTGCCCGCGACATCCACCATTAAAGAGCCTTGCAGGCCAGAACTCATAAAAAAACACCATTGCCGATATCCAATCCGGGCAATGGTGCTTGATCATCGAGTCTGGCGCAATGCGCGAACAGTCAGGCCTTCGCAGTACTGGGGACAGGAGAGCTGCTTTTGCTGCGCGGCTTGAGTTGCGCGGCAATCATCGCGGCGTCGGTGACACCTGTTTCGGCACGCATGCCTGCGGCCAGGAACGGCACCATCAGGCGCATCACCTGCTCGATCGAGGTGTTGACGCCAAAATCGGTTTCGGCAATCGCCCTTAGCGCCTTGATGCCGGACATGCTGAATGCCGCAGCGCCAAGCATGAAGTGCACACGCCAGAACAGTTCAATGGGAGGGATGCGAGGCGCGGCCTCATTGACCAGCACCATATAGCGGCGAAAAACCTTGCCGTACATGTCTTCCAGATAACGGCGCAAATGGCCCTGACTCTGGCTGAACGCCAGACCCAGCAAGCGCATAAAGATCGACAGATCATTGTTGCTGCGTGGCTGTACCACGAGGGCTTGCTCGACCAGCATCTCCAGCAACTCTTCCAGGGTCGGCTTCTGATCAGGTCTGGCCTGACGGCGCTCCAGTTCACGGTCAAGACTGATACAGAAGGGTCCCAGGAAGCGCGAGAACACGGCCTGAATCAGCGCCTTTTTGGAACCGAAGTGGTAATTGACCGCCGCCAGGTTGACCGACGCCTTGCTGGTAATCAGCCGTAGCGACGTCTCTGCGAAGCCTTTCTCCGCGAACAACTGCTCGGCAGCATCAAGAATGCGTTCAACTGTTTCCGACTGGGCCATGGTTCTCTGCCTGACAAACACTTGTTTGAAACATACGTTTCAGATTATGTACCTGTCAAGTCCGCGATGCTCCATGGTCCGACAGGGGCGTATTTAACCATATAAACCGTGGCCTGTAGCCACCCGCGTAACCCGGCCCGCCATCCCGCCGGGCGCGATCGAAAACCGGCCTGATAAAAGGAAGATTGCCAACTCGCTCGTACTGTATATAATCCCAGTCACTGTATAAAAAGACAGAGCGATCAACATGATTAAACTGACGCCACGCCAAGCTGAAATTCTGGGATTCATCAAGCGCTGTCTTGAAGACAACGGCTACCCGCCTACTCGTGCGGAGATCGCTCAGGAACTGGGTTTCAAGTCGCCCAACGCTGCAGAAGAACATTTGAAAGCCCTGGCTCGCAAAGGCGCTATCGAGATGACGCCGGGCGCTTCCCGGGGCATCCGCATTCCAGGCTTTGAAGCAAAGACCGAAGAAAGCGGATTGCCCATCATCGGGCGCGTCGCTGCAGGTGCACCGATTCTGGCTCAGCAACACATCGAAGAATCTTGCAACATCAACCCTGCATTTTTTCACCCGAGTGCCGATTACCTGCTAAGGGTGCAAGGCATGAGCATGAAAGATGTCGGCATTTTTGATGGCGACCTACTCGCCGTGCACACCACCCGTGAGGCCCGCAACGGCCAGATCGTGGTAGCACGTATCGGCGACGAAGTGACGGTCAAGCGATTCAAGCGTGAAGGCAGCAAAGTCTGGCTGATTGCCGAAAACCCGGACTTCGCGCCCATCGAAGTGAATCTCAAGGATCAGGAACTGGTTATCGAAGGTTTGAGCGTCGGCGTTATCCGTCGCTAAGGAGACATCATGCAGTTTGTCCAGGCCCCGCAATCACAACTTCCACTGTTTGAAGCATTCCTGGCGCAACCCATTGCGCCCATGCTCAAGGAAGCAGCAGTACCGTCATGGAATAATGGACCTGAGGTGTTCAGTGAGCTGTCATTGCGTGGTGCAGCCGGGAACTGCTTGAGTCTACTGGCGCCGATCCTGCGCGAGCTGAGCGAAGAGTCCAACGCTCGATGGCTGACCCTGATCGCACCACCCTCCAGCCTTACACAAAGCTGGCTGCGTGATGCAGGACTCAACCGCGAGCGGATCTTGTTGCTGCAACCGCGCGGGACGCAAAGCGCATTTGAACTGACGCGTGAGGCGCTGCGCCTCGGCCGCAGCCACACTGTGGTCAGCTGGATCAATCCGCTCAGTACAGGATTGCGTCAACAGCTGATCAGCGCGGCAAAAATGGGTGACGCACAGAGCCTGAATATTCGTCTGGGCTAAGTCTTCCGGGCGAGTTCAGCCTCAGTGAAGAACTCGCGGGCCGGTATCCTTCTCCAGCTCGCCTTCAGCCAGACGACCCGCCATCTGTACACCGACGCTCAACATTGCCTTGGCGATCTCGACGTGTTGCCCTTGCAGGAACTCTTTGGCATCGGCCGAGAAATCCAGAGTCACCAACGAGCCTTCGTCGTCAGCACGACGCAGCTCAATCCGACCGTCAGGCAGTTCCACAATTTCAAGAAACGATGTTGGCATCAGGGCAGTACTCCACGAAAGGCCGACATTGTAGCAGCCTGTCGACCCAGTCCCTAGGGTCTGTTCCCGTTTTATGACAAGCCGCATTGCCGCAGCCGTCTTCAATCAGAAGGCTTTGAGCCATCTATCACTGCACAATCAGCACTCGCTCAGGCCTTCGCGGAAGCGAATTGCCAGTCCCTTGAGCTGCTGACGCCAGCTTTCCAGTTCCTCGCGGGACAGTTCAGGTTCAGATTCTTCATCCAGATTGACCGCCACAATGAGCGGCTGTGTTACATCGCCTTTCACTTTTTTCGGCGCACGAGGCGGCTCGAACAGGCTGTTGTACTCGGCAAGCAACTGCGCGAGCCAGGTTTCCCGGTGTTGAGCCAACTCGACCAGCTCGGCCATTTCCGGGATCGCCAGGGCATCCAGCACATCCTGGGTGAGGAGCATCTCCGCACGTGGCGCATTGGCTTGCGGCAGACGGTAGTAGCCGGCGATCTCGTGACACAGCCCCAGCAGGGCGCCATACAGATGGAATAACGCCGACTCACGCTCCGCCTGCAACAGCGCCTGAGCGTTCATGGCCCGGCCTTCCTGCGCCTTGCCCATGGACTCCAGAGCCAGGCCGGCGAAATAAATCTTTTGATTGGTGCGGGTATAGAGTTCGTGGGCCATGGCGGTCGCCTCCGTAGCGATGAGCAAGACCTGAAGCCAAGCCTTGTCAAAATTACCTCAATTAAATGCTTTCCGGTAGGAGCGAACTTGTTCGCGAGGCGGCGTATCAGCCACGATGGCTCGCGAACAAGTTCGCTCCTACCGGGGTTCAACCCAACCAAAGCAACAAAGCCCTCGGCACATACAGCATACCGAGGGCTTTGCGTTCAGTCAGGCGTTAGATCAACGCTTGTCTTCAACCTTCCAGGCCTTGCCGTCGTAGAACGCTTTCCAGCCGGTTGGCTTGCCTTCCACTTCGGTCTGAACGTACTGCTCTTTGGTCTTGCGGCTGTAACGGATCACTGTTGGGCGTCCGTCCGGATCTTTCTTCGGCGCGTCACACAGGAAGTGGTACTTCGGATCGATCTCGTCCTTGTGCGGTGCAATCTCCATGACCAGCGGCGCACGGGTTTCACGGTTTTTCGGGAATTGACTGGCCGCCAGGAACAGACCGGATGCGCCGTCACGCAGGATATACGTGTCGTCGACCTTGTCGCACTTGAGCTCAGGCATCTTCACCGGATCCATCTTCGGTGGAGCAGCGTCGCCGCTCTTGAGTAGCTTGCGAGTGTTCTTGCAATCAGGATTGGTGCAACCAAAAAACTTGCCGAAACGGCCTGTCTTGAGCTGCATCTCGCTGCCGCACTTATCGCACTCCAGGCTCGGGCCTTCGTAACCCTTGATCCGGTAGTTACCCTCTTCCACTTCAAAGCCAACGCAATCCGGGTTGTTACCGCAGATGTGCAGCTTGCGCTTCTCATCCAGCAGGTAAGCGTCCATTGCCGTGCTGCAGATGTGGCAACGATGCTTGCCGCGCAGAACGCGAGACTCGGACTCGCCCTCATCATCTTCGGCGATTTCATCGCCCGGCGTCAGGTTGACGGTAGCCTTGCAACGCTCTTTCGGTGGCAGGCTGTAACCCGAGCAACCAAGGAACACGCCGGTAGATGCAGTACGAATCTGCATCGGACGGCCGCACACCTTGCACGGGATATCAGTCATCACCGGCTCGTTGGAGCGCATCCCGCTGTCCGGCGCCTCAGCCACTTCCAGCTTCTTGCGGAAATCGCCATAGAACTCGTCCAGCACGTTTTTCCAGTCACGCTCGCCCTGGGCCACGTCATCGAGGTTTTCTTCCATGCCGGCCGTAAAGCCGTAGTCCATCAGGTTGGAAAAGCTCTCGGACAGGCGTTCAGTAACGATATCGCCCATTTTCTCAGAGTAGAAACGGCGATTGTGCAACGCGACGTAGCCGCGATCCTGAATGGTCGAGATGATCGCCGCATAAGTCGACGGACGACCGATGCCACGTTTTTCCATTTCCTTGACCAGGCTCGCTTCCGAGTAACGCGCAGGCGGCTTGGTGAAGTGCTGGCTCGGATCGAGCTTGATCAGCTTCAGGGTTTCGCCCTGAGCCATGTCCGGCAATACGTCGTCATCGCCCGGCTTGGTCATCTGCGGCAAGGCGCGGGTGTAACCGTCAAACTTCAGGATGCGACCCTTGGCACGCAGCTCGAAGGTCCCGGCCGCGACACTGACAGTCGTCGACAGGTATTGCGCTGGAGGCATCTGGCACGCCACGAATTGACGCCAGATCAGCTCGTACAGGCGCTCAGCATCGCGCTCCATGCCGCTCAGCTTGCTCGGATGCGTGTTGACGTCGGAAGGACGAATCGCTTCGTGAGCCTCTTGTGCGCCTTCCTTGCTGCTGTAGACGTTTGGCGATTCCGGCAGATACTTCTTGCCGAATTCGGCTTCGATGTAAGCGCGCGCCATGCTCACCGCATCAGCGGACAAGTTGGTCGAGTCAGTACGCATGTAAGTGATGTAACCCGCTTCGTAGAGACGCTGGGCCATCATCATGGTTTTCTTCACGCCGAAGCCCAGGCGGTTACTGGCAGCCTGCTGCAGAGTCGAAGTGATGAAAGGTGCCGAAGGCTTGCTGCTGGTCGGTTTGTCTTCACGCTTGGCGATGCTGTAGCTGGAAGCCTTGAGCTTTTCCAGTGCCGCCATGGCTTGAGCTTCGTTCAGAGGCTTGAACGCTTCGCCGTTTTCCCGGGCGACTTCGAAACGCACGTTCGCGCCCTTGGCGGTACCCAGATCAGCGTGTACTTCCCAATACTCTTCAGGGTTGAACGCACGGATTTCCCGCTCACGCTCCACCACCAGCTTTACGGCAACGGACTGCACACGACCGGCGGACAGGCCACGAGCAATCTTTTGCCACAGCAGCGGCGAAACCATGTAACCCACGACCCGGTCGAGGAAACGACGGGCCTGCTGAGCGTTGACGCGGGCGATATCCAGCTCGCCAGGCTTGGAGAAGGCTTCCTGAATGGCTTTCTTGGTGATCTCGTTGAACACCACGCGCTTGTAGCGGCTGTCATCCCCACCAATGGCTTCGCGCAGGTGCCAGGCAATGGCTTCCCCCTCGCGGTCCAAGTCCGTCGCGAGATAGATGGTGTCAGCATCCTTGGCGAGCCGGCGCAGCTCTTCGATCACCTTCTCTTTACCGGGAAGGATTTCGTATTTGGCTTTCCAGCCATGATCCGGATCGACGCCCATGCGGGCCACCAGTTGCTTCTTCGCCTTCTCTTTCGGCGTGAGCACCGGGCCTTCGCCAACTGCGGCCTTGCCACGTTTGACGGGTTCTTTACTGGCGCTAGCCGAACCGCTGGTGGGCAGGTCTCGGATATGGCCGATACTCGACTTCACCACGTACTGGTTGCCCAAATACTTGTTGATGGTCTTGGCCTTAGCCGGGGATTCCACGATGACCAGCGATTTGCCCATGGATCAGAAAATTCCTGAATACTGAAAATGAAAGACGGTTGGAACCTGTCAAGGCCCCGCTATATATAGTGGCTACAAGATGAGGTCAAGCACGGGATAGTGATCGAACTCGCCTCACGGCCTGGAAAAGAGGCTCGGTTCGACTTGAACCAAAGCAAAGCGCGGGACCTGCTCGCCGTCAACCTCGACGGACTCCAGAAACATGCTCAGCGGCCGCACCCACATCCCGAAATCGCCGTACAGCGCTTGGTAAAACACCACTTCTTCTTCGGTTTCGGAGTGCCTGGCAACACTGAATACGCGGTACTCGGGGCCTTTGTAATGGCGATAGAGACCTGGCTGTAAATTCATGTGGCTGTCCTCGCGAAAAAAACTGAAAAACTTTTCTGGAATGGCTTGTACAAAAATACAAAAGCCGGGGCACCTGGCCCCGGCTCGCATCAGACAAACGCGTCAGACGCGTTCGAAGACGGTAGCGATACCCTGCCCCAAACCGATGCACATTGTTGCAACACCGAGATTGGCGCCATTTTGCTTCATGACGTTGAGCAAAGTGCCGGAGATACGAGCGCCGGAGCAACCAAACGGGTGGCCCAGGGCGATGGCACCGCCGTGCAGGTTAACCTTCTCATCCATCTTGTCGAGCACTTTCAAATCTTTCAGCACTGGCAAGGCCTGTGCAGCGAAAGCTTCGTTGAGCTCGAAGACGTTGATATCAGCAATGCTCAGACCCGCGCGTTTCAAGGCTTTCTGAGTCGCGGGAACCGGACCATAACCCATAATCGCCGGATCCACACCTGCCACGGCCATGGAACGGATCACTGCCAATGGCTGAATACCAAGGTCCTGAGCGCGCTGGGCGGACATCACGATCATGCACGAAGCACCGTCAGTGATTTGCGAAGATGTGCCCGCTGTCACCGTACCGCCTTTCGGGTTGAAAGCTGGCTTCAAGGCCGCGAGGCTTTCCAGCGTGGTCTCGGGACGGATGGTTTCGTCGTAGTCGAAGACCTTGAGGAAACCGTTCTCGTCATACCCCTGCATCGGGATGATCTCGTCCTTGAACTTGCCTTCCAGCGTGGCCTTGTGGGCCAGGCGATGGGAACGCACGCCAAAGGCATCCTGCTGCTCACGGGTGATGCCATGCATTTTGCCGAGCATTTCTGCGGTCAGGCCCATCATGCCGGATGCCTTGGCGGCATACAGGGACATGTGCGGGTTTGGATCAACGCCATGCATCATGCCGACGTGACCCATGTGCTCGACGCCGCCGACCACAAATACATCGCCGTTACCGGTCATGATTGCCTGGGCGGCAGTGTGCAAGGCACTCATCGACGAGCCACACAGGCGGCTGACCGTCTGCGCCGCCGACGTATGTGGAATCTGCGTCAGCAACGAAGCCATACGCGCGATGTTCCAGCCCTGCTCCAGGGTCTGGTTGACGCAGCCCCAGATCACGTCTTCAACTTCGGCGGGATCAACCTTGTTGTTGCGTTCCAGCAGCTTGCTGATCAAGTGCGCGGACATATCTTCTGCGCGGGTATTGCGGTGCATGCCACCCTTGGAGCGGCCCATGGGTGTGCGACCGAAGTCGACAATCACCACATCTCTTGGATTCAAACTCATACATTCACTCCTGAAAGGTGCTTGACCGCTCTCAACCGAAGAAGCTCTGGCCGTTTTTGGCCATCTCACGCAGCTTCGCGGTCGGGTGGTACAAAGCGCCCAAATCAGCATATTGATCGGCCAGGGCAACGAAATCAGCGACACCAATGGAGTCGATGTAGCGCAACGCACCGCCACGGAACGGAGGGAAGCCGATGCCGTAGATCAAGCCCATATCAGCCTCGGCTGCGGTTTCGACAATACCGTCTTCAAGGCAGCGTACGGTTTCCAGGCACAACGGGATCATCATCCAGTTGATGATGTCTTCGTCGGACACTTCACGCTGTTCGTAGATGATCGGCTTGAGGACTTCGAGCACCGCAGAGTCGGTAACCTTCTTCGGCTTGCCCTTCTTGTCGGTCTCGTAAGCGTAGAAACCTTTACCGTTCTTCTGGCCCAGGCGTTTCGCCTCATAAAGAGCATCGATAGCCGAACGGCGATCATCTTTCATGCGATCCGGGAAGCCTTCGGCCATGACGTCGCGACCGTGGTGGCCGGTGTCGATACCAACAACGTCCATCAGATACGCAGGGCCCATTGGCCAGCCGAATTTCTCCATCACTTTGTCGATGCGCACAAAATCCACACCGGCACTGATCAGTCGGGCGAAACCGCCGAAGTACGGGAACAGCACACGGTTGACCAGGAAGCCCGGGCAATCGTTGACCACGATCGGGTTCTTGCCCATTTTCTTGGCATAGGCCACGGTGGTGGCTACTGCCAACTCACTGGACTTCTCGCCACGGATCACTTCCACCAGCGGCATCATGTGCACGGGGTTGAAGAAGTGCATGCCGACGAAGTTTTCCGGACGCTTGAGAGCTTTCGCCAGCAAGCTGATGGAAATGGTCGAGGTGTTGGAGGCCAGAATCGTGTCTTCGCCCACCTGGGCTTCGACTTCCGCCAATACCGCCTGTTTAACCTTCGGATTCTCGACGACAGCTTCGACCACGAGGTCAACGTTGCCAAAATCTCCGTAGGACAGCGTCGGACGAATCGCATTCAGCGCTTCGGCCATCTTGGCAGCAGTCAGACGGCCTTTTTCCACACGGTTGCCGAGCAATTTCGAGGCTTCGTTGAGACCCAACTGGATGGCGTCTTCACGAATGTCCTTCATCAGGATCGGCGTACCTTTGGAAGCCGACTGATAGGCAATGCCACCGCCCATGATGCCAGCGCCCAGTACCGCAGCCTGTTTCACGTCCTTGGCGGCCTCATCGTAAACCTTGGCTTTGCGTTTCAGCTCCTGATCGTTCAGGAACAAGCCAATCAGGCTCTGCGCAGCAGAGGTCTTGGCCATTTTGACAAAACCGGCAGCTTCGATTTCTAGCGCCTTGTCACGACCGAAGTTGGCAGCCTTCTGGATTGTCTTGATCGCTTCGACCGGGGCTGGATAGTTCGGACCCGCCTGACCGGCGACGAAACCCTTGGCGGTTTCGAATGCCATCATTTGCTCGATCGCGTTGAGCTTGAGCTTTTCCAGCTTTGGCTGGCGCTTGGCCTTGTAATCGAACTCACCGGAAATGGCGCGTTTGATCAGATCCAGCGCAGCTTCCTTTAGCTTTTCAGGAGCGACCACTGCATCGACTGCACCCACTTTCAGGGCGTCTTCGGCGCGGTTTTCCTTGCCGGAAGCAATCCACTCGATAGCGTTGTCGGCACCGACGATGCGCGGCAGACGTACCGTACCGCCAAAACCAGGATAGAGACCCAGTTTCACTTCAGGCAGACCGATTTTGGCGCTGCTGGACATCACCCGATAGTCTGCGGCGAGACACATCTCCAGACCGCCACCCAGGGCGATACCGTTGATGGCCACCACGGTCGGTACGCCAAGGTCTTCGAAATCGCTGAAAATCCGGTTGGCTTCCAGATTGCCCGCCAGCAGTTCTGCATCCGGCAACTTGAAGTTGTCGACGAACTCAGTGATATCGGCGCCGACGATGAAAACGTCCTTGCCGCTGGTGACAACCACGCCCTTGATGGAGCCATCAGCCTTGATGGTATCCACAGCCTGACGAAGGTCGTTGAGGGTGAGACGGTTGAACTTGTTGACGGACTCACCCTTGAGGTCGAAATTCAATTCGACGATGCCGCTCTCAAGAGCCTTAACCGTGATGGCTTTACCTTCGTAAATCATCAACTGATCTCCACGATATGGAAGCTGAACAATACACACCGGACGCTGAAATCTGGCGCGGCTACGACGTTATCGTCGGTGAAACGCCAAATCTTCAGGCACACCCGTCGATGCGGTAGCCGGGATCTGTAAGAACTGTCTTACTACCAAACGCTCAATTCATACGCCCGTTTGATTTGGGTGCGCCTACCTTCATGCAAATCCTGCGGTTTGTCAATTCGATGAATCACCGACAAACGCGGGTCATCCCCTAAAGCATCGCACGTCTGGAACCCCTCAAGCCCAGCGTGATCAGCCTCTATTCACTGTGTTTATCGGCAAAACCGAACCTATGTCCAGGCAGTTTTTGCACCACATAGGGTCACTCGTAAAAATAATTAAGAGAAAGCGCGACAAATGAGAGCAAAGCGTCTACATTCAGCGCACGACAGCACGAGGTGAATTTTTCGGATTCGTCGAAGCTTTAGTCACTCGCTTTGGGCATTGCACCGCAAAGCGCTACAGAATTACCGGCCTGCCTGGCCAACCCGAGCCCGATGTTGTTATCGGGCTTTTTAATGCCTGAAATTTGATCCGGCGAACGTTACGCCAGCGCTTTCAGCACCGCAGCAATACGCTGCAACACCTCCGCCTCGCCCTTCTCGCCCCAATACAAAGTGATCATCTGCGGGTCAGCCTCGACCTTGTAGACGTCTGCCGGCAGGGTATTGAAATGCGTCAGCAACACAGCATCCTCACAGGGCTCACGCCACTGATTGAGCCAGACGCCGGCCTCAGCCTGCCAATACACCCACACGGACGGTTTGCTGCCGCGTCGGGGCCGATGATATTGCGCGCAGGGGCTTGGCGGCTCTTTTGCCAGCCAGTGCGGCCAGTCCTGCGCCGACAGCTGCATGGCAAGCCCCATGCGCCGGGCCTCCATACGCAGGGCCATTCTGCCGCCCTGCTGACGGGACGGCCGCAGCCACACTAATGGGCTGAGCATTACGCCAACGATTGACAGAATTATCCAGAACGTCATATTGCTTGCTGCCTTTTATCTGCTAACCCATTGATGAAGATAATGGCCTGCCCAGATCGGGCTGAAAGAGCCATACTGAATACATCGCAACCTTAAGGAGGACTTCCTCATGAAGTATGAACACGTTCTGGTCGCCGTTGACCTGACTGACGAGTGCAACCCTGTCCTTTCCCGCGGTCGCGAAATTGCCGAGCGCAACGGGGCCAAACTGTCGCTGGTTCATATCGTCGAGCCGATGGCCATGGCCTTTGGCGGCGACGTGCCGATGGATCTTTCGCAACTTCAGCAACAGCAGTTTGATCAAGCCAAGGAGAAGCTTGCCGCATTGAAGGCTCAGTACCCGGATACCCACATTGGTGAAGCTCATCTGGTTTATGGCCAGCCTCGCCAGGAAATCCACGAGCTGGCGATCAAGGAAAAATGCGACCTGATCGTCGTGGGCAGTCATGGCCGTCATGGCCTGGCATTGTTGCTTGGTTCAACAGCTAACGACGTACTGCATGGCGCACCTTGTGATGTACTCGCAGTTCGCCTGAAAAAGGCGGAGTGATTCAACAACAGGATTGATGCATTTGCTGTGGGAGCGGTGCTTGCCCGCGATAATCTGTAAACCCAATCGCGGACAAGCACCGCTCCCACATGAAAATCGTATCTACTCAGTGATTTATATTTTGTTTGCCAGTTGCGCCACCCAATAAAAAGCCCGGATCAGTGATCCGGGCTTTTTATTTGCCTTGAGTATCAGGCGTCAAGCTCGGCCCAGCGCTCCAGCAAACCGTCCAGTTCCGCCTGACGGTTTTCCAGTTGCGCCAGTACCGCAGCTGTTTGCTCGGCAGGACGCTGATAGAAACCAGGTTCGGCCATTTCGGCTGTCAGGGCAGCAATCTGCGCTTCGGTCTCGTCAATCTGCTCAGGCAGGGCTTCCAGCTCGCGCTGTAGCTTGTAGCTGAGTTTCTTCTTGGCGCTCGCCACGGGTATTTCCTTGGCCTCAACCGGCACAGCTTCAACCACTGCAGTGGCCAGTTCGGCCTTGCCCGACTTGGAGTCAGTCACACCCAGCAGTTTGGGTGAGCCGCCCTGACGCAGCCAGTCCTGATAACCACCGACGTACTCGCGGACCTTGCCTTCGCCTTCGAACACCAGGGTGCTGGTCACGACGTTGTCGAGGAATGCCCGGTCGTGACTCACCATCAGTACGGTGCCTTTGAAGGTCAACAGCACCTCTTCAAGCAGCTCCAGGGTTTCCACATCCAGATCGTTGGTCGGTTCGTCGAGGACCAGCAGGTTGGCGGGCTTGCTGAACAGCTTGGCAAGCAACAGACGCGCACGTTCACCGCCGGACAACGCCTTGACCGGCGTACGGGCACGTTGCGGGCTGAACAGGAAATCGCCCAGATAGCTCAATACGTGCCGACTCTGGCCATCGATGTCGATAAAGTCGCGACCTTCGGCGACGTTGTCGATAACGGTTTTCTCCAGGTCCAGCTGATGACGCAACTGGTCGAAGTACGCCACATCAAGACGCGTCCCCACCTCCACCGAGCCATTGGTTGGCTGCAGATTGTCGAGCATCAGCTTGAGCAACGTGGTCTTGCCGGTACCATTGGCACCCAGAAGACCAATGCGGTCTTCGCGCTGCAGGACCATGGAGAAATCCTTGATCAACATCGGGCCGCCCGGGTGAGCGAAGCTGACGTTGTCCAGAACCATAACCTGCTTGCCGGATTTGTCAGCCGTATCCAGCTGGATATTGGCCTTGCCGGTGCGTTCACGACGCTCGCCACGCTCAACGCGTAATGCCTTGAGGGCACGCACACGGCCTTCGTTACGGGTACGACGGGCCTTGATGCCCTGACGGATCCAGACTTCTTCCTGAGCCAGACGCTTGTCGAACAGCGCGTTGGCGGTTTCTTCTGCCGCCAGACTGGCTTCCTTGTGAACGAGGAAGCTGGCGTAATCGCCGTTCCAGTCGATCAGACCACCACGGTCCAGCTCGAGGATGCGGGTTGCAAGATTCTGCAGGAAGGAACGGTCGTGCGTAATAAACAGTACGGCGCCCTGAAATTCCTTGAGCGCGTCTTCCAGCCAGGCAATCGCGCCGATGTCCAGGTGGTTGGTTGGTTCGTCGAGCAGCAGCAGATCCGGCTCGGACACCAGCGCCTGGGCCAGCAACACACGACGACGCCAGCCACCGGACAACTCGGCGAGGGTCTTGTCGGCAGGCAATTGCAGGCGGCTCAGTGTGCTGTCGACCAGTTGCTGCAAGCGCCAGCCATCACGGGCTTCGAGGTCTTGTTGAACATGCATCAGCTTGTTCAGGTCGTCCTCGGTGACGCAGTTCTGCGCAAGGTGGTGATACTCGGCCAGCAAGGCGCCCACACCGTCCAGACCTTCAGCAACCACGTCGAACACTGTCCGGTCGTCGGCTACTGGCAATTCCTGAGGCAATTCGCCGATTTTCAGGCCTGGCGCGCGCCAGACTGCGCCGTCATCGGGCTTTTGCACGCCTTTGACCAGCTTCAACATGCTGGACTTGCCAGTGCCGTTACGACCGATGATGCACACCCGCTCACCACGGGCGATCTGCCAGGATACCTTGTCCAACAACGGCATAGCGCCGAACGCAAGGGACACATCGCTGAATTTGAGCAGGGTCATGAGCTTCTCCAAAAACCGGGGGCGCATTCTACCTGAGATAGAAGCCATATGTCGGGTTTCAATGACAAGCGCGCTGCCGGGAATGCGCAACGACGCGCCTTGAGTCGTCCTCATTTGTTTCCAGTTGCGAACCCTCGGTCCGCAACGCTTTCAACCAGAGCTGGCAAAAGGCTAAGCTAGGGTTACTTTTCACGATTCATCTGCTCGGAAGTCTCATGCGCAGTCGCTTGTTCAGCCTTTTTTCCTGCATGCTCCTCTCTGCTACTGCGGCTCAAACTGTTTTCGCCGCAGATCTCAATCAACAGCGCCAGTATTACGATGTGGCCAAAAGCGCGTTGGCCAAGGGCGATACCGGCCCCTATAGGGCCTATGCTGCGGCACTCGCGGATTATCCTCTCGAGCCTTATCTGGCTTACGACGAGCTCACTGCCCGCCTGAAGACTGCAAGCAATCCGGAAATCGAGAAGTTTCTCGCCGAGCACGGCGACCTGCCGCAAGCCAACTGGATGAAGTTGCGCTGGCTGCGCTGGCTTGCCGAACGAGGCGACTGGGCAACCTTTGTCAAGTATTACGACCCGAAGATGAATTTCGTGGAACTCGACTGCCTGTATGGCCAGTACTTGCTGGGACATGGCAAGAAAGCCGAGGGCTACGCCAGCGCCGAGAAGCTCTGGATGACCGGCAAAAGCTTGCCAGCCGCGTGTGACGGTTTCTTTGCCCAATGGGCCGCTGACGGTCAGCTTCCGGAGCAGAAACGCTGGCAGCGGGCCAAGCTCGCCGCTCAGGCAGGCAACTATCCGTTGGCAACCACACTTGTCAACAGCCTTAACAGCCTTGCGCCCCAGGGCAAGCTGCTGCTGGAAATTGCCAAAAAGCCGGAAATGCTCAACAACCCGGCACAGTTCGCTCCGGTCGATGAGGCGATGTCCGACGTGGTCGGCCTGGGCCTTCGCCGCCTGGCCAAGCAAGATCCGCAGAAAGCCATGGAGATGCTCGATGGCTATTCGGCCAGGATGCATTTCTCCCATGAGGAACAAGTGCAGATCGCCAAGGAAATCGGCCTTACCCTGGCACGCCGTTACGATGGTCGTGCTCTGGAGGTCATGACCAAATACGACCCGGACCTGCGCGATAACACAGTCACCGAATGGCGTCTGCGCCTGTTGCTGCGTCTCGGTCGTTGGGAAGATGCCTACGAACTCAGCCGTCGTCTGCCCAAAGACCTGGCCGACACCAATCGCTGGCGTTATTGGGAAGCCCGCTCGCTGGAGCTGGCCCAACCACACAGCCCGCTGATCCCGGCACTCTATAAAGATGTGGCCAAGGAGCGTGATTTCTATGGCTTCCTGGCGGCCGACCGGACCCAAAGCGCTTATCAGATCAATAACAAGCCGCTGGTGCTCAGCCAGGCATTGATCAACAAGGTTCGCAACACACCGGGCGTTCGTCGCGCACTGGAATTCCATGCCCGCGGGCAGATCGTGGACGGCCGTCGTGAGTGGTATCACGTCAGCCGCCACTTCAACCGTGATGAAATGGTTGCCCAGGCCAAACTGGCCTACGACCTGAAATGGTACTTCCCTGCCATTCGCACCATCAGCCAGGCGCAGTACTGGGACGATCTGGATATCCGCTTCCCGATGGCCCACCGCGATACCCTGGTCCGTGAAGCCAATGTGCGTGGCCTGCATTCCAGCTGGGTGTTTGCGATCACACGACAGGAAAGCGCCTTCATGGACGATGCCCGCTCCGGCGTTGGCGCCAGCGGCCTGATGCAACTGATGCCTGCCACCGCCAAGGAAACTGCGCGCAAATTCAGCATCCCGCTGGCTTCGCCACAGCAGGTACTGGACCCGGATAAAAATATCCAGCTGGGCGCAGCCTATCTGAGCCAGGTCCACGCCCAGTTCAATGGCAATCGGGTACTGGCTTCCGCTGCTTATAACGCAGGCCCCGGACGCGTAAGGCAGTGGCTCAAGGGTGCCAATCACTTGGCCTTTGATGTGTGGGTAGAAAGCATTCCATTCGACGAAACCCGCCAGTATGTGCAGAACGTACTGTCCTACTCGGTGATCTACGGCCAGAAGCTCAACTCGCCACAACCGCTGGTGGACTGGCATGAGCGGTTCTTTGATGATTTGTAAGTAACCTGTGCAATACCCGATGCCAGTCAGCCACCCTGACTGGCATTTTTGTTTGTGATGCCGACTTCATTGCGCTGCAACAAAAGGCTGATCAACTGGTGGTTGTTATTTGAAGCATCCCTCCCTTTAGCTGAAAGTCTGGGTGTCTGTTGGAGCGAGGCTTGCCCGCGAAGAACCATAACGCCGTTAATGTGATTTATCGAGTTGACTGGTTCGCGGGCAAGCCTCGCTCCAACAGAAAAAATCTAAGGCCGCGATGGCGGGTTTGTCTGGAAGAATGCCTCGCAGCCTTCGGCAGCTCCTACAGGGTATGCGTAACGACATCAACATTCAAAGAACGACGCAACACTTGCCGGGCCAACCAGAGGCTGTTAAAGCTCTGCATCAGGTTTTGCAGGCTATGATCGACCTCATCGTCAATGATCACAAAAAGAAGGATTATCGAGACCATGCTGAAAGGAATTTCAAAAACGCTGCTTCTCAAGACGCCCTTGAGCAGCCTTCTGACCGGCAGCGTGCTGGCAGGCTTGATGATGGCCTCAGCGCCAGCTGTCTCGGCCGAACCGCCTGGCAAGGCCCTGAGCGCCAAAATCGGCTTGCCGTGGCCCGCGGTGATTGCCCACCGCGGCGCGTCCTATGACGCCCCCGAAGAAACCATTCCCGCCTACACAGTGGCGCGTGATCAAGGCGCTGACTATCTGGAAATGGATATTCAGCGCACCAAGGATGGTGTGTTGATCGCCCTGCACGATGACACGCTAGAACGCACGACCAACATCGCACAGGTCTTCCCCAAGCGAGTCAAAGATCCGCTGAACACCTTTACTCTGGATGAGATCAAGCAACTGGATGCGGGCAGTTGGTTCAACAAGGCTCACCCTGATCGCGCGCGCGAGGCTTATGCCGGTCTGCAGATCCTGACGCTGGAGGAAGTAATTGATATCGCCGAAGGCGGCAAGAACAAGCCCGGTCTGTACATCGAAACCAAAGCGCCAAGCCAGTTTCCCGGCATCGAAGCAGACCTCAAGAAAGTACTCGCCAAACGCGGCTGGCTCAGCAGCCGCCCTGCTGCCGCCGCCGGTTATGTGAACGTTGCGCACATGCCCGGCCGTGTTGTGCTGCAAACGTTCGAGAAGCCAAGCCTGGTGCTGTTGCAGAAAGAGATGCCGCAAGTGCCGAAGGTGCTATTGCTGTGGATCGGTAAAGGCTCCATCGAACCTGAATCCGATGTGGCCTTCGCAGACTCAGGTGCGAAAGACAAAGCCACGTATTACGGTGCCCAGAAGCCGAAAACCCAGGAAGAATTTGTCGCCTGGGTCGACTGGGCCAAGGCCCACGGCGCAATCGGTACAGGTCCGTCAGCGAAGCTCACCAACGGTGGCGACCAGAGCTACATGGACCTGGTCAAACCATGGATGAACAACGTGGCGCACGAAAGAGGCATGGTGGTACACCCGTACACCGTGGATGAGGAAGTTGACTTCAAACAAATCAGTCATGACGGCGTTGATGGCTTCTTCACCAACCGTACTTCGGAACTGCTGAAGTTCTATGGTCGTCCGGCCAAAGAAAGCCTGGATACCATCCTCAAGCGCAACGGTTACTGATCCGTCCTGAGGCTCTTGCTCAAGAGCGCTCTTGCTCAAGAGCTCTCTCGCACTACCAGCTCAAACCCCAGGTCCACCTGGGGTTTCTGCGCGACACCATCGATCAGCCCCAACAGCAATTGAGCGGCACGCTGCCCGACTTCTTCACGGGGTGTGCGAATCGAGGTCAGCCGCGGGACCATATGCGCCGAACCGGGCAGATCATTGAAGCCCACCAGAGACACCTGCTGCGGAATCTCGATACCACGACGCAACGCTTCAAGCGCTGCGCCTTGTGCAAGGTCATCGTTGCAGAAAAATACACCATCCACGTCCGGATGCTGCGTCATCAACTGCATGAACAACTCACCTCCGAGACCGATGGAAGACGGTTGCGGCGTCATCACTTGCAGGGTTGGATCGTAAAGCCCCTGCTCTTCCAGCACCTGACGAAAGCCTTCGCCTCGCTGCATGACGCGCGGGTCGAGTTGCGCGGCGATGTACGCCAGCCGTTTACGTCCGCGGCCCAGTAAATGACGCGCCGCCTCGGCACCGGCCTGAATCTGCGAGAACCCTACGCAATACGCGCCGCGCACAGTGTCCAGCTCCATCATGTGCACGCAAGGCACGCCGCTCGCGACCAACAGTTGACGCAGTGCAGGAGTGTGATCGAAACCGGTGAGCAGCAACCCGCGGGGTCGATTCACCAGGTGGTTGCGCAGCAGGTTCTCTTCTTCTTCGGGGGAGTAATGGTAGTTACCGATCACCACGTCCAGGCCACGGGTGCGCAGTACGTTCTGAATCGCTTCCAGTGTCTCGATAAACAGCTGGTTCGATAATGACGGCACCAGCACCACGACGGTCTGGCTCTGGGACGACGCCAGCGCCCGCGCCGCCGGGTTGGCGACATAGCCCAGGGCAAGTGCCGCAGCGCGGACCCTTTCCACTGACTCCGGGGTTACGGTACTGACACCCCGCAGCGCGCGGGAGGCGGTGATGGGTGAAACACCCGCCTGACGAGCCACTTCGTTCAGGGTAGGACGACCAGTAGAGCGGGAACCATTGCGTGTCATGCGTTGCCAACTACACAGGGATAAACATCGGGGGTTGCCAAAGGCGGTGGATGGGCTCTAAGGTAGCGCTGTCTCGTGGACCCTGCCAATGCTTTCAGTCATTTTGTTGACTTCGAGTACAGTCCGATGAAGACCGATTCATTCAAAACAATGACAAGAACTGGAACCAGCTCTTGCTGTACTTATGTCCAAGCTGACAAAGACAGCGCTGTCTCCAGCTAAGGTGGCCTACTGTGACAACTGCGAACTCTGCTATTTCCGCTCTGGTGATCATGGGCGTTTCGGGCTGCGGCAAGAGCGCCGTCGGTGCCGAGATTGCCGCCAAGAGCGGAGGCCGCCTGATCGAAGGCGACGCCTTTCATCCCCCCGCCAACATCAAGAAGATGAGCGACGGCCACCCACTCAACGACGAAGACCGAGCAGGCTGGCTCGAAACGCTGGGTAAAGAAATGGCCGCAGCGTTGAGTAATGGCGAACAACCCGTCCTCACTTGCTCATCTCTGAAACTGATTTATCGCGAACGCCTGCGCAACGCTGTGCCTGGTCTAGGCTTTGTATTTCTGGAACTGACCAAGGAGGTGGCGGTTGATCGCTGCTCCCATCGCCCCGGTCACTTCATGCCAGCCAGCCTGGTTGACAGCCAGTTCGCAACGCTGGAACCACCTTACGGTGAAGATCGTACTTTGGTCGTGGATGCTGGTAATGCGTCTATAGACGAGATCAGCACTCAAGCAGCGAACTGGTGGAAAGCGTCGAAAGCCAGCTAAAGGCGTGGGCGCGAAAGACAGCGCTGTCTTGCACATAAATGTGCTGAAAATGTGGAACGACAGCGTTTAGCCGTAGCTCCATAAACAATAAAGATAACCGGAGAGACATCTATGTTCGGTATGACACACGAGACGTACCTGTTGGTCGACGCGGTGGTTACCATCATCGGCTTGATCCTGCTGATCACCAAATTCAAGGTCCACCCTTTCGTCGCACTGACGATTGCCGCAGGCTTCCTTGGCCTGACGTCCGGCATGCCGGTGGAAAAAGTCATGAAAGCCTTCCAGGACGGCTTCGGCGGCGTGCTGGGTTTCGTCGGTATCATCCTCGGCCTGGGTACCATGCTCGGCAAACTGATGGCCGATTCCGGTGGTGCTGATCAGATCGCGCAGACGCTGATCCGCTCGTTCGGCAAGCAGCGCGTGCATTGGGCAATGATGTTTGCTGCCTTTCTGGTAGGCATCCCGCTGTTCTTCGAGATCGGCTTCGTTCTGTTGATTCCGCTGGTGTACATCGTTGCTCGTCGTACCGGCGTGTCCATCGTCAAGATCGGCATCCCGTTGCTGGCCGGTCTGTCTGCCGTTCACGGTCTGGTACCGCCACACCCGGGGCCGCTGTTGGCCATCGGGATCTTCGGCGCTGATATTGGCAAGACTATTTTCTACGGCCTGTTGGTGGCGTTGCCTACTGCAATCATTGCCGGTCCTATCTATGGCAAGTGGATTTCCAAATACGTACCGGGCACCCCGTCGCAGGAGTTGATGGAGCAGATCGGTAAAGAGTCGAGCGCGACCAACTTACCAAGTTTTGGCATCACGCTGGTCACCATCCTGCTGCCCGTGTTCCTGATGTTGCTGAAGACCTTCGCTGATGTGGTGCTGCCTGAAGGCAATAGCTTCCGCATCTGGATGGACTTCATCGGCCACCCGATCACCGCCCTGCTCGCGGCCTTGCTGCTAGCCTTTTACACCTTCGGTTCAGCGCGTGGTTTTGATCGCACTAAAATCATGAAATTGCTGGATCAAAGCCTTACGCCGGTAGCCGCTATCGTACTGATCGTAGGTGCGGGCGGTGGTTTCAAGCAGATGCTGGTAGCCAGCGGCGTGGGCGACCTGATCGGTAACATGGCAGTGCAGGCGCAGATCAACCCGATCATGCTGGCCTGGCTGGTCGCTGCAGTGATTCGTATTGCGACGGGTTCGGCGACGGTGGCAACGATTACCGGTGCGGGCATCGTGGCGCCGGTGATTGGTCTGATCCCGGGCGTTAACCGTGAGTTGCTGGTGTTGGCGACGGGTGCAGGTTCGTTGATTCTGTCCCATGTAAACGACGCAGGTTTCTGGCTGGTGAAGCAGTACTTCAATATGACAGTGGCAGAGACGTTCAAAACCTGGACCGTCATGGAAACCATTCTGTCGGTGGTCGGTTTGATCTTCATCCTGCTGTTGTCGATGGTGATTTGATCCTGGCCGATTGGATTTCACATCCCGTGGCAACAACAAAATAACGGACCAGTCTTCTCTGGTTTCGCCCTAATGGTTGCCCCCTTTGTTTCGGCAAAGGGGGGCAAACCATTTATCGCTGACGTACGGCCCCTGCTCCGCAGGGGTTCCTTCATTCCGGTGCCATGATGTAGACACGCCGACGGCCACCCATGGCCCAATGGCGCTCGCCTCGCATCGTCTGCACTATCGCGACTAACAACCCAGTCCAATCTTTGAACACTGCTCACGCGGAGCAGCGACGATGCCGGGCACTTCAAACCCGCTCTGCCCACGTTTACTTTTCGTGGAGCCCATTCACGTTATCCGACGCAAATCCCTTCTCAAGATCAGACCCATCCGACCTGCCTGTCCCTGTAGTCCTACGAGCCTTGTGGCGATTTCGATCAATATTTTCAGAAGAGTCCAGCGTATCTCTTGAGTTACGCCTACGCTGATAAGCGATCAGGGATGTATCGTGGCACAGCGTGATGTATTACATGAAAATGCTGCCGGATAAGTACGTGTTTCACGCTCTGTAAAGAAAGGTGTCCGGCAGAGCAGCTAAATACGGGCTTTTGCTATCAAAAACAGGCAGAATTGGCGCGCTCATCGGGCCGGGAACCGGTTTTGATGACAGAAAAATGTACCGAGGGAATTAAATTCGCACCTGTAACGTCATATTGATGGACGCATTTGGATGTACTCGGCAACTATTACCACGCAAAGGCACACGCCAGCCTCCTGCTGAGAGGCCATCAAGGAAACGATTATGTTGATACTCACCCGCAAAGTAGGCGAAAGCATAAACATTGGTGACGAGATTACCGTCACGATTCTGGGCGTTCAGGGCCTTCAGGTACGCCTGGGCATCAACGCACCGAAAAATGTTTCTGTGCATCGCGAAGAAATCTACAAACGCATTCAGGCAGAACTTGCCCCGAACCAAGACCCACAATGATCTGATCGTTACCTCCCCCGCATTCAAACCGACCCGCCTGAAATCGGGCGAGTTGGCCACGGCGTCTCCGGACGCCGTTTTTTATGTCTGGTTTATTTGCAGCCTTCCCCTTCGACGCCACACCACCGCCTGGCGTATGGCTATTTGCCGCTGACGACCACTTGTCCGCCAACCAGAACTCCTGCTGAAAAACCTCACTCAACCTCATGCACACAGGATCGTTGCAAAGCCCGTAGTCAGTAGTGAGCCAAGCACGCTCTTCATTTTCATGAATAGCAATGACGGTGACTAACATGGACACAACGTCGCAAAATCCGGCCGGCTCCACTGACCAGAACAACGACCCGCCGCAGGATCATCTGCACAACCTGCAAGAAGATGCATTGGCAGCCGTTGCCAGCGCCAAAGAGCATGGCTCGGCTCAGTTCGAGCAGTATCGCGACACCGCCGTAGACCAGATTGAAAACCTCGCCCACAGCGCACAATCGGCTGCCGAACAAATGGAGGGCGGTGACACGCTGGGGCTGTCTCATTACGTCACCGACCTCGCTCAGAACATGACCACGCTGGCCGGTAATCTGCGCGGCAAAAGCATTGATGAACTTCTGCAACAGGCGGGCAAACTGGCTCGGGATAATCCGGCCCTGTTTGTCACCGGCAGCGTGGCGCTGGGCTTTGGTCTGTCACGATTCCTCAAGGCATCGAATCCAGATCAGCGTCCAGCTGAAGCCAAGACACCCAATCCGGTTCAGCCGTCCACCGAGTCACCTGGTATACGCCCCGTAAGGCCAGATGATGAATTGGGTAGCAATTACCAGTCAGCGTCGAGCCCGATTGTTGAGGCAGACCATGTCCCTCCCGTCACCCATGCGCACATGGGCGATGTTTATCACAGCGGCAGGCCCGGCATCGTCGACCGCAGTACGACGCCTGATGCGACAGGCTCATCGGTACCGGGCGGGCCGGGAACTCTGTTCGATAGCGACTTGCCTGCTGATGCGCAACATAAAGAAGGCCTGTCACGAGGAGATGTGTCATGAGCATGTCTCCCAATACACCGCCGGAAGGCGATACTTCAGCGTTGGGCCTGATTCGCCAGTTGGCGCATGAAGTTCCGGCCTTGCTCAGCAAGGAACTGGCACTGGCCAAAGCGGAAGCCAGAGAGTCCATCGCAGCCGCAAAAGCCGGCGTCGCAGCCGTAAGTGGCGGCGCAGTGGTCATGCTGGCTGGATTGGTCATTGTGCTGCTGGCGGCGGTTTATGCGTTGGCCAATATCATGCAGCCATGGCTTGCCGCCTTGATCGTCGGGGGGATCGCCATGGTCATCGGCTTCATCATGATCCAGTCCGGCAAAAAACAATTCGATGCGTCAAATCTGACACCAGAGCGCACCGTCAGCTCCCTGCAAAAAGACAAGGACGCTATCCAGAGGAAAGTCTCATGAGCATCGACAGCACTTTCGACACACCGGAAAGCTTCGACAACGATTCGTACAAAAGCCCGGAAACCCTGGAGCGGGAAATCGACGCACAGCGTTCCAGCATCGGCAACATCGTAGATGCACTGGAGGGCAAATTCTCTCCCGGCCAATTGCTGGACCAGGCGTTGAGCTATGGCAAAGGAACCGGCGGTGAGTTTTTCAGTAATCTGGGTAATACGGTGAAGACCAATCCACTGCCAACGGTACTGACCTCGGTCGGGCTGTTGTGGTTGATGATGGGGCAAAATCGCAGCCCATCGCCGTCTACCGCTTCCTCAAGCCCAAACCCTCTGGGCGAGCGAATCAGCGACATGGCTCACAGCTTGACGGACACGTTTGGCAGCGCCAAATCCAGAATCGAGGAAACCGCGCAACGCATGAAAGAAAAATCCGGGCAGGTATCTGACGACGTCAGTGAAAAACTCTCCGCCACCGGGGAGCGCTTGAACAAAGGCAGCCACGACGCTACTGACTCCCTGCATCAACAAACCCGCAAAGTGCAATCAAGCCTCACTTATATGCTGCGAGAACAGCCGTTGGCGCTGGCCGCTATCGGTATAGCGCTAGGCGCGGCCCTGGGTGCGGCACTCCCTTCGACCGAGCGGGAAAACCAGATGATGGGCCAGGCCAGCGACACCCTGACGGAGAAGGTCAAACAGACCGCCACCGAAGGCTACGAAAAGGTCGCGCAGGAAGCGAAAGGCGTGGTCGATGAGGTGAAATCAGCGGCGCCTGGCAGCACGGCTCAGCAGGGTACGACGGTGGATATGTCTTCCGGGCTGGGTTAGTCAACACTTGCATCGCCTGTATCGCGGGCAAGCCCGCGGTACAAGCTTCTTGGTCTCACTCTGGAGACTCAACCCGCTGAACAATCCTGTCCTTGATCAGCAGCCTTTTTTCCTTGAGTTTTTTCAACTCGTCATCACCAATCCCCCCTGCAGGGCCAGACTCCGCAGCCAAGACCTCGCTATCAATCCGGGCATAATCATCCAGCAAGTGATTGAGCTTGCTATCCGCCTTCCGGCGCTCGGCCACTTGCTCACAAGTAAGCTTCAGATCCGCGTATAAATCGTGCTTGACCGGCATGGAACACCTCTCTGACTGCAATGACTCATTGGCGAACGTTCGCCCTTTCTACTTCAACGCTATGCCTGCTCACGCAAGCGGCGTACTTCGTAAGCCTTCAAATGGGTATACGCAAAACCCAGAACAGATGACGTCGACGTCGGCCCCTGAGCATCCCGGCGCAGCAGTAGATCACCCAATACATGCTCTGCCTCTATCGATGCGCCCCGCTCCATATCGCGTAACATCGACGCGCTCAGCTTCGATCCAGGGGCGGTCAACATCCTCAAGTAACGCTGACGAACCGCCTCATCCAACGGGTGGCCCTGCTCCGCAGCGATGCTGCAACACTCTGCAAACAGCTTCACCACCAGCGGCAACCCCTGCGCCTCAAGAACATCCCCCAGGCTGGCGCGCATTGCGCACGTGATTCCGGCGAGGGTTGCGATGAAACACCATTTGTCCCACATGTCCTGAACAATGTGCTGGCTGAAATTCGCTTCGAAACCCGCATCAGCCAAGGCTTCGGCAACTCGTAAAATACGAGGCGTCGATGCGCCATTGAGCTCACCGAACGACAACTGATGCCGGTCATTGAGATGCAGAATGGTGCCCAGGGTGCTGCGATCCACGGAAATCAGACACTGACCGCCCAACACATTGGTGCTGTCGAACCGCTCCGTAAGACGGGTCAGATGCGCCATGCCATTCAGCAATGGCAGGATCGCAGTGTCAGGCCCAACCGCCGCCGCAAACGCGTCCATGGCAGAGTCCAGATCATAGGCTTTACAGCTCAGAACAATCAGATCATAAGGACCGTCGAGCATGTTACTCAGCACGCACGGCGGTGACGGGTACAGAATATTGCCTTGGGGGCTACGGATAATCAGGCCATCGCGTTGCAACTCATCGGCCCGGCCCGGACGCACGAGGAATGAAACGTCACGCCCCGCTTCCAGGAGTCGCCCACCAAAATAACCACCAATGGCTCCCGCCCCAACGATCAAAATGCGCATTGATATCGACCTCCCGTGACGCTATCGCACGCCGACAACCAGACTCACCCCGGCGGACTCACAGCGCGGTTAAACGTTGAGCGTAGAAGATGTTCTTGCCTGCCTCAATGCGTTGTTCAGCTCGGTGAGTTACAAATGGCAGGTTTTTAGTTGCAGGAGAACCCCGAAACTCGAGGCACCGCGCTGTCTCGCGGCAAACACGGACCTGTTGGAGCGACTAGGCGGCAGTCAACTCTACAACCCGACCAGCCCCGGAAACAAAAATGGCAGGCCCTCCTCCAACCGTTCCGTCAGGCTGCGGTTAGGATTTACCGCTTCCGGGGTGGAGTGGTGCAGACGGGTCATAAGCGCATCGATTACTGCGTTGGACGCGTCGTTATGAAACTGCCAGACCCCATATATCCGCCCATCGAACGAAGGCTCACTGCCCAGGCGCTCATCTGCGGCAAGTCCAGCGCCGATGCCGAACAGATGCAGACCCTGCAGGCGCTGGCCCGAAACATCCAGCGGACAGCCCGATAGATCCGAGTCAACGCCGCCCTTTACCTGGCGCAAGGTAATCGGCGCGCCGTCCGAATGGCTGAGAACCGGCAGGCGTGGTTGATACCCCGTACATTGCACCACCACACTGGACTCCAGCAGCGCTTGGGCGGCCTGCTCATATTCCCCCGCACCTCCGCCCTGAATCTGAAAGGTGTGGGCCTGCACTCCGGTTTTCCCGACCCTGCCGCGGGCCAGCACCTCACGCCCGACGTCCAGCGCCCGATAACGTAACCCGCTGGAACGATTGACCCGTCCTGATACCGGACAGACATCGCGCACGGGATGGAAAGCGTAACCGGCGGCCAACGCCAGTTCAGGGCTCTCATAAAACAGGCGGATGGCGGACCGATGTACCAGCGTGAGCTCTTTGAGACCGGCGAACTCCAGCGCATCGGCGAGGTTTTCAAGCATGGAAAAAGCACTGTGGGAACCGCCCACCACAGTAATCCTGCCCGAGTCCGCCAAAGCCGGGGCGAATGCTTCACGCAACTGCACGGCGTTCATGCGCAGTAGACGGTCAGAACTCATGATGGTGGTCGACTCACGCAGCAGCAAACCTTCAGCAGCCAGTCCTTCACGCAGGTACTCAGGATCCTGCCGACCGCCGAAGTTAAGCACCAGCGTTCGGCTGCGAATGCGGCGGGTACGTCCCTCGTTCTCGACCCAGACCACATACTCGTCACCGTCCTTGATCACTTCGGTAACAGTCGTACTGTGCCAAAGCGTGACGCCATAACGCTGGACGATAAAGTCCAGCATCAGCTTCGAGGCTTCGGCCAGCAACTCACCGATGTCGGACAGCTGCGGTGCGCTATGGGCCTGACGACGGATACGCCAATAGATCGGCGAGTGCTCCAGCGGACCGAATACGTCAATCAGCGCAGGGTCGCGCAGACAGTCAAGGAAGACGTCCCCCACCGAATTGGCCGTGATTCGATAATCACCGAGACTCCCCGGCCCAGGGGCGGCACTGGAATCGACGATGATCAATCCCTCACGAGCAAGGTCCGGCAACGTTCCGTTTTTCAACGCATTAAACAGCAGCCCCATACCCGCAGGCCCTGCCCCCGCTATAACGCAACCGCAGATAGTTTCCAGATAGTCTCCAAGCATGGTGAGGCTCCTTCAAGTGATAGAGACGTAAACGCGATGCAACCAGGACTGAGTCCAGCAATCGAGCAGGCGAGAGCCCGTTATTGGCAGAGGAATATCTCAGGCACACAACTGCAGACCCCGAGCTGAATAGCCGGGGCTGGGATTTCTTATCGGGTGCAGAAATCTGGCGGAAGGCGTGATCGATATCGAAGGGCCACGCTACCGCAGAGGATTTACACGGGGTGGAGAAAGAGAGGCTATTGGCAAGGAATGGACGCAGGGATACACGTCCTGAAGGTGGAGGAGATAATTTCAAACATCCGGCAAAGTGTCAATTTCACGGCAAACCTTTACACCCAGCTATTTTTTATATAACTGACTGATTAATAAACTAATTATTTTTTGACGACATTAAACAGCTCTTTCACAAGCCACCTATGAATTTTTACACTCGTTTGACCCGGTCGATTCATGGAAATCCGGCCTGCCGAAGCCTGATCTCCAGCCCCGGCGCGCTGACCGGTAAACGTCCGATCAGCGGCGTGCTCCGCCTGTCTTCAAGGGAGAACTATCTGAAAGCGCGGGAATCAATGTCACAGGACGTAAAAAAAGCTTAATGGGTGCAGAGGCCGCAGACATGAACGTTGCAAAAAACAATCGCTCGAGTATCGCTGAAATCGACTATTCCCGTGAAACCCTGTTCGGCCCGATCCCCATGCAGGCTACCTGCAGGGTAAGGCTGACCACAGTTGAACAGAATGGCCAGAGCTTGCGGGAGCTGACAATTCTGGGCGAAGTTCCAGACTATCTGCTCAAATCTGCAGCCATCCGGGTAGCTCTGGAAGGAAGAATTGAGGCGGGCCCGATACGGGATTGCTGCGAAGTGAACAGTAATAGTGAAGAACCGTTCAAGTTACTGTTCGAAAATGAACATCGTCGGGCGATACATTAAGTTATCGTACAACTTGGATATTCATGCATTGAAGTTGGCATAAGGATATATGCCAATAAGCGCCAGGCTATTAACACGTTGCAAAACATTACATCGTGTAACGCCACGAGACTCAACGTTCATGCCTACCAATGAACAGCCGACTCCCGCGCCGATCGGGTTGATGGGTATGTCCATCGTTTAACCGATACAACCCCACACATGCGAAAGCCGCCTATCGAGTCCCCTGAGGGTCTACCATGGCGGCTTTATCAGACGTTTTTTTCAGTTCAATCAAACAGCAATGCGGGCCTTGCCGTGGTGGTGCCGGGTATGTGCAAGGTCGTAGCGCAGCTCTGCTACCAGTTCGGATATATCACGGGTGGTGTTGAGGCGATCCAGGGAAATCCCGGTCACCAGCAATTCAACCTTTTCCGAATTAGGATCAATGATCTGCACGGTCATGGAATCCGGGGATACGCTACACGTGCAGCGCAGGGGTAAAAACGCACTCTCGATGATGCTTCTCAACTCGAGTGTGGAAAGTCTGTAGGCGATCATGTCCTTCTCCTTGTTAAATCGCGCGTGGCTGAATTCCTGCCACGATGGACACAGTGATACATCAATGTTTATTTTTGATTGCCGCCAAACAAACGTCGCCATTTAATTGAAGGCATGTTTACTTATACGCTTTGCACCACGTTGAAGCAACGGGCATTTCTGCGCCCTTTTTCAATCCTGTTCATGGACGCTTATATAAACAACCAGAAGAAACGGTTCACTTAACAATATTCATCACTTTGTTTACATGATTGGTATCAATAAAGTGCCAAAACAGTCCCTCGATACCCTCCCGCCAGCCGCTTTTTGGCGACTGACGGTCAGTGTCAGGCTTCAGTCGTCATGACGGGGCAGTCGCAGATGAATCAATGCCACTCGTCCACCCTGCTTGTCCCGGCGCTCATCGATGGCGTAGGGCCGGAACCCCAGCTTCGGATAGAACAACAGACCCGGCACATTATGGTTGTAGCACGATGCTGTCATTTCGCTAGCCTCATGCTTGTCGAATGCCAATTCCATCATGCAGCCGATCAGGTAACGCCCTACCCCGCGCGAACGCGCTTTAGGAGCAATAATCACATTGCCCAGCGAACAGCGTCCGCGAAAATCGCTACGAGCGAAATTGGCGTATCCCACGACCTCGCCATCCATTTCGATGACCGTCGAATCGGAATGATTGTGCAACGCATCCAGCAACTGCGGAGGCGTCAGCGGCCAGATAGCGCGGGGGAACATGTAAAACAGCTCGTCGACATTCTGCGGCAGTGCACAGATGGCAGGGATGTCTTTTTCTTCCAGTGGGCGGTTCAAGAACATTGGGCAGAGACCTCTTGAAGATGGAAATAACAAGCGTGTGAACACTATATGCGAACTATCGCTCCGTGCACGTCTGCCCATGACAAAAATCCGGCACTGCTCGATCCGTTTTGGTCATTTATCCCGTTGTTATGCTTTTAAAGGATGTGCGATTTGAAATGTCCTGTAGGAGCTGCCGAACGCTGCGAAGCGTTTACCCTGACACACCGACATCGCAGCCTTCGGCAGCTTCTACAGATCATTGATTGGGTGCGGGATAACGTTCTATAAGAACCAGAAAGATCGCTTATATAGAAAGCATTAGCCAGTCGATGCCGTTAATAGCCGTGTTCAAGAAAGTAGCGCAACGCTTTGATGCACCACTAAATCCCCACTCATGCAGAACGCCTGTAACAAATAGCGCATCCTTGCAGAATGCATGATTCAAAAATCTTTAAATAACTTAAACCATTGAATTATATGAAATTTAATTAAATGCCTTTCTGGCATAACCACTGCAACGCTTTAAGGGACGCTGTAACAAAATCCTTCACGGAGCAGAAAAATAATGATTTCATCCCCCGACACTTTCAACTCTGCCGCGCAAGAATCGACAAACCACTCAGGTGTTTCCTGGGGGGCGATCTTTGCGGGTGCCGCTGGCGCCGCTGCGCTTTCCTTAATTCTCATACTACTGGGCTTCGGCTTGGGTTTCTCGGCAGTATCGCCATGGGCCAACGAAGGCATCAGCGCCAAGGGCGTTGGTATTTCGACGGTCATCTGGCTGGCGTTTACCCAAATCATTGCTTCCGGTCTGGGCGGCTATATCGCTGGCCGTCTCCGCGTGAAGTGGGCAAATCTGCACGGCGATGAAGTGTATTTCCGCGACACAGCCCATGGTTTCCTGTCCTGGGCCGTGGCAACGCTGGTCGCTGCAACACTCATCGCCAGTTCGGTCAGCAGCATTATTGGCGGCGGCGTTCAAGCCGGTGCCAGTGTGGCGTCCGGTGCTGCGGGTGCAGTGACTCAAGTAGCAGGCAGCGCGGCGAGCAATAGCAACGCCGGCAGCCAGGATTACGGCTACTACATCGACAGCCTGTTCCGTGATGATCGCCCTGCTGCTGTGAGTGATGACGCTGCCCATGGCGTAGTCCTGCGCATCTTCAGCCGCACGCTGAGCAATGACGGTCAGATCAGCCCTGAAGACCGTACCTATCTGGCCCAGATGATTGCCCAACGCACCAACCTTAGCCAGGCAGATGCCGAACGTCGCGTTGATCAGGTTTATGGTCAGGCTCGCAAGGCCGTAGAAGACGCCAAAGTAGCTGCTAAAGAAGCGGCCGACACCGCTGCGAAAGTCGCCGCGATGACTGCACTGTGGACCTTCGTCTCGCTGCTGTGCGGTGCCTTCTTCGCCAGCTTCGCTGCCATTTATGGCGGTCGTCGTCGCGACGCAGTGACTTACCTCGACGAACGTCCCGCTACAACAACGGCTCTTTAAGCCAAGGAGAACGACTATGCCTTCCATCCTTCTATGGTTACTCGGTGTCCCAATCCCGGTCATCATCCTGATTGCGATCCTGATGTAACGGATCGGGTCCAGGCCGCCTCCCCTTACGGGCAGGCGGCTTTTTTATGGGCGTCGTTCAGCGCCTGCGCAGGAATGGCAACCCGACCAGTGTCAGCGCCACACCCACTATTGCACCGGTACTCAAAGGATTGCCGAATTGCAGCCAGGCCCAGACCATCGTCGCGGGAGGGGTCAGAAACAACGCGCCACTGACGCTTTGCATGTTGAATCGCTTCAGGCACAGCCAGTAGAAGCCATAGCCACCGAGGGTTGAGCAGACCACCAGCCATAGCACGGCGCCGCCGAATCCAGTGGACAGCACCGGAGTAATCCCACCCTCAAGGATCGACAATATAGCGAAGACCGGCAACGCCGCGCAGATCTGTATGAACAATGAAGTCATGGCAGGCACCGTGACGGGCGATGTCTTCTTTTGATCTGTCTTTTTTTGATAGATGGTTGCCGCCGTCAACGACAGGACGGCCAGCGCCGGCAAACCGTAGGCCCACAGTGGCGCGTCGGACAGCTCGACACTCGCCGCACTGGCAATCAGCATGCCGGCGATGCACAACGCCACCCCAAGCCATTGCCAGCCACGAGTACGCTGTCCGGGGACGAGCCCCGCCGACAGTACAATGCTCAGTGGCAGCAAATTGGCGATCAGCGAACTGGTGCCCGGCGCCACGCCTAATTCAATAGACAAGGCAATCGCCGCGATGAAACCGGCGATAGCCAACAGCCCTACCAGCATCTGTTGGCGCACGATGGCCCAAGTCAGTTCACGCAACGAGCCCAATACCCACGGAAACAGCAACAGCGCCGCCAGTACGAATCGCCAGAACGTCACCAACATCACCCCGCTGTGCTCCGAGGCATAGCGATAGCCGATGAATCCCGAACTCCAGCTCAGCACCATGGCGGCCAACAGCACACCGCTTATCCATCTGGATCCGGAGACCGATGGGGTCCTTGACATGCTGGCCTCATCAACGATTTCAACCGTCTGCCCATTCATTGAACATCCCCTATTGCGCTGAATGAGTGTGATGTTAAGAATGGGGGCGTACTTCAATCAAACGAAATGATCAGCATCACTGATGCAGGATTTATAAATCATGCAAAGCACGTTGGATATTGATCTTCTGCGTACCTTTCAAGCCGTCGTGCGTTTCGAGCAGTTCCTCGCCGCGGCGACTTTTCTCAATCGCAGTCCTTCGGCGGTAAGCCTGCATATTCGCCGCCTGGAAGAGATCGCCGGTGGCCGCTTGCTGGAAAGGGATAACCAGACCGTCAACCTGACCTCGCTGGGCCGTCGGTTTGCCTTGCAAAGCGCCGAGCTACTCCATGTCCATGATCGACTGCTGGCCGGTTTCGCGAGCCCGACGATCAGCGGTCGAGTGCGACTGGGCATTTCCGAAGAATATGCAGCGGCCCTGTTACACAGCACGCTGAGCCCGTTGACCAGTGGCTACCCGCAGATAGAACTGGAAGTTGAAACCGCGTCCAGCGGTCGGCTCAACGAACAACTGCAGCGTGGCCAACTGGATCTGGCGCTGGTGGTGGTACCGGTGCATGCCGTGAGCGCTGATCGGCCATTGCACACCTTTGGCACCACCGAGCCCGTCTGGGTGGCCGCTCCGGGCTATCAACTGGCCCCTGACAAGCCAGCCCCGCTGGCCCTGCACGGCGAGGGCTGCCCTTACCGGAACGTCGCGGTCAATGCCCTGAATGAAATTGGCAGAGCCTGGCGTACGGTGGTGATGTCGGCGAGCTCCAGTGCTCTGGAGACGGCTATTTGCGCTGGAATGGCAATCGGCATCATTGACCGCGGGCGGGTCAGTGCGCAGATGCGCATTCTCGGTCGGGATGAAGGCTTGCCCCCCCTTCCGCTGCACGAACGGCAACTGGTCAAAGCTCCAGGAGTTTCAAGCGCCGTCTGCGACATCATGGTCGGCCTGATCGACGATCACTTCCGTCCATGAAACCCGACCGGCTGCGCCCGCAATATTCTGTAACCGATCTATCAATCGGTATCATGACAACGTCGTTACAGTCAGCCTTTCGCTTGAAAAGTCGGGGGAAGTAATCCATGGCCATGTTTTCTCTGGCTCGCATTCGGGCGCGCTGGCTTACCTGGACCTGCATGCTGATGTTCATCATCGGTTTGCCGGTGGGTTGCTCCGTCCTGCAACACACCGAGCGCGAACTGGTTTTCCGCATCGAACCCGGCACCGCCAGCTGGTACAGCGGGTTACCGGCCAATGTGCAGGAGCTGGAACTCAAAGCTCCGCAATTCGGCCTGTCGCAAAGCATTCACGGCTGGTGGTGGCCTGCCAATCGCAAAGATGCGCCGGCCGTTCTTTACTTGCACGGATCACGCTGGAACCTGACCGGCCAACTGTTTCGTATTGAAGAATTGCACGCTCTGGGTTTCTCGGTGCTGGCAATCGACTACCGGGGTTTCGGCGAAAGCCGTGGCCCGCTGCCGTCAGAAAGCACCGTCTACGAAGATGCCCGCATCGCCTGGGAGCGCCTCAAGCTGCTGCAACCGGATGCCAGTCGTCGCCTGATTTACGGCCATTCGCTGGGCGGTGCAGTCGCCGTGGATCTGGCTGCCGAACTCGGTCGCGATACTCAGGATGGCACGCAACCCGCGCAGGCTCGCGGGCTGATCATTGAGTCGACCTTCACCACCCTGGCCGACGTCGCCACCGCGGTGGCGACTAACTACACCTCACTGCCAGTGCGCTGGTTGCTGTCGCAGAAATTCGACTCCGTCGACAAGATCGCCGACATTCATATGCCCGTGTTGATCGTGCATGGCATGGACGACCGCTATGTGCCGCCGCGCTTTAGCGAGGAATTGTTTGCCGCTGCGCAGGAACCGAAGAAACTATTGCTGGTGCCGGGCGGTACTCATAACAACAGCATGCGAGTGGGCCGACAGGCATACAGCCAGGCTATTCAGGCATTGCTCAAGTCCAGTGTTGCCCCTGCGAACGCAGCGACGTCGGAAAATAGAACGCAGCAAGAGCAGCCTGCTCAAGCCAGCAATTTGCGCAGCAGTAACGCATCGTGAACGGCGTGCCCGCTGGCGGTGTTGTCGAAGATGCACCAGGTTTCCAGGCCAGCGTCGGCGGCGGTCTTTAATTTCACCGCCAGCTCCTGCAAACAGGCCGGTTCATAGGCGCTGTGATAGATGCGCGGCGAACCGTGGAGTCGCCAATACTGAACACCCGGCCAGCCGCCCGGCGCATTCGCACCGACAATGGGTGATGGGTCCGCCGCCACCTGGCCGACATGAAAATCCCTGAGCAGCAACCTGGCATCCTGCCAACTGGCATGGCGGGGCTCTATCACCAGGCTGCCTTCATAGCCTTTGCGCAGGGCCTCAAAGAAGGCCGTTGCGGTTGTCGGGTCATAAGTCAGCGAGGGCGGCAATTGCACGAGAATACAACCCAGCTTGTCCTTCAAATGCAGGCACTGAGTCAGGAACTGCTCAAGCAGATGCTCACAGCCCTGAAGACGATGCTCGTGGGTGATGGATTTGGGCATTTTCACTGAAAACCGAAAACCGGCAGGCACGCTTTCAGCCCAGCGCTGCCAGGTTTGCGGGCGGTGCGGACGGTAAAAGGAGCTGTTGATCTCGACGGCAGATAGCGACGTGGCGTAGCGCTGCAAGTGCGTGCCCTCTGCGCCGAATTCGGACCAGTGCTCGCGGGGCAAACTCCAGCCCGCGCAACCGACCTGAATCAATACAACACCTCGCCCGCTTCGCGCATGAATATTTCGACGGTCTTTGGCCCTACTCCGTCGAACTCACCAAGACGCTTTTCGAATCCGGCGCGACTGTCACTGCAGCCATGGATTTCGCCCATCTTTCCGGCATATTCCTCAATGAGTTTTTTGCTCAGCGCCGTCAAACGTGTCGCGGTAGTTTCGTCATAACGAACGTAGTGCGCCTCACCGAGCATCGCGACCAACTGCCGATGTGACTGACTGGCCAGTTTGCGCGGCGAGTCGCAACCATGCTGATCGACGATGACCCGATAAGCCTGCGCCGCGACATCAGCCTGAATGCGCTTGCCCATCAGGAAGCTGGCGATAAACCATTTGAACAGGGCGACTTCACCACCGCTCTTCAAGTCGATCGCCAGGTCATGGGCCGTGATGACTTTACTCGCCACGGTACGTATCAGCTTGGCGTATCAGAAGCATCAACCCCAGCTACATCGGGATCATCGGGCTCGACTTCGTTGATATCGGCCTTACGCACATCATTGTCAGAAGTGGACCTTCCATCCGACTCGCTCGGGCTGGGATTCGGTCCCGGAGTCTGGGCGGCCTGGCTGTCTACAGGGTTTGTACTCATGATATTCCTCGCAAGGTCTTTTAATGAATGACCCGATTTGGAAACGAGACCCGCTCACGAGTTCGGTTTATTGGATGATTGGTCCTGGCCTGATGAACCTTAGCCACGCTGAACCGCGATGCACTTGATCTCAAGCAGCAGCCCCGGAACAGCAAGCTCAGATACACCGATGGCGGTCCAGGCGCACAAACCACGGGGAAACAGACGCTCTTTGACGTCACGAAATACGGCCATGTGCTCGCTCATCGACACGTGATAAGTGGTCATCTCCACGACGTCCTCAAAGCTGCAATCGCCTTCGGCAAGCACAGTGCGCAGGTTTTCCCAGCAGGCAATGAACTGCTGCTCAGGATCGGAAATAACCTCGAGATCCGGCGTGCGCCCGATCTGCCCGGCACAGTACAGCGTGCCTTGAACCTTCACTGCCGGAACGTAACCTGCGCGCTCGACGATATTGCCCATGGAAGGTGGAACAATGATTTCGCGGTCTGGCATGGGGTTACCTGTGGAGAGTTTTGCTGAGAAAGAGGGATTATACGGGTCAGGGTAATCACCAGGCAGCGCGCAGTACAAACAGAACGTTGTGGGAGCAGAGCTTGCTCGCGATGAACGATTAGCCAATTGCCTGATACACCGAGGTGCCTGAATCACGGGCACGCACGGCTCCCACTTCAATCACTGATGACGTGGGACCGGCTTCAGCC